>CALPYF020000007.1 GCA_943327755.2 Deinococcus hopiensis KR-140
CGAAACCTGGAGGGGGGACTAGAATAACCTCAGGCCGCACTCCTCGCTCGATCATCTTGCGCCCAGCGCGTACAGAGCCCGGATTGCTTCGTCTGTTCGCCCGTCAGACCCGCCAACCTGACCTGGCCACAAATCTGGGCGCGGCTCACTGGACACCGCGCGGGGCCCATCTGCTGTTGCAAATCAGGACGCGGGTACTCAACAACGAGCTCGAAGACCTGTTTCGCCAGTGGTACCCCGCCTTCAGAAACGCAGTGTAACCCCTGGATTTTGGTGCGCTCCAATACGGGGATCATCCTCAACGAGCAGCAGGCGCAAGTTCACCCCCGGTTTCGGCGGTCGACGGGGTGCGGCAGGCCTGGGTTACGGCCGTACCTTAACGCACCAGGATCGGACGGGGGTTAAAACCTGGAGGATTCAGGAACGTCGCCGCTCTCCTGACTCAGGGCTGGGCATCACGTGTCTCCATCAGCGGCTCGGCGCTCAGCAGTTCGTTGCGCCGCACGAAGGCCCGCATGAAGCGCCCCATGATGCGGGTCTGGGTCTGGTAGGTCTCGGTGGCGGCGCGCTTGGTCTCCTCCTGGGCCGGCGTGAGATCTACCCGCGTCCAGGGCAGGCCGCGGGCCAGCGGCGGCACGGTCAGGGGGAGCTGGGGGTGCAGGCCCTTGGGCACCGGCCACTCCAGACCGCCGTGCACCACCCAGTAGCGCAGGCGCCCACTCTGCTGCCGCTCGCCCAGCAACCGCAGCGCGATGTAGGTGAGCGTGTGGTGATCCGGGTGGAAATCCTGCGGTGCGGGGGCCAACACCACGTCCGGCCGCACCCGGTCGAGCACCCGCCGCAGGTCGGCCTCCAGGGCGCGCCCGGTATAGGGGGCGCCGGGGCTCAGGGCGCCCCGCACGTAGACCGCCACCGCGCCACTGGCTGGCGAGGTGTAGGCCTCATCGTAATTGGACGTGAACAGCCGGAAGAGTCCGCCGTCCGGGTAGCCCAGCATGAAGGTGCGCTCCGGGGGTATGCCTAGCACCCCGGCGGCGCGGCGCGCCTCGAGCATCCGGAGGTTGCCCAGGGCCTGCATGTCCTGCGCGGTGGGGTCGAGCACCCGGCGGGTCAGGATGGCATCGAACTCAAAGCCGTCCCCGGCGGTGGCCCAGACCACCGAGACCTGGGCGCCGGCGGCCCGGGCCTGCTGGATGATCCCCGCACAGCACAGCGTCTCGTCATCCGGGTGGGGCGAGAGGATCAGCACCCGCTGTCCGGCCCGGAAGGCGGGCGCGGCGGGCAGCGCAGCGACCCGATCGGCGCTGCCATCGAAGAGCAGGCCCACCTGGGGCAGGTTGATCCAGGCGGCCAGGGCGAGCAGTGAGATCACCAGCGTGGCCAGCAGCAGCGCGCGAGAGCGGGGACGTTTCAGGCGGGTCATTTGAGGATGTTGACCGCGCGGCTGGCGACCAGCACGACGGTGAGCATGGAGGTGGGGGCCTGCACGGTCATCAGGCCCTTGGCCCGGCGGGTCAGCGGCAGGGTGTCGGTCGGGCTGAAGGCCGAGGAGTTGGTAAAAGCTACGAACAGATAATTGAGGTATTCCGGGCGCCAGTCCAGCGGCGCGAGCCCCGGCGCCGTGCGCTGCGGGAAGAGGAAGTCCAGCGGTGCCCCCGGGTCGCCGCGCCCGAGCGGCCCCCCCTGATCGAGTTCCCAGTACCACAGCGAGAACACCAGCACGTTGGTCACCCAGATGCTCAGCGCGCCGGCGAGCAGGGCCGTGGCGCCTGGGCCACCGCCGCCCAACAGGCCGAGCACCAACAGGGTCAAGGAGGCCAGGTTGCCTAGGTGGAGCACGGCGAGCGTGCGCACCAGCCGCGCGCTGTCCATGTCTACGGCCCGGCGGCCCAGGTGCACCAAGCGGTGACGCGCCCGGCCGCGCAGCAGGCTCAGCGGAAGCAGCAGCGTCTCGAGGGCCGGCAGCAGCCAGGTCGGCCCGAAGGTGAGCTGCTCACTCAGGGGGAGGTTCAGCCCGATCACCGCGACCACCGCGAGCCGGGTGGGCCAGAGCGATTCGGGCACGGTCACGGCGCTCCCAGAAAGCGCAGGGTTACGCGGAAGCCGTCCCCGCTCCACTCGGGCTCAAGCCGGGCCTCCCAGCGCGCGGCCAGGGTTGCCACCAGCGCCAGGCCCAGCCCGCTGCCGCTCACGCCCTGCACGCCCGCGCCGCGCTCGAAGGGCTGGAGCAAGCGGGGCCACTGGGCCGGATCGGGGCCCGGCCCGGCACTCCAGACACTCAGGATCTGCGGTCTCACCTTCACCCGGATTTCAGGGCCGGCCCCATATTTCAGGGCGTTCTCCAGCAGGTTGCTCAGCACGCGTTCCAGCCCGGACGGATCGGCCAGCGCCCAGCCCTCCTCCAGATCGAGCCTCAGCACCTGGCCCCGTTCGGCGGCCGCCTCCTCGTACTGCTCGCTCACCTGGATGGCGATGGCCGCCAGATCGACCGGCTGCAGCGGCGCGGACGCGTCACTTCGGGCCAGGGCCAGCAGGCCCTCGGTGAGGCGGCCCAGGGCCTCGACCCGGCCCCGCATGCCGCGCAGGGCTTTCTCGTACTCGGCGGCGTCGCGGGGCCGCTCCAGGGTCAGGTCGAGGCGGCCGCGCAGGGCGGTCAGCGGCGTGCGCAGTTCGTGTGCGGCGGTGCGGGCAAACTGCTTCTCACGATCGATGGTGCCGGCGAGCTGGTCGAGCATGGTGTTGACCGTGCGGGTCAGCCGGGCCATCTCGTCGCCGCCCGGGGCCGACGGCACGCGCTGGGCGTAGTCGCCTTGGGCGGCGATCAGCTCGGCCGTGCGGGCCACCGCGTCGACCGGCCGCAGGGCGCGGTTGGCCAGCCAGTAGCCCGCCGCGCAGGCCGCCAGGATCATCCCGCCGCTGCCCAGCAGCAGCAGCCGGGCCAGCGTATCCAGGAACTCACTGAGGGTTTCACTGGGCCGCGACACCCTGAGATACAGACCGCCTATCTGCTGGGTGAGCACCCGGCGCTCGGCGGTAGTGCTCAGGCCGGGCCGCAGTTCGCTCACGGACCGCTCGTCGCCGTCTCCGACCTGGGCCAGGAGCGTGCCGTCAGGGCGGTACAGTTCGATGTGCAGGTCGCCGGCCGGGCGAAGCTGCGGGGCGAAACTCGCCGTGGCGCCAGCCAGCACGATGCTGGCCCGCGCTACGCTAGCGGTTTCGCGCAGGGTGGTGTCGAGCGACTCGGTCAGTGCGCTGCGTGCCGCGTAGTACACCCCGCCGCCCCCGAGCAATACGGTCACCGTGAATACCAGCACGTAGCCCAGGGTGAGCTTGACCCGCAGGCTGAGGTGCTGGATCACTCCGGCCGCCCCAGGCGGTAGCCCACCCCACGCAGGGTGTCGATAAGGGCGTCGTCGGTCTTGCGGCGGATAGTGCTGACATACACGTCGATTACCTTGGGCTCGACGCCGCTCTCGCCGCTCCAGAGCCGGTCGATGATCTTGTCGCGGGTAAAGGCCCGGCCCGCGTTGAGGCCCAGCAGCTCCAGCAGCCCGAACTCCCGGCGGGTCAGTTCGGCGCGCACGCCGGCTCGGTACAGCTCCCGGCCGCCCAGATCCATGACCCAGCCGCCGGGCAGAGGCAGGGTGTTGTGGGCGTTGCCGCTCGCCCGGCGCAGCAGCGCCCGGACGCGCGCGCGCAATTCCCTGAAGGCAAACGGTTTGACCAGGTAGTCGTCTCCGCCCGCCTCCAGCCCCTCGACCCGGTCTTCGACGGCGCCGCGCGCCGTGAGGTAGAGGATCGGCGTGCTCACCCCCTGCGCCCGTAGGCGGCGGCCGAGCTGATAGCCGGCGTCGATGCCCTCGGGCAGCATGACGTCCAGAATCATCAGGCTGAAGGGAAAGAGGTGGGCGAGTTCCTCACCCTCGGTGGCGCCCCCGGCGTGGTCGCACTCGTACCCGTCCTCGCTCAGGCCGTCGCGCAGCAGCTCGGCAATATGCGGATTGTCCTCGACGATGAGCACGCGCATCAGCGGCCCCCCGCCCGGCCCGGGCGCAGCAACAGGAAGAGGCCCAGCACGGTGACCATCGCCGTCAGTATCCCAGCCAGCACGTCGCTTGGATAGTGCACACCCAGCACCACCCGCGAGAGCGCCATCAGGGCCGCGTAGCCCGCGCCCACGGTGACCACCAGCCATCGCTGAGGCGTGTGCCAGGCCAGCACCATCAGCACGAGGGCCAGCGCCGCCGCCACCGTGGTGTGCCCGCTGGGAAAGGCGTAGCCGTGCTCGGGCACGGAGCGCGGCCAGAGGTCGGGTCGGGCCCGCTCGAAGAGCTGTTTGAGTCCCCACTGCGCGCCGGTCGCCCCCCACAGGGCCAGCCCCGCGAACATGGCCTGGGGTTGGCGGCGCCTCAGCCACAGCAGGGCCGGCCACATCACCAGGGGGCTGCCAAGGACGTGGAAGCCCTGGCTCAGGGCCACCAGCCAGGCCGGGCTGTGCAGGTGCAGCCACAGCATGACGGCCAGCTCGGGGGAGAGGGGTTCGCGTTCCAGAACCTCGGCGCTCAGGACGCCCAGCACGCCCAGCGGCAGCGCGACGCCGCTGAGCGCCAGGACTGCGCCCGGGGGGACGGGGAACGCAGCGAAACAGGGTGGCCATGTCCGCAGTCTGTACGGATCAGGTAAAGTGCCGGTATACCTGGGGGCAGGCTCGCTATACCGGTCCTCAACCTCCGTGAGGCAGGCTCCAGGCAGGCGTCGGCGGTGGCTGTGGATGACGGGGGGCACGCTCGCGGCGGCCCTGCTAGGCGGCTGGATCGAGGGGCGCCGCGAGGTGCCCTGGGATCTGGCGGCCATCGGGCTGCCGGCGCTGGAGACACGCGTGGGAGTGCCGGCCGTCACGGTGGCCATCCTCGACACCGGGATGTCGGCGCAGCCCTACCTCAGCGGCGTGCAGCAGGCCGGCTACGACTTCATCAGCGATCCCAGCATCACCGGGGACGGCGGCGGCCGCGATCCACACGCCTGGGCCTCACGCGGCGGGGTCGGGTACCACGGCGCGGCGGTTGCCGGCCTGGTTCATCAGGTCAACCCGTCTGCCCGGCTACTGCACGTCCGGATCATAGGCCGGGCCGACACCGCCACGCTGGCCGACGCCGTGGACGGATTGCGCTGGGCGGCAGGGGTGCCGATGCCGGTGCCGGGAGTGCCAGTCAATCTCCATCCGGCCCGTGTGATCACCGCCTCGGTCAAGCTCAGGGACGTCCCCTAAACGGGCTGCGCCCCGACCATGCAGCGCGCGGTGGACGAAATGACCGCCCACGGCAGCGTGATCGTCGTCGCCGCCGGCAATTCGCGCGCCGCCGCGCGCTCCACCCCGGGAGGCTGCCAGGGGGTCATCACCGTGGCCGCGACGGGCACCCAGGGCCGCCGGGCCCCCTCCTCCAACTGGGGCGCGGCCGTGCCTCTGGCGGCTCCAGGCGGCACCGCTACCGAGCGCAGCGACGTGCTGCAGCCCGGCGGCGGCGAGGTCGAGAGAATCGGCACCAGTCTTGCCGCGCCCCTGGTGGCCGGCGCCGTCAGTCTGCTGCTGGCCGACCGTCTCGGCCTGCACCCGGCCGAGGTGGCCGCCATCCTGCGGCGCAGCGCCCAGCCCTTTGCCCGTGGGCAGTGCGACCGAATTCGTGCGAGACCCTGTGGCGCCGGTGTCCTGGATGTCCGCGTCACCCTGGGACTGGTCCTCGACTGGGCGGCGGCCACCCGCCCGGAGCGTGGCGCCCCACTGCCGGCCGAGAACCGGCCCGCCTCGCAGGGGCCGGGCTCCCCGACGTGAGCGGCGCTTCACCTGATCTGATTCCCAGTCTACCTCGCCCCCTGATTCACTGGGCAGAGCCTTGATGGCTCTGCCCAACGACATCATCCCCTTCTGCCTCACCGCCCCCTGCAAGGAGCTGTCCTGTGTCCATCCCACCCCCGAGCACCCTGATCGTGTTGTTGGCCCTGACTCTGGCCCAACGCCCGCCCGCAACGCCCCCAACGGCGGGCTGGACCGTGGAGCCGGATGGCCGGGCGTCGCGGCCAATTCCCGACCCCCAGGGCGCCGCCCAGCTCGTCGTGCCGCCGCGCTGCCGCCAGGCCCGCTGCGCCCTAGTGATCGTCTCGCACGGCCGGGGCGGGCAGGCCTTGGACGGCGTCACGCATCCGCCCTTCGACACCCTCGTCGACGCCATCGACGTTCAGGGCTACGTGCTGCTGCTGAGCAACGACGGCGGGCGTGAGACCTGGGGCAGTCCCGGGGCGCTGGCCTATATCAAGCGGGTCTACCAGGCCGCTAGGCCGCACTACCAGGGCAACGGCCGGCTGTACACCCTGGGCATCTCGATGGGGGGCCTGCCCGCCACACTGACGGCCTACCGCCAGACCCTCGGGGTGCCGGTGCAGGCCACCGCCCTCGTGGCCGGGCGCGTCAACCTGAAAGACGCCGTGCGCACCTCGCAGCGGCGCGGCCAGAGTGTGCGCCGGGCTTACGGAGGTGGCAGTCTGAGTGGCCATGACCCGGTGAACGATTTCGCCCAGTTCAGTGGCCGGCTGACCCCGCTCCTGACGGTGGTGAGTCCGCAGGACACCGCCGTGCCCAGCGCCGCCAACGGGGAGCGTCTGGCCGCGCTGGCCCGGCGGGCCGGGGCCGACGTGCAGGTCTTGCAGGTGCGAGGGCCACACCTGTCCGGCGGTTATATGAACGCGAGCATCGGGCGCCAGATCGGTGAGTTTTTCAGCGCCCATCCCTGAGGAGCAGAAGGGGTGGTGTTGGGGAGCAGGTCACATGAGGAGCACCCCGGCCATTGGGGCCGGGGTGCTCCTCTTTTTGGGGGTCAGCCTGGATCAGCCGCCGGCTTCGCCCGTCTCCGATCCTTCCGTTTCGCCGCTCTCACTATCGGCGGCGTCCTGATGCAGCACCTTGCCATTGCCCGCATCGACCTTCACATCGGTCTTGCCGATGAGCACTTCGTACACCAGGCTGCCGTTCTCGTCGCCCAGCGTCACGCTCGTCACGGTGCCGGAGACGGCGGTCAGGGCGGCCTGCCTGGCCTGATCGGGCGTGATCTTGGCGAGGGCCTGAAACTGCGCCTGCTCCTGGGCGTCCGGCACTTCCGCGCCGTTCTTGTCAGCGGGCAGCTGGATGCTGCCGGTGTAGGCGGGGGTATCGTTGGCCTCGCTGCCCTCGGCGACTTCCGTGCCTTCAGGCCCTTCCTTCTGTCCCTGGCTCTGATTCATCGTCTGGGCCGGGGACTCGGTCTGGGCGAAGGCGTAGCCGGCCAGGGGCACGGCGACGGCAGCGGCGGTGGCGAGGGCGAGTAACACGGTTCTGAGGTTCGTCGTCATGGTCGTTCTCCTTGGGTGGAAGCAGCGGCGGGGTGCCTCTGCTTGCAGGGAGTGTGCCGGAACCTGGTAAAAGCAGCGTATAGCCCTGTAAAGGCGCCGTAAACCGGAGTCCTGGCTGGCGTGACAGGCCCCTGCAGGGCCCGGGTGTTGTGACGCCGATGCCCGGCGACCGGCTTTCCCCACCCCGACCCAGCGCCAGCTCAGACCGATGACACCGGGGTTTCCCGGCCGGGTGTACCGCGCGTTAACCTGGGCGCGGGACGCTGAGGCATGGCCATCCGCCACCGACCGGTGCTTCAGCGTCGCCCTCCACCGCCCGGTGGCGGCAAGGCGCCTGCCCCCCTTCCCCGACAGCAGGCGGCCACACCGTCCAGGGCCAGCGTCTGCAAGCCGGTTTCAGGGTGACGGGCCCGGCCCTCATCCCCGGGAACGCCGCGCCGCCTGGCCCCCCCGCCCGCCTGACGGCGCTGGACGCCTGGCGTGGACTGACCGTGCTGCTGATGCTGCTGGTCAACGATGTCGCGCTGGGCAGCTGGACGCCGGCGCAGCTCACGCACGCCCCCTTTGGCAGCGTGACCCTGACTGACCTAGTGTCCCCCTGGTTCCTGTTCTGCGCGGGCGTGGCGCTGCCCTTCTCACACGCGGCGGCGCAGCGCGCCGGCGTGCGTCCCGGAGAGCGCCTGCGCCGACTGCTTTCCCGAACGGCGCTGCTCTATCTGGTCGGGGCCGGGCTGACCAGCGTCACCGAACACCGCTTCACCCTGGGCCTGGGCGTGCTGCAGCTGATCGTCCTGTCCACAGTGATCGGTAGCCTAGTGGTCGGCGCCCACGCGTGGGTGCAGGCGGCGCTGGCCGCGGCCCTGCTGGGCGGGTACGGCCTGTTCCTGGGTCTGGCCGCCCACGCGGGGGGCGTCGGCATCGTCAGCGAGACCTCGCATCCGCTGGTGGCCGTGAATACCTGGCTGGGCCCGCTCGGGTTGCGCGGGCTGCCCTCGGTGATCCCCACCGCCGCGCTGGTCATCCTGGGCAGCCTCGCCGGGGGCGTGCTGCAGCAGCGGTCGGCGGGCGCCATGCCCCGCCTGCTGGCCCTGGGCACGTCGCTCGTGCTCGCGGGCGCTGCGGCGGGGCCCCTGAGCGCCCCGCCGCTGAGCAAGGCCCTATGGACGCCGCCCTACATCCTGCTCTCGGCGAGGCTGGACACCCTGGGCCTGCTGGGCACGTACACGCTGGCCGATTCGGGCCGCGTGGCCTGGGGACACTGCCTGTTGTCCCCGCTGACCATCCCGGGCCGCAACGCCCTGGCCGGCTACGTGCTGCCGATCGTGATCAAGGTCTGGGTACTGCAGGTCTGGAGCGTGACCTGGACGGGGGAGGAGACCTCCATGCAGCGCGCCCTGCTGGGGCTGGCCCAGCAGGGCCTGGGCCCGTGGTGGGGCGGCTGGCTGTACACCCTGGGCTATGTGCTGGCGGCCTGGCTGGCGCTGGCCTAGCTCTCGCGGCGTGGCCTAATCTGGAAGTTGTGACCGCGCTGGTTCCAGAAGGGCGACGTTGCCCGTTGCTTCCCCAGTTCCCGATCTCTGGCCCTTCGGAACCCCGGTATACCCGAGCTATACCGTCGCCCGCTAGCCTGCAGCCATGAGACACTTACTGCTGTGCGCCGCCCTGGGAGGTGCGGCGCTGGCCCAGACCGCCCCGGCCCAGAGGTCACCGACACCGTCTGTCCGCCCCGCGCCCATCCCGCCGGTGACGGCCCCGGGCCAGGTGCAGCCGGTGGCCCCCGGCACCCGGCCGGCCCCCATGCTGGCCACCCTGCGCCTGACCCCGGCCGTGCCCGGCGTGCAGCGGGTGGAGGTGCTGAGCAACAGTTTCGTGCGGGCGGCCCACGCCCTGATCCTGCTGCCCGGGCGCGAGGCTACAGTCGCCCGGGCGCGTACGCTGGCGATCCAGAGCGTGCTGGGCGCCTTCCGGGCCGACCCGGCACTGATTGAGGTCGATGTCAGCGTGTACCACCAGGAGACCTACCGGGGCTTCGGCGGGCCGTTGCCTCTGCTGACCCTCTCGGTGCCGCAGATCCAGCTCCAGACCTTCCAGGCGGCGCTGGGGGCCGGAACCTACGACCGGGTCTGGACGCAGGGTGGGACGAGTTCGCCCGAGCCCGAACTGACGCCGCTCCAAGAACTCGAGCGGCTGCCGGTCTTCTTTGGTACCCAGGCCGAGCTGCTCTATCAGCGGCTGACCCAGGCGACCGCGCAGACCGGCGGCGGCGTGCGCGGCGGGCTGCTGTTCAAGGGCAATCCTGCCCGGCGGCAGGTGGCCCTGACCTTCGACGACGTGCCGCACCCGCTGTATTTCCCGCTGGTGCTCGACGCCCTGCAGCGGGCCGGCGCCCGGGCCACCTTCTTCGTGATCGGGCGCAACGCCCAGGCCTACCCGTACTTCGTACAGGACATGGTCAGGGGTGGGCACGAGGTCGCCAACCACACCTTCCACCACGTCCGACTGCCGAAGCTCAGCGACGCGCAGATCACGGCGGAACTGAAGCGCACCAACGACCTGCTCACCCGCCTGAGCGGCCAGCCCGTGCGCTACTTCCGCCCGCCCGGGGGTGAGTATTCCGCCCGCGTCCTGAAGATCGCCGAGGGGCTGGGACTGACCACCGTCTTCTGGACGGACGATCCCGGCGACTTCCAGAATCCGGGGGTCGAGACGGTCGAGGCCCGCTTTGCCCGCAGCCTGCGCCCCGGCGGCATCATCCTGCTGCACGACAACGCCCCCGACGGACTGGCCGCCCTGCCGGATCTGCTCAAAGTCGCCCGTGAGCGGGGCTACACGGTGGGCACGGCGGGCGCCCTGACGCGGTGAACCTGCGCCTGTGGCTGGCGGGCCTCGATCCGCTGTTACTCAACCTGATGACCTTCGCCCTCCTGAGTCTGGAGGGCGCGGGCATTCCCGGCATCCCCGGCGTGATTCCGATGATCGCGCAGGTGGCGACGATCGACGCCGGACACACCACGCTGCTGAGCGCGGTGCTGTGGGGCGTGCTGGGCAACTGGCTGGGCAGCGCGCTGGGCTACACCCTGGGCCGCTGGGGCGGGCAGCGCCTGCCCGCGCGCTGGCGGGCGGCCGTGCAGAATGAGCGCAATGAGGCGCTGCTGGCCCACTGGGGCGCGCCCCTGATCGTGGTGAGCCGCACGGTGGGCAGCCTGCGCACCCCGGTCACGCTACTGGCCGGCATGACCGCCTACCCCTGGCCGAAGTACCTGGCGCTGAGTCTGCTCGGCGCCGCGCTGCACGTGGGCGTGTGGCAGACCCTGCTGTGGCGCTTTGGCCCAGCGTTGCTGCCGGTGCTGGAACAGCGCGGCCGTGAGATGCTGCTCGGGATGGGGGCGCTGGCAGCGACCGTGCTGGCCCTGCGCTGGTGGTGGAACCGATGAGCTCCAGCGGGCGACCGGCTGGAGTGAACCCCGACAGCGTGTGCGCCGCGCGGCGCGGTGTACCGCCCCTTTACCATGGACGCGCACCCTGGGGGCATGACCACGATGACGCCCCACTTTCCCTCCTGGAGGCTGCTGCGCCTGCGGCATGTCAGCTTCGATGCATCGGCCCGCGCGGACATCCAGCAGGCCGCCGGGCGTTACCGGGTGCCCGCGCCGCTGATCGCGAGCGTGCTAGCCGACGAGCGCACCCGCCTGGATCTGTTCGACCGCGTACAGGACAGGCTGATGCGCCTGAGTCTCCGGCTGCCCACTTCCGCCTCCAGCGCTCTGCTGGCCGTGCTGGAGCGCATCTGCGGCCGGGATGTGGACACCTTCAGTCTGGGGCGGGCCCAGATGAAAAGTGCGACGTTGGCCCGGCTGGGTGCGCTGGGCTATCTGAACGTGCCCCTATCTCCGGTCGGACGCCGAAAAATGCTGCTTGACGACGCTCTGGCCCCCGTCCTGGTGGCCGCCTGCCTGAGGGCCACCGCGGATCACTGGCACGCGCATAGGGTAAGCCTGGAGGGCCGCCCGGAGATTCTGGGCACGCTGTACAGCCTGGGCCTGACTGGGGGTCGTGGTGTCCACCCTGATCCGCAGCCCTCGGCGCGCGGTCAGGCCATTGCCGACCATGCCCGCTGGCTGACACTGAGGGTCGCCCCCTGGACTTCAGCTTCTCAAGCCGCAGCACCCTTGACCAGCAGGATGACGTCCGGGAGTTCCCGCTCTTCCGCTTTCGCCAGGAGCCAGCTGATGGCCTCCCCAGTCGCCCGCAGGGTGTGCAGGTGGGCCAGGTGGGCGTAGGGCTCGAAGGCGGCGGCGGTCAGCAGGCAGGCTGCCGGCTCATCGCCGATGAGCAGCACCTGCAGTGGTCGTGGCGGCACCTGTAAGGCCATACGGCTCAGTCTGCCCTGACTGGCGTGGGCGCGACGGGTCGGTGGACAGCCGGGGCGTGTCTATCCACTGATCGCGCTGATGTCAGGCAGGGCATGGACAGTCTCTTCGGCGCCCCACTGCGTCTTCCTTGCGGGTCGCGCTGGTTGTCAGCGGACCTGGGGAGGCTGCTGCCGGAACCGCACCCGACTCCAGAAGCGCACCAGACTGTCGATCTGCTCGAGGAAGCCCCGGAAGTCTGGATTCTTCACGAGATAGGAACTGGCGATCAGTTCGTACGCCTGGTCAATGTCTTCCTGGCGGGTGGAGGTCGTGAGCATCACCACGGGCAGGTGCCGGAAGGTCGCTTCGTTCCGCAGGGCGCTCAACACCTCGAAGCCGGTCATGCCGGGCATGTTGACGTCGAGCAGCACAACGTCAGGCAGAGACTGCCTGGCCGCCTGCTCGTGCAACCAGTCCAGCGCACGCTGGCCGTCCTGAATGACCTTAAAACTGACCTGCTCGCTGTACTGCTCGAACGCCTCCTCGGCGAGGAGACAGTCGGCTGGATTGTCGTCGACCAGCAGGAGACAGAGGCGGCGGGTGGGCTCGGGTGAAGTCATGGATGGTCAGCGTGGCACACCACCCTGAAGTCAGCAAACGAAACTGAACTTTTGTGAACAGATGTCCAGAAGTGAAGTGGGAGCGTCAGGTTCGAGCCGTTGACCATGGCGGCTGCTCGGTCGCTCAGCACCTGACACTTCGAGACACTGAGGTGCTGGCGGTCGGAAGATGTCCGGTACAGAGGGTCAGCACCATAGAAGACACCCGGGCCAGTACGATTATCAGTTCGCAGATCATGGTGTATGGTCTGAGCAAGGACCTGCACTGATCAGCGACCAAGTTCATTTTTTTACCTCCCAGACGTGATTAAGAGGCATTATGAAAGGCAGATTATTCTGTACGGCAGGAGGTTAAAGCACCCGGCCATGACGAAGTTGACGATCAGTTGCACCCCAGAACAAGCGGACAAAATTCGCGCGTTCCTCCGCTACCTCGATGGGGCCAGCGTCACGGAACAATCGAATGCGGCTGCCCACTGGCAAGCAACGCCCAGTCAACCTGTCACTGTCCCGGTTGCCCGAGCCGTGCATGGCCTAACCCTTACTATGCACACCGACGCCTCCTGCAAAGGGAATCCGGGCCCAACTGGCATGGCTATCATCGTCCACGAGGGCGATATGGCTACCCAAGGGTTCGGGTGGAGCGGCGGCACTGGCTATAACCACGCGGCGGAACTCAGCGCTGTCCTCAGCGCCCTGAACCTCGCGGCCATCCGCCAAGCCGAGCACGTCATCATCGTCACCGACAGTGATTACGTGCACCTCAAATCGCGGGACTGGTACGGCAGGTGGATTGAAGGACGCCTCCCAGCCATCGCCAACCCGCAACTGTGGAACGCCATGTTCCGCATGAAGCACGACCTTGAACTTGCAGGTGTCGACGTCAGCATTCAGTGTGTCCGAGCCCACACCGGCCACGTGTTGAACGAACGCGCCGACCGCCTAGCGGGCATGGCCTGTAAGCGTCAAGGCGAGTTGATTGAAGAGGATTACCAGTACTCCCTGCCCCTGCGCCTGTCGCAACCTGCATAATCTCCCGCTTCTCCCTGCCTTGCCCACACAAGAGCAGCTGATCACAACAAAACCCCCAGACATGCGAACACCCACAACTCGCAACGCAGCGCAGCACTGGCGGCCCACAACGCCGTGCCTGCGCTGCCGTCTTTTTTCAGGAGCCACATGCACCGTCCCATTGCCCTGATCACTTTCACCTTCGGCCTCGGCGCCGCGCAGGTCACCGGAGGCCCCAGTCTCAAGCTGTCTCTCTACGCCGTCACCACCCAAGACGGCCAGGACGTCCTCACGCCGACTGCCACGGCCCTCCCTGGCCAGCGGCTGCGTCAGGTTGCCACCATCACCACCAAGACCAGCTACCCCAAGACCTTCAGCGTCCGCGTGCCTGTGCCGCAGAACACCACCTACGCCGGCCAGCTGCGCGTCCCCACCGGCGCGACCGTCACCTACAGCGTCGACGGCGCGGCCTACAGTCCCAAACCCACCCGCACTGTCACAGAGGGAGGCCGCACCCGCACCGAACCCATCCCTGAACGCGAGTACCGCGCCGTCAAGGTCACCTTCACCAACGCCGCCCCCACGGCGCTGAACGTGGCCTATGACATCCGTCTCAACTGATCCCATTCCGCGCAGCGGCGCTCCCCCCGCCGCCGCCGTCCGCTCCGGCGCCCACCCACACCGCGCCGCGCCCCCTCCGCCTCACTCCACAAAGGAAACCCCCACCATGCGTCACCGTTTCATCCAGCTGTCCGCCCTGCTCGGCCTCGCGGCCCTCTCCCAGGCTGCCGCCCTCGAACCGGCCCCCTTCTACGGCACCGCGGCCGGCACTGTCATCAGCAACACCGCCTTCCTCGACAGCATCGATGACGCGGGCACCAAGCAGAGCCAGACCAGCAACACGGTCGGCGTGACCGTCCAGCACGTCCCCGCCCTGAGCGTCCCCCAGGACACCACCGGCACCGGCACCTGCGGACAGACCGTGATCGGCCTCCCCGGCCAGCTCGCCGTGATCCCCTACACCCTGACCAACACCAGCAACGGCACCGACACCTACAACGTGTCCGTCCTGGCCGGGAACGGCAACACCGACGCGAGCCTCGCCAAGGTGTACCAGGATAACGGCGACAACACCTTCAACGGCGCCGACCGCCTCCTGCCCCCCGGCATCACCCTGGCCAGCGGCGAGAACACCACCGTGTTCGTCGTGTACCCGATCCCGACCAACAGCGCCAGCAGCACCGTCTACAGCCTCAACCCCCAGTTCTCCAGCGCCGCCAACCCCTTCGTGCAGGACACCAACAACCTGGGCTGCGCCGACACGCAAGACGTCCTGGGCGTAGGCTTCACCGGCAACCGCACCGGCACCGCCACCAGCCCCGGCAGCGTCACCTACACCCACACGATCAGCAACACCGGCAACACCCCCCTGACCACCAGCAACCTCGCGCTGGACCTCGGCACCAAACCCGGCGGCTGGACGTACGCCTACACCGTGGGCGGCGCCGCGAGCGGCACCACCCCCGCAGCGGCCCTGGCCAACTGGAACGGCACCCTGGCCCCCGGCACGACCCTGCCCGTCACCGTCACCGTCACCAGCCCCAACGGCCTGAGCGGCGGCACGACCGACACCACCAGCCTCGCCGCGCGCACCACCACCGCCAGCAGCGCCGCCGTGAACAACACCACCAGCACGCCCATCCAGGTCGAAGACACCACCACGATCCTCAAGGGCGTGGCCGGCATCACCAAGAGCGTGCAGACCTGCGGCACCGACGCCACCTGCGCCGCCCCCACCGCCGTCACCGGCAACCGCGTGATCCCCAAGGAAGTGCTGCGCTACACCGTCACCGGCAGCAACCTCGGCAACGGCACCCTCAAGCGCCCCGTGCTGCGCGACGCCCTGGCGGCTGACCTCATCAGCCTGTCCTGGACGGCCAGCATCACCGGCCAGACCGGCGGGAAACTCATGTTCAGCCTCGACAACGCCACCTGGGCCGCGCTGCCCCAGAACGTCGCCGATCAGAGTGGCCTGACCCTCTACGTCGGGTACGACAGCAACGGCGACGACACCGTCGATGACCGTGACGTGCTCAACCCGGCCGCCGTCATGAGCCTGACCATCACCACCAAGGTCAAGTAACCCCCCCCAGGGCGCGCCCAGCCCCCCACACTGGCGCGCCCTGCCCGATCCCGACGAGGCCGTATGAGCAAGCGCCACCTGACCCTGTTGACCCTCCTCAGTCTCGGCCTGAGTGTCGCCATCGGCACCCCGGCCGGGACGATCATCCGCAACGTCGCCTGGTTCGACGCGGACGGCACCAGCACCCCGAGCAACGCCGTCACCCTGACCACCACCGCCGTGTGCAGCGTCACCCTGACCCCCACCTCACAGACCCACACCGTCCAGGCCGGTCAGAGCGCGGAAGCCACCTTCACCCTGACGAACACCGGCAACGACACCTTCACCTTCCCCCTGACCCTCACGTCCACCCGTGGCGCCGCCCACAGCAGCGCCGACACCCTCACCCTCACCAGCGGCGCGCAGGGCGCCGTGCGCGTCACCATCACGCCCGAGCCCAGCGCCACCGCCACGACCACCCTCACCACAGCCTGCCCGGACGGCCCCGCCGTGACGGGCGTCGCCACCGTCACCAGCCAGAGCCGCCCCCTGACCGTCAGCAAAACGGTCGACAAGGCCGGGCCCATCAAACCCGGCGACCGCATCACGTACGTCATCACCGTCACCAACCCCAACCCGGTTCCCGTGACCGGCACCGTCACCGACACGTTCGACCCGCGCCTGCACGACCTGCGGTTCCAGCAGGCCCCGACCCGCATGGACCAGATGACCGCCAGCTGGACGCTCACGCTCGCGCCTTCCAGCACGCAGCAACTCACCGTCGAAGCGACGACGCCCACCGACACGGACGACACCGTCATCCGCAACGTGGCCCTGCTCGACAGCTTCGTGCAGCAGAGCACGCCCAGCAACGCCGTCAGCACCGTCATCTACGATCCCAAGATCAGCATCACCAAGACGGCAGACACCAGCAGCGCCGCGGTAGGTCAGCGCGTCAACTACGCCCTGAACGTCACCAACCGCAGCATGACCGCGAGCGTCCCCGACGTCACCGTGGTGGACACCCTCCCCACCGGCCTGCAGGCCGTGGACGGCACCCTCACCGTGAACGGCGACCCCGCCACCGACCTTGACCCCAACCCCCAGGTCATCAAACTGAACCTGGGCCGTCTGAATGCCGGTCAGCACGCCAAGATCAACTACCGCGCCGTGCTGACCCCGGCGGCCGCCACCACCACTCGCCTCACGAACATCGCCACGGTCGGCGAGGGGGACGCGCAGCGGTCCGCCACCCTGGCCAGCCACACCCTGCGCGTCCTGAGCGCCCCCGGCGCCGACCTGACCGGCCGGGTGTACGTCGACCGCGACCGCACCGGCACCTTCACCGCGCCTGATACCCCCATCCGAGGTGCACGGGTGCTCCTGGCTGGCGGCCAGAGCGTCCTGACCGACGAGCAGGGCCGGTACCACTTCGCGAACCTGCGCGCCGGACCCGCCGCGCTGCAACTCGACCCCAGCAGCGTGCAGTACCGCCCCGCTCCCGTCAGCGGCGACTACCTGCGCACCGGCGCGCGCCTGATCAACCTGTACCACCTCGCCAGCAGCGACTTCCCGCTGCTGCCCGACACCGCGGCCGCCAGCGCCGAACGCGCCACCACCGTCCGGCGCGGCGCCGTGACCCTCAGCAAAACCGTCCGCCTCGTGACCGGCGGGTTCGAGGTCACGTGGGTGCTGCGCAGCGACGCCGCCCAGACCGTCACGGTCAGCGACCCGCTCCCTGAGGGCGCGGCGCTCAGCGGTGACGCCCCCCGCACCACCTTCACCCTCACCCCCGGACAGGACGCCCTCCAGGTGTACCGCGTGACCTTCACCGGCGCGCCGGAAGCCGTCACGACTGACCCGACCCTCACCCTCGGAGGCACGCCATGACCCGCCCCGTCCCGCTGACCGTGCTCCTGACTGCCAGCATGGCGGCCGCCGCAACGGCCCCCAGCCCGAACGTCACGACCGCCGGGCAGATCAGCCTCAGCACCGACCGGCTCAGCCCGCCCCTGACCAGCGTCGGCAGCGCCCTGCTGTGGCTCAGCGGGGACCAGACGCTCACGCTGACCGTCCCCGGCACCCCCGGCACGCGCGTGCCCGTCACTGTCACCCTGACCGACCCGGCGCTCGACACCCGCGCCTACGCCGCCCGCACCCCCACGTCCCTGGACGAACGGTACGGCGCGCAGGGCGGCAGCAGCACCTACACCCTGACCGACGCAAGCGGCACCCTGATCGAGCGGCGCACCTACCAGCCGCAGGCAGGCGGCGCGAGCGGCACCTTCCTGCACGCCGCCCTGACGCCCGGCACCTACACGCTGACCGTCAGCACCGCCGGGCAGGTCAAGAACACCTTCCAGGTGAGTGCCCAGGGCGCGGCCCTCACCGCCGAGCGCGTCAACCTGACCGTGCGCGGCCAGACGTGGACGACCCTCGCCCGCGTGCAGGGCGGCGCGGCCCCGCGCACCATGACCGTGTACGACACGGACGGCCCCCGTGAACTGGAGTTGCGCGTCGTGCATCCCACCGGAGCGGTCACGGCCGTACCCAGCACCGGCGACCGCGACACGCAGACCATCACCGTGCCCGCAGGCGCGGGCGTCACCCTGCTGCAAGCCCGGCAGCCCGCCCGCGCCCAGCAGTTCTCGAACACCGTCACCCTGTCAGTCCAGGGCGACCAGCTGCACCTGACGTCCCGCCCGGCCACGCCCACCCCGGCGCCCCGCCCGGCCGCGCCGGTTACACCTGCGCCGTCCACACCGGCCGCGGTCACGCCTCCTGCGCCGCTCCCCACCGCGCCGGCGCCGCAGCCCGCCGCACCAGCCCCCACTGAGGCGGCTCCCGTCCCCACGCCGCCAGTGCCCGCGGCCCCGCCCGTTGCCGTGCTGCCCCCCGCGCCCGAAGTTCCCGTGACGCCCACGGCGCCCGTGACCCCACCGGCCCCCACCGCGCCGGAACCGGCCCCGGAACCGGCGGCGCAGCGGGACAGTACCGTCACCCTGCGCGTCACCACCGACGCCCTGTCGCAGGCCGTCATCCTGAGCCACACCCCGCCGACCGGCGCGACCTTCGTGCCCGGCAGCGCCCGCAACAGCCGCGGCGAACCCGTCCCGACCCGGCAGGGAGCCAGCGGCACGCTGTACTTCACGGCCGCCGACACGAACCTCGTGTCCTACCGCGTGACCCACACCGGCCCCCTCGGGCCCCTCGCCCCGGTGAGCGTGCTGCGCCAGGTGGGTGACGCCACCGATGTCCTGACCGGCGCCGCCGATCTGGCCGACCTGACGGCCGCGCTGCCGGACGCTCCCGCTCAGGCCGCCGCCACCAGCGCCGGTCAGACCCTCCTCAGTCCCGCCAGCGGCAGCGTCGCCCTGTACGGCGCGGTGACCGTCACGGTCAGCAGCCCCGCAGGCCAGCAAGTGCCGCTGCGGGTCAACGGTGACGTGATCGGCACCGAGCGGATCGGGCGGCAGGAACGCACCGAGACGGCCACCCTGGACACCTACGTGGCCGTGCCTCTGAAACCCGGCCCGAACACCATCCAGGCTGGAGACGACACCATCACCGTCACGGCCCCCGGCGCCGCCGCGCGCGTGCAGTTCACGCCACTGGACACCCAGGCGGACGGTCACACGCCCGTGCGTATCCAGGTGCAGGTCACGGACGACCTGGGCACGCCCGTGCCGCTGCCACAGGTGACCCTGAACGTCACGGGCGCGCAGCCGCAGAGCCTCGACGCGAGCCCCTCGACCGGCGGGTACCAGCTGGCCCTGCGGGACGGCGCCGGCGTCCTGACCCTCACGCCCACCACGCAGCGCCGCGTCACCCTGAGCGCCCTGGGCTTCCAGGACGAACGCACCGTCGAACTGACGGGCGGCGCACCCACCCTGCTGATCGCCCAGGGGAGCGTCACCGTCCTGCCCGGCAGCCCCCTGCAGGTGCGCGGGCAGGGCAGCGCCACCCTCGAAACGACCGTGCTGGGCGGCACGCTGCGCGCCAACGCCGACAGCCGCGGCCTTCAGGTGCCCGCCGAGGCCCGCCAGGGCGCCTACGGTGACGCCAGCGCCCCCCGCACCGAGCTGCCCGCGCGGGGCCCCCTGGCCGTCAGCTTCGAGCACCCCAACCTCAGTGCCCGCTACGCCCTGCGCGCCGCCACCGACCCGGTGTTCGGCGTGACCTACGACGTGGACGGCCTGACCGTCACCGCCCGCACGGCCGGTGACGTGCAGTGGAACGTGACTGGCTACGCCGCCCGGCTGCCCAGCCGTCAGGCCACCCGCACCTTCCCCGGCGACGGCCTGACCTTCGACCTGGGCGGCCCGATCCAGAGCGGCACCGAGACCCTCACCGCCAGCGGCGTGGTGAACGGCGTGCGCACCGACCGCCTCCTGACGCGCGGCGTGGAGTACACGGTGGTCGACACGACCGGGGTCATCACGCTCACCCGGCCCCTGGCCGTGCTGTTCCCCGACCTGACCGGCGCGACCCTGACCGTCCGCTACGCCGGGGAGCAGACCAGCACCGAGCCCGTCTGGGGCGTCAGTGCCGGGGCGGCCTGGGGCCGGTACGCGGGGGCCGGCAGCAGCGGCGCGCGCGTGCAGGTGGGCGTGGCCCACACCCTGACCGGCACCACGTACGGCGTGCGCGCCGACGCGAGCGCGCCCGGCGTGGACGCCACCGGCCGGATCAGTCTGAGCGGGCACGACTGGCGCGCGGAAGGCCAGCTGCGCGCCGCTCAGGGTTCGCAGGGAGCGCGCCTCGCGGTGACGTACCAGACGCCCGACTACCAGGGCCCCAACAGCGGCGCGCCGGGCACCACCGTCGACGCCGAGGCCAGCGCCGCCCTGACCCCCGCCTTCCGGATCCAGGCCAACGCGAACGTCACGTCCGGCGGCCGCCGCGCCGTGACCGCCCTGGGCGTCTGGACGGCCACGCCCAAACTGAGTCTCGCGCTGGGCGGCGGGTACGACTTCCAGCAGGGTAAACCTGTCCTGGTCGGCCAGGTGGACTACCTCCCGCCCTACGGCCTGCGCCTGCGGCACGAACAGGTCCTGGGCGGCGTGAGCCGTACCGTGCTCAGCGGCGGCCTGCCCCTCACGGACACGCTGGCCATAAAAGCTGAAGACCAGGTGCTCTGGACGCCGGACGGCCCCCGCCAGCAGGGCGTGATCGGCCTCACCGGGCAGTACGGCAGCGCCCGGTACGACCTGAACTACGAACTGCCCAGCGCGTCCGGCGAGCAGGGCCGCGTCCGCAGCAGCGTCACGGGCGACTTCCCCCTGACCGATCACGTGACGGTGGGCGCCTCGGCGGCCGTCACGGCGCTGCCCACCTTCAGTGCGAGCGTCAGCGGCGACGTGCGCTACCGCGACGCCCAGACGCTCGCCACGGTCGGTGTGGACGTCACGGCCGACGACGCGGGCCTGACCCCCTCCCTGCGAACGACCTTCACGCACAGCAGCGGCGACTGGACGGTCAGTGAATCCGGCCAGAGCGTGTTCGGCGCGCGCAGCGGTCACCGGTACGACCTGAGCGCTGCCGTCCGGGACGCCCAGCAGGCCTGGCTCACCACCGCCAGCGTCCGCGCCGGCTCACTCGGCCCGGACGGCGGGGAATTCAAGGTGCTGAGCGAGTACACGCGCACGTTCGGCCCGGCCGACCTGCGCACCGGACTGGGCCTGAGCGCCACGCTCGGCCGCGAGACGCTCACCACGAACGCCTACGTGGGCGGCACGTACTGGATGACTGAACGTTTCGGCGTCGGCGCGCTCTACCGCCTGCTCACCATGACGGGCGCCGCGCCCGCGCAGGGCCTGGGCATCGAGGCGACCGGCGTGCTCGCCCCCGGGTTCGCCGTGAGCGCCGGGTACAACTTTACGTCGTACACGGCCCTTCAGTGGAACGAGGCCCGCCGCGGGTTCTACATTCGGGCGGACGCGCTGCTCGGCGGAGCCGCGCGGAAATGAAACCCCCATCCCCCCACAGGAGCCGCATGAACATCCAGTCCCACGTCCTGCGCGCCCTGGCCCTGTTGGGCCTGGGCGCCACCACCGCACACGCGGAAGTGGCCATCACCAACCGCTTCACGCCGTCCACGATCGTGGTGGGCGGCACCGTGCAGTACGCCTTCACCGTCAACAGCACCGAGGTCACCCCGCTCCTCAACGCCGGCCTGACCCACACGGTCAGTGGCGTGGCCGCCCTGAACGCCGCGTCCGCCACGACCACCTGCGGCGGCGCCGTGACCGTCAGCGGCAGCACCCTGACCTGGAGTGGCGGGACGGTACCCGCCGCGCCTCCCAGCGGCAGCAGCGTCTGCACCGTCACGGTCAGCGGGACCGCGAACGCCACGCCCAGCACCTACACCACCACCGTCGCCGCCAACACCTTCACGAACACGCTCGGCGTCAGCAACCGCTTCGCGGCCAGCGCCAGCTTCAACTCCACGCCGCTGACCCTCCCCACCGTGGAAGGGAAGGCCGTGGATCCCCGCGTCGCCTACCGGTATTTCGGCGCGGCCTACATCTACGGCCTCCCGAACGCCACCGGCGGCGCCCTGATCACCAACCCCAACGCGGCGCCCCTGACCGTCGCCAGCGGCACCCTGAACGTCAGTCCGAACTTCAGCGGTACCCCGGCGCTGCAGGGCAGCGGCTGTAGCGGCACACTGGGCACCCCCAGCATCGGCGCGTACACGTCCGTGAGCGTCAGCAACCTCACCATCCCCGCCAACGGCTCGTGCATGGTCGTGTTCCCCGTCAAAACCACGTCCCGGATTCACTACCAGGCGTACCAGGACAACTTCATCAGCCCGAGCAACATGGACGGCGTCCGGCCCAACCTGTTGCTGACCAGCGTCCTCGAAGACACGTCCATGAACGGCAAGACCGTCGACCGCAATACCAGCACCTACGGCCGCGTGCCGATCGGCTTCGCGAAAACCATCAACAACGTCGGGAACCTGACCGTCAGCGGCGGGAAGGACAACCGCCTGACGCTCAGCCTGATCGTGAAGAACAACACCGCTGAAGTGCGGCGCTTCAGTTACCTCGACCCGCTCATCCCTGCCGGGGATTACACCGGCAGCAGCGTCGTCAGCGTCGCCGAAACCCGCGATCAGGAGAACACCAACGACTACACGTCCGGTTCGCCCGTGGCCCGCGCAGCGCCCGTGTGCAGCACGGCCGGGATCACGCTCGACCCCACCGCGAAAACCGTGCAGTACACCGACGTGGCCGTGCCGCCCGCCAGCGTCTGCCGGTTCGACGTGGCCTTTACCCTGCCAAAGGGGTCGTACAGCGGAACGGCGTACTACGACATGCGCAACAACCAGGTCAGCACGGACTTCCTGCCGACCAACAACGACACGGGCACCGCCACGCTCGCGGCCCTGAACGTCCAGACGGCCGGGAACCTCACCCTGACCGGCAGCACTGGGTACTACCTCAACGAGGTGTACATCAAGGCCACCGTCACCAACCCCAGCGCCACCGACATGACGGGCATGGACTTCGACCTGCCATGGGGCTCATTCCTGCCGTTCACCTTCAACCCGGCCCGCTCGTACAGCACCTGCGGCGGCACCCTCAGCGCGCTGCCCGGCGGGAAAGGCGGATCGCTGCGCGGCGGCACGGTGCCCAGCGACGGCGAGTGCAAGGTGGTCGTGGCGATCACCCCGGGGAGTGTCACGGGCGAGGCCAGCACCAACGTGACCATCTTCGCCCCGAACGGGTTCACGACGACCAGCGGGCACCGCGTGAACAGCGTCTCCGGCAGCACCCTGATCAACCTGTACGGCAACACGCTCTTCGTGACCGCCGCGGCGCCCAAGGTCGCCACCGGCGCGCGCACGGCCCGCACCATCTCCATCACGAACTACGCCGCGCAGCCGATCCTCAGCCGCCGCGTCAGCCTGTCCATCGCGCCGCAGGAGGCATTCGTACCGCGCGACATCGACGTGTCTTGCGTGGCCAATCCGAGTGACGCGCCGACGCGCTACAGCATTCCGTACACTGCCGCGACCATCAGCGGCCGCACCATGACCGTCACCCTGCGCGACATTCCCGGCCTCCCCCTTGACCAGACCCGCCGCGCCGACGAGCAGCTCGGTTACCTCCTGTACCCGACGCGGTGCGAGGTGTCGGTCGGCGTGCAGGGCGCCAGCGCCGGAACGTTCAGCAACAGCGTGACCATGGAGGACCTGGCCAACTACTACGGGCCCACGCCGCCCGCCGTTCTGACCCGTTCAGGCACCGCCAGCTACGTGGAAAGCCCGACGTACACCATCAACAAGACCTTCAGTCCGCAGACGGTGTACGCCGGGCAGACCACCAACCTCCAGGTGACCGCGCCCACCCCGACGAGCACCGCCTACAGCGGCACGAATACCCGCTTCCGCGTCGTGGACGTCCTGCCCGCCGGCATGCAGGTCGATACGCAGGGCTTCACGCAGTACGGGTGGCGGCAACTGCCGGACGGCAGCTGGGTCTACCTGTACGGGTACCCGTACGTCACCACGACCCTTGACCCGACGTGTGACGCGGCGCGCAGCTGCACGGGCACCGGCGTGATCGTCAGCCCCGACGCCAAGTCCCTGACGTACTACACCGGGGAAGGCGCGTACGTCCCGGACGTGCCGGTTCTCGTGACGACGTTCGGCGACCTGATCAACACCATTCCCACGGCGCAGACGTCCACGGTGGACGGCAGCAGCGCGAGCATCGTGGCGGACACCAGCGCGAGCGTCAAGGTGCTGCCCAGCATCGTCGCCCGCGCGTTCTACGGCCCCAACCGCATCCAGAGTGGCCAGACCACCAACCTGAGCATGCTGGTCGTCAACGCCAACCCCGTGCGGGACACCGTCCGCGTGCGCATCCCCCTCCCGGCGGACATCACGCCGACCGGCGCGGCCATCACCGGCTGCCCCGGCACGCTCACGCAGGCCTTCACGACCAGCCCCCGCGAGCTCGTGGGGACCGGCGTGACGCTCGACCCGAACGAGCAGTGCACGCTGCAGATCCCGGTCACGGCCCGCACCGGCCGCAGCGCCTCGACCCTGACGACGACCGTCCCTGCCGGGTACGTGACGGCCCCGGCCAGCAACACTGGCAACCAGGTGCAGACCTCGGCGCTGCTGAGCGTGGATCCGGCGCCGCTGTGCGTCGCGCGCGGCGCGACCCAGGTGACGCCCCAGCAGCTGCAACTCACCTCCCCGGGCACCGGGCAGATCACCATCCAGTACGTCAACAACGGCGGAGACAACCTGGGGGCGTCGGACCTGACGTGGGCGGGCAGCCTGCCCAGCGGCTACACCCTCGCCTACGCCTTCGACGGCGCGACGGCGCAGACCACCCTCCAGAACGCCTGGGCCACCCGCGTGAGCCAGCGCGGCCAGCTGGCCGCGGGGGACACCACCACCCTGACGGTCCGGTACACCTCGGCGAGCGGGAAGGCGCGGGGCGACACGCAGAGCGGCACGGTCAGCGCCACCGTGAGCAGCGGCGCGTGCAGCGTGGCAGACACGCAGACCCTGACCACCATCCGCGCGCAGGGCAACATCGAGAAGTACCAGGCGACGTGCGAACTGAACGTGGACGGCTCGATCAGGTGCAGCCCGGCCACGACCTCCACGCTGGACGTGACGCCCTGCACGATCATGAAATACACCCTGATTGCCTCGAACAGCGGTGACGCGCCCCTGCTGCAGGCCCGCCTGCGCGAGCCCCTGCCTAGCAACGTGACCTTCCTGGGCGTGGTGGGCGGCGCGGACGGCAACCTGAACGTGATGTACAGCACCGACGGCGCGACCTGGACGGCCGCGCCCCCCACCGGCCCCGCAGCCGTCATCTTCATCGCGGCCGACTCGAACCAGGACGGCGCGATCACCACGGCGGACAACCTGCCGGCCTTCCGGACGCTCGACGCGGTCGTGTATGCCCGCGTCAAAGGCACCGACTGCGTGCCCATGCAGCTGCCGGTGCGGGAGCAGCCCCAGAACCTGAACAGCATAGTGCAGGCCGCGCCGCAGCGCAGCTGAGCCCAGACCGTCACGCTGCGCCCCCTCGCCCGCCGCCGGACTTCCCGGCGGCGGCTGCGTTGCCCAGCAGCGCCCACCGCAGGCCGACAGTCCAAACGTGTTTCATAAACTTTTGTGGTCGGCGGCTCATACTGACCGTGCGGTACGGCGCCCACACGCCGGACAGAGCACCTGCATCCCCTCACGATCCTTCCCACAAAGGAGCACAACTCATGTCCATTCACGAACCAGGCCCAGGCGCGGGGCAGTCACTCCGCATCATGCTGCTGTGCAGCGCATTCAATGGTCTGACCCAGAGAGTCTGGCTGGACCTGCGCGAGCAGGGCCATCACGTCACCGTTCAGCTGGCCCTCGGTGAGGCCGTCATCCGTGAGGCCGCCCACGCCTTCACCCCGGACCTGATCCTGTGCCCCTTCCTGAAAGAGCGGGTTCCGCAGGACGTCTACGAGCACTTCAAGACCATCATCATCCACCCTGGGCGCACCGGTGACCGCGGCCCGAGCAGCCTGGACTGGACGATCCTCCAGGGCGACGAGGAATGGGGCGTGACGGCGCTTGAAGCCAGTGAAGTCATGGACGGCGGCGATATCTGGCACACGGCGCTGTATGAGCGGGACACGACCATGCGTAAGGGCGTCCTATACAACAATGCCTCGGCAGACGCCGCCCTGGCGTGCGTGCAGGCCGTCGTGGCGCACTTCCCGGCGTACCGGGCCGGCACGTGGCGGCCCACGCCCCTGGATGAGGGGGATCCCAGCGTGCTGGGCCGGGAGCGTCCCAGCATGCCGCGCCAGGCGCGCGCCGTGGACCTGACCGCGGACAGTGCGGAGCAGGCCCTCCTGAAGATCCTGGCCTCGGACGGCGTTCCGGGGGCGCCGGTGCGGTTCACGAACGTCCCGGGCACGTACCGCGCCTACGACGCGCACCTGGAGAGTGCGGGGCCGCGCCTCGCGCCGGGCGACGTCGGTGCGTGGCGGGAGGACGCCGTCCTGGTCGGAACGGCCAGCGGCAACCTCTGGATCGGGCATCTGAAGGCCTCCGGCAGCGTGAAGCTGCCCGCAACGCAGGTGCTGGGCGAGCACCTGAGCCGGGAGCAGGAGTGGCCGCTGGCGCCGCAGGACGAACCGGACGGCCTGACGTACCAGCCGGTCACGTACCGCCGCAGCGGCCGGGTCGGGACGCTGGCGTGGACGCTGTACAACGGCGCGATGAGCACGGCGCAGCTGCGCCGCTTGCAGGCTGCGGTGGCGCACGCGGCGGCTGATGATACGGACGTCCTGGTGGTGATGGGCGGGCCGGACGCGTTCAGTAACGGCATTCACCTGAACGTGATCGAGGCGTCGGCCACTCCGGCCCGTGAGGCGTGGGAGAACATCAACGCGATCAACGATGTGATCTATGACCTGCTGAACATGCCTGAGAAGCTGATCATCACGGCGTTCGGCGGCAACGCCGGGGCGGGGGGCGTCATTCTGGGCCTGGCCGGGGACATTGTGCTGGCGCGCGCCGGAACGGTCTTCAATCCGCACTACCGCAGCATGGGACTGTACGGCAGTGAATTCTGGACGCGGCTGCTCCCGAGCCGGGTCGGGCCGGGCCGGGCGCGCGAACTGACCGACGCCTGCTTACCGGTCAGCGCGCAGATGGCCCGCCGGATCGGGCTGGTGGATGAGGTGTTGCCCCGGTCCTGGGGGACGTTCGTGGCGCACGTGCAGGGCTGGGCGGAGCATTTCGCCCGGCTGGAGCAGCTGGCGGCGCAACTGGCCCTGAAAGCGGAGCGCCGCGCGCAGCTGGACGCGGTCAAGCCGTTGGCCGCGCACCGGGCAGAGGAACTGGCCCAGATGAGCGGGAACATGTTCGGGGATGACAGTGGGTTTGCGCTGGCCCGGCGTCACTTCGTGCATAAGGTGAAACCGACGCGGACGCCTGGCAATGTGGCCATTCACCGGCTGGCGCCGGAAGACGCGGATCTCGGCGTGGCGGCGGACTGATGACCGGCGCGCAGCGGGACGTGCAGCGGGACGTGCAGGTGACGCGGGTGATCGAGGCGCGGGCGGTGGCGCCGGACGCGCCCGTGGACGGGGCGACGCGGCAGGCGGTGCTGAGGTGCGCGCCGTTTGAGGGTGTGGAGGCGCGGTTGGCGGCGCGGGCGCAGCTGGGGATGCCGGCGCTGCGGCGGGCGCTGCGGGCCCTGCAGGAGGAGGGCCTGGCGTGGTGGGAGCCGTGCAGTGGCCGGGTCATGGTCGACGTGCCGAGGAGGGGAGAGGACTCCGGAGGGAGCGCCTGACCTCTCGGCGTACCGGCCCCCTATTCGCAGGGGGTTTTTCCTGTCTGGGACGGCAGCAACGTTCTCAGAATTATTGACGATTTTATATAAAGCGTGGTAAACTGTGGGAAATTAAGCCCCCCACAGGAGTGACCATGCTGTACTTCGCCGCGACCGGCAGCAACCTCGACGCGCTCGGCGCCCATCCCAACATCGGCATCATGACCGGCCCGCGCGCCGCCAACTACGTCCCGATCCGCACCGGACGCCCCTGGGCCAGCGACTGTGACGTCCTGAGCCGCCACGGCTATGACGAAGCGGCGTACTTCAAGCACCTCGTCCGCATGCAGCCCTTCCACGCCACCTGCCGGTTCGTGGTGGTCCCGGACCTCCCCGGCAACGGCGAGGCCACCCACGCCATGTTCCCCTACCTGGCCCGCGAGCTGGCCGACAGCGGCTTTCCTCTGGCCTACGTGCTTCAGGACGGCTGTGAGACGCTCGACTTTCCCCTGGGCTGCGATGTGGCCTTTCTGGGCGGCACCGACCCGTGGCGGGAGGCGTGGGGCGCCACGCTGCTGGCCCGCGCGCGCGCCGAGGGCCTGGGCACCCACGTGGGCCGCGTGAACAGTCAGCGCCGGGTGCAGGCGCTCGCCCTGACGGCCTGTGACGGCGCGGACGGCACGTACGTGGGGTTCCGGGGGCTGAAGCGCGGCATCAGCGAGATCGGGCAGTGGCTGAATGCGGCGAGCGCCCCACTCTTCGCGCCGGAGGACGTGCGGCCGCTGGTGACGCCTGAGCGGGCTGTGCGCCCAGCTGCGCCGCGCCCCACGGAGGGGCTGGACGCCCAGCCGCTCTTCGCGGAGGAGTGGCGCAGGAGCGCGTGAGCTGGCCCCGGACTGCGTTCCAGACTTGATCATTTTCTCTAATACGTGGTAAACTTTGGCAAATAGGACACCCCGGAGGAGCCCATGACCATCCGACCCACCATCGTTCCAGGGCTGAGCGTGCGCCGCCTGACCGAAATCATCCACGACGCCACCGGCACCACGCTCCTCACCCTTCCCGCTGGCCTGACCCCACCCCAGGTCACCGGGCTGGTCCTGACCCACCTGCCCGCCAAGCAGCCCGGCGTGGTCAGCGCCCTGGGCAAACTCGACTGGACGGGCCCCCTCACCGGCGCGCACGCGGCGCTGGCCGCAGCCATCCAGGCCCGCTGCACCGACCTGCCCGGCACCCTCGCCCTCATCCGCCGTCAGCGCGGCATTCACCTCGGCATCTACGCCCTGAACCAGTTCATCTACAGCGCGCGGGGCCGGCAGATCCAGGCGGCGCACACCGCCCAGTGCGCGGCCAGCGCCGCCCGCGCAGACGCCCAGACGCCCCAGGACAAAGCGCACGCCACCCGCTGCGAACGGCACGCCGCCACCCTCCTGAGCGCCGCAGGCCTCACCCCCGACCTGCTGGCGCGCATGCTCGCACCCAGCAACGCCACCCAGCAGTGGACGAAGGCCATTGACCGGCTGCACCTGAGCCACCGCGCCTACCTGGACGAGCGGGCCACCCGCATCGAGACAGGCCGCGCCCACGCCGGACGCTTCCTGCGCGACCCCGCGCGCGCCGAACTGCTGCGTGACCTCGCCACGTGCGTCACCCTCACGTGCGGGTACATCGACCCCCGCCTGCGCCGCGCGCCCTACCGCACCCCGCGCGAGCAGACGCGCACGGACCTGGGCCGCGCCAACGCGCTGCGGATTCAGCGGCGCGCCGCCCAGCTGCCCCTCGACCCCGCCCACCCCGACGTGCGCGCCCTGACCCGCCCCGCGCGCCTGGAGGCCGCGCGAGCCCTGCACGACCGCTTCACGCACGACACCCGGCCCGGCATGAAGGTCTTCGAGGATCAGGTCCGCCGCTTCTACGAGGCGACGCAGTTCAAGACCCGCAGCGTCCGCGCCGCCCGGCTCCAGGAATGCCTGCGGAACCTGGAAAACACGTACCACAATCCCCTGAAAGTCGCGGCGGTGCTGCGCGGCCTGCGGCGGGAAGTGCTGCGCCGCGCCGCCACGCGGGCGCAGTGGGGTGACCTCAGTGTCAACGCCGCCGAGCTGCCCCCCGCGCCGCCCCGGCAGATTCCCGGCGCGCAGGTCTCACAGCCGCCCGCCGTGGTGCGCGGCGGCGTCACCCAACCCAGTCTCTTCTGACGGCGTGACGGGCCGCTGCGTTGCCCGTCACGCCACCCACTCCCTAGACTCACCCGAGGAGGGCACCCCACATGCCTGAACTGTACGCCGCTGCCAGTCTCACCCACCTGCAGTCCACCGTCCGCCTGATCAATCACCTGCCGTATGCCGCGGCCGCCGTCAGCGGCGAGCCCATCGGCAGCCCCGCCTACCGCGCCGTGCGGGCCGCGCAGGTTCCCGGGTACGAATCCCTCGCGGCGGCGTTCGCGGCGCACGCGCACGGGTACGCCCGCGTCTTCGGCGCGCTGCTGAGCCCGGACGGCGAGCGTCCTGATCCGGATGAGCGCGCCGCCCTGGACCGGGCGCTGGCCCACCACGAGGGCGGCATGAGCGCTGTGGCGCTGGCCCTGATCCTGGCCGACCCGCATCCGACGGACCGGCACGAGTTCGCCGAGACCGGGCTGCGCGCGCTGTATTTCGCCGCGATCGGGCAGCCGTATCCTGACCCTGAACGGGTGGTCTTGCCCGTGGTCCGCACCCCTGACCGCTGACGTGAGCAGCGAGCGGTCAGTGCCGGTCGGGCAGGCGTCCGGGAAGGATCTGGTGATTCTGGGCGCGGTTCTGGCGCTGTGCGCCGTGATGTGGCTGGCCACGCAGGGCCGCGAGGCCCGGGAGGGTGCCTGCGTGGCGGCGGCCGCGGCCCTGGCCGCGCAGACGGGATGGCAGCCGCCGCAGGCGGAATTGAGCCGGGCCGAGTGTCGGGAGGGGCCCAGTGGGACTGAGGTGCGCTGGACTGAGCAGGGGCCGTGGCAGGTGGCGCCGGTTCAGCTCCGGTTCTGATCTTCTTAGTATTCTAGTTTATTGAAACTATGCTAGAATACTGGCAGTTGTGGCGCTGCAAGACGCCACGCGAAGGAGGCCCCACATGCCACGCTTCACCACCATCAAACGCTACGTCGAAGGCCGCACCCACGGCGCCTTCACCGCCCGCCCCCTCACCCGGCCCGTCACGCCCTCCACCGAAGTGGAACGCCTGCGCCGCGACAACGCGCGCCTCACCGCCCAGCTCCACCGCGCCCACGCCGACTACGTGCGCGTCCGCACGCGCTACAGCGGCGTCCTCGCCCAACTCCGCGCCCTGCGAACCCCCCAGGCCCTCACCGACGCCCTGCGCCTCATCGACACCCTCACCCAGGAGCGCGACGACGCCCGCGCCGCCCTCACCCGGCAGGCCCAGCCCACCCCGCCGCGCGTGGCCACCCGCGTCAAAAGCGAACCCGTCCGCGCCCTCATCACCCGCCTCACCCACGAACGCGACGCCGCCCAGCAGGCCCTCACCGACGCCCGCAGCGGCGGCCTGATCACCCGCGCCGAATACGACGCCGCCCTGCGCGCCGAACGGCAGCAGCAAGAACGCCTGCGCGAACTGGACAGCCAGGCCTACGAGAAGGAAATCCGCCGCCTCGGCAAGCGCCTCTCCGGCGCCACCGGCACCCCCGTCTCCCACAACGTCCACCTGCGTCACAGCCCTCAGGTCAGCGTGCACGCCCCCCAGGTGCAGGCATGACCCACCCCGCCACCACCTTCCGGCCCGGCCACTACGAGTGCCAGCACACCACCCAGCACCTCACCGCCGGGGACCGCGTCCGCTTCCTGCGCCACGACCCCGAGAGCGGAACCGTCCAGATCGCCCGCCTCGACCGCACCTACACCCTCAGCGACCGCGACTTCCGCGCCGGGTACCTCTACCTCCCCGACGGCGACGCCCGCTACGCCGCCGAACTGGCAGCGGCGACCACGCACCTTGCGGCGGCCGCCGCCGACCTCGCCGACCTGGAACGCACCCTCGACAACACTCGGGTGGCCCTCGGACACGGCGGCACCGTCGAAGGCCTCCAGGCCCTGCTCAGCGCGCAACCCGAGGACGCAGAGGCCCCCACCGGGCAGGCGATCAGCCCGGCCACCAGCGCCCTGCAACGTGCCCGCAGCGCCACACTGGGCGTGCAGCTGCGCGTCCAATCCACCCGCGACCTCGCCGAAGCGCAGCGCCAGCACATCGAACGCCTCACCGCCGAGGCACTGGCCATGACCCGCGCCCTCATGGGCCCCATCGAGACGCACATCAAGAAGCTTAACGAGACCGTGTGGACGCTCGAACTGTACGCCGGGAGTCACGAGACCATCACCACGCTGCGCACCGGCACGCCCGCCCCCGCCAGTGAACCGCTCACCATCCGCCAGACCGTCCTGTCGATGGCCGAGGAATCCGCCGTGATGCTGGACAACCTGGGCATGGACAACAACGATATCGACCTGTTCGACGCGTGGCTGACGGCCAAACCCGAGCGGCTGGACCTGTTCCTACCCGAACCCAAGGGCGTCGTGGCATTCGTCTCCCGCTGGGACGGCAAGGATTACGGCAACCCCTTCCGCAACGCCGAGGAACGCAACGCGAACCTCATCACCCACTTCCTGATCCGCAATGGCGAGAACCTGTACCGGGTCAGCACGGCCTTCCAGAGCGGCCGCACCCTGATCCCCACCCACGCCGAATTCATGGCCCTGTTCGAGGAGGACACCTGGGAAGGCGGCGTACGCGTGCGGCGCCCGCTGACGCCCGGCAGCCGCGCCTACCTGGACGCCGAGCAGCGCGCCAGCCACCGGCACCGGCACTACTACCGCGTGGCACTGATCCTCCAGGGCCTCATCGACCGCACGGCCGTCTTCCAGCCACTGCCCCTGGACGCCTCTGGGGAGGCCCGCGTATCCCTGACCACCGAGGGCGACTACGCCGCCGGGCGCGTGCGCGTCATCGAGGACACCGGGATGGCCCTCGCCGACCAGCGCGAGACCTTCAAGGAATGGCTCAGCCGGGTCAACAGCGACATGGAAGTCGGGCGGCGTGTCATCGGGAACTTCCACCGCTTCAGCGACGGCCCGTTCCGCGACACGGGCGACCGGTACGGCAGCGACCGCTTCTGGCCCGAGCAGGCCAGCCGCCCCGCCGCGGACGAGGCCATTCCCATCGAGGGCCGCGCCAACGGGTACTTCATCGCCCGCTACGACCGCACCGATGAGGTCATCAAGCGAGACAGATGGGGCAATTTCGACGGCTACGGTCCGGCCGAGCGCCGCGCCAGCGTCAAACTGCTGCCCAGCGACCCCGGCGTCCTCCTGATCGACCACCCCGACGTCACCCCGGCCCTCATGCGGGACTTCCTGAGCCGCCGCGCCGAGCGGCAGCATTACCTGAACCTCGTGCCCCTCCTGAAAACCGCGATCCGCTTCAAAGAGGCCGAGACTGCCCAGGAAGCGCCCTTCCGCACGCTGCTGACCGAACTGGGCCAGTCCCTGTACGGCTACGCGCCGGAGGACGCCGAGCGCGAAGCGGACGCCGCCATTCACACGTTCAAGTACGCCCGCCGCCACCACCGCGCCCTCCCCGTCGAAGACACCGACGCCTTCAAGGCCTGCGCGGACCTCATGAAGCGGCAGGCGGACGAACGCGCCAACCGCGCCGCCCGGCGCGCAAGCGGCGAATTCAGCCGCGTCACGGCCGAGCTGCGCGCCGCGCACCCGGACGCCCTGATCATCATCCACCGGCGGGGCAACGAGTACGCCGCCGCTGTTCCCCACCGCGACCACGAGCACGTCTACGCCGCCGTGCACGAGTACCGCACGAACCTGGGCGCGCTGCGCCTCGCCGAGACGCGCGAGTGGACCACCCTGACCGCCCACTGGACGCGCGCCGAGATCCTGCACCGCAGCCCCCGCGCGGATCACTGGGCGTTCAGTCCCAGCACCGCGCACACCGCCACCGACCCGGAATGGACGGCGGCCCTCGCGGCGCTGCCCAGCCGCCTGGAGAGCCTGCGCGCGCCCATCATCGCTGCCGTGCGCTGCGACAGCCCCGCCAGCGTGGACGTGTTCACCCCGGACGAGAATGGCGCCCGCAGCACGTACGTCCGCCGCCACCGCCTGAGCGTCCGGCGTGAGGAGGGAGGGGTCACGCTGTCCGCCGGACGCGAGCGGCACAGCCGCGTCAGCTGGTCGGCCGACGCCCGGCCCTGGGACGGCGCCATGAGCGACTACCCCGGACATGGCTGGACCGTGCTGCACCTGGACGAACAGGCCGCCGGGGCACTGGACGCCGAGGTGCGCGCCCAGGAGGCCCAGCGGGCGCAGGAACGCGCCGAGGAACGCGCCGCCGGGGTCGCAATGACGCACCTGCGCGCCGAGTGGCGGCGCGTGCAGGAGGACGCGCACCGGCAGGCGTTCCTGGAGCGGTACGGCCCGCAGAGCGCGCACCTGTGGGCCGACCACCAGAAGGCCCTCAGCGAGCGGGACTACCCCATGCACGGCGACCTGTACCTGACGCGCCGCTGCGGCACCTTCGAGGCGCTGTGCGCCCTGCACGGCGCGGGCGTTCCCCTGGTGAACATGACGGTCGCCGACGCCACCGCGCGGGCTCAGGCACTGGGCCGGAACGTGCCGGACGCTCCGGAGGACATTGCCGAACTGACCCTCCCGGGCGCCTGACCCAGCCGCGGCGCGTCCCCAGATCACGCTGGGGGTGCGGCGCTCACTTCACTTTCGGGCGGTGCAGGTACTTCTTCAGGCACCAGCCGGTCGCCAGGTCACCCGCACGCGGATCGTACGCGGCCACCTTCACCCACTTCCCACGCCGCCCGAGCACCACGACTGTCTGCCCCGGCGCGACCCGGCGCGTGACGCGACTCGGGCCGTGCGGCCGCACGTGGAACGGCACGGGCCGCGCGCTCACCACGTACAAATCCGCCGTGGTGCCCTGGATGCTGCTGAACCACTGCGCAAAGACGGTCGTCACCTGCTGCGTCACCTGCCGCACGTGGGCCGCCGCGCTGATGCCCTGTGGCACGTAGTGGTTCAGGAAGTCCGGCGTGGCGATCATCTGGAAGAGCGACAGGAAGATGCCGAGGAGGAATGCGGGCTGGGTCAGCCATTGCCTCTGCTGGCGCTCCAGGGCGTCCAGACGCGCGTTGGTGTGGTGATCACGCGCCTCCATCCGCTGATCAAGCCCGCTGATCTGCGCTGCCGTCGCCGCCTGACCTTCTTCAAACTTTCGGACGATCGTGGCAGCCAACTCATCGAAAGCAGCCATCGCCGCCGCTGAGGCGGCCTCTGCTTTCTCTTCCGGCGTGGCCTCTGGACTCACGTCCAGTAGCAGCAGCTGTTCATTCCACAGTTGAGCGGCGGCAACGACAGGCGTGTCTTGCAACAGGCGCTCGGCCGAGCGGGACAGGCCTGTGAAGTCTGGGGAGCGGAGCCAGGCGGGGATGGGCGCGGTGCCGGTGGCCCCCAGGGCCGCCATCTGTTCCATGCGTCTGAGCACGCGGGTGGCCGCCGTGTTGTCCAGCGCACTGACACTGCCCATGGTACTGAGGCGGTTCATCTGCTCGATCAGGCGCTGTCCGGGCCAGAGCCCGCTACTGGAGCCGTTCAGGCGCTCCAACGCTTTGAGTGTGGCGTTGGTCGGGCGGCCGTGAGCGTCCAGCGCAGCCTGCATCGCACTGGAGGGGAAAGTGCCCAGGCCCGAGGCGCGCAGGGCGCGGGCAGCTGCTGAAGTTCCGAAGGGATTGCTCATCCGCTCAATCAGTTCAGCAATGCCCGCCCCGCGCGTCACACCCGGCGAGAGACGATTGACCATGTCCCTCATGGTGGACGGCACAGGGTCAGACCAACGGTTCAGATGTTTGAGCTGACGGTCATACCGGTCGAGGAACGCAAGGGGGCCACTCAGAGCCCGCAGAGAGGGCGACAGTGGTGACGGCAGGGCAGGCGTCTTCATGCCCCTATGATGGCGCGCCTTTCCATTTCGAAAACCCGACATACCCGCGCGGGTCGAGAAGACTGTTCAGCCTGCGCCTGCACCGCTCCCTGGAGTGAAGAGCGCAGCAGCGTCCCGCTCAGCCGCAGGGGAGGGCTATGCTGGGCACGTCATGCAAACCCCCACAGCAATGACGGCCCTTGCCCTATCCCTTTCTCTCCTGCTCGCCGCGTGCGACACCTCCGGCGTCCCCAAAGACGACAGCCTGGCGCTGCGTCCAGGCAGCAACGCCGCGACGTTCCAGCGCGCGCAGGTGACCGTCACGGCCCCCCCGGGCACCTGGACGGTCAGTGGCGCCGCCCCCTGGGTTCAGGTGACGCAGCGCGCTGAATCCGGACGCGCCGCGTTCACCTTCACGGCAGACGCTCAGGCCGCGATTCCCCCCACCGCGAACCTCAGCGCCGTCACTGACACCGTCACCATCAGTGGACCCGCCGGACGTTACGACCTGACCCTGACCCTGCCCCTCACTGCCGTGCAGGGCCAGGTGCCGGCGACGGCCGCGCCCACGGCTGCACTCAGCCCGCTGGCCGCGCCGGACGCTCAGGTGCCGCACGCCCCCGGACGGATCCTGGTGGTGTACCGCGGCGCGCCCAGCGCGGCCCTGACCGTGCAGGGCGCCCGGCCAGTCCGCCAGCTGCGGATCGGTCAGGACGTCACGCACGTGCTCGACGTGCCGGACATGGCGGCCGCCCTCGCGCGCTACCGGCAGGACCCCCAGGTTCGCACCGCGATCCGGGACGTTCGACTGCACGCCCAGGCGACCTTCACTCCTGGCGATCCGTACGCCGGCGCGCAGTGGGCGCTGCCGAAGATCGGGTACGCCGACGTGCTCGCCGACCACCCCGAGCGGTACCCGAATGCCGTGACGATCGCCGTCGTCGACAGCGGCGTCCGAGCCGAGCACGAGGACCTCCAGGGCCGCGTGTACGGCCCGCAGGACGGCGCGGCCGACCTGATCACCGATCCCGGCAACGGGGACGGCGACGGCCCGGACCGGGACCCCACGGATCCTGGCGTGAGTGGCGGCACCTCGCACGGCACGGCCGTCACTGGCGTCCTCGCGGCGAACCAGAACGCGGTGGGCGTCACCGGAGGCACCCTGAACGCCCCGGTGCGCGTCCTGCCCGTGCGGGTGCTGGGCAACGCGGGCGACGGCGACACCAGCGAGGTTCTGCTGGGCCTGCGTTACGCCGCCGGGGAGACCGTCACGGTCGGAAGCGTCACCTACACCAACCCCCACCCCGCGCAGGTGATCAACCTCAGCGTGGGCGCGTCCGGTGACGCCTTTACCGCCGAGGAGAAGGCCTTCATCTGCGAGGCCGTCACCGCGGCCGCCAGTCGCGGCGCCCTGGTTGTGGCCGCAGCGGGCAACTCCGGCCGGGCGGACGCGCAGTACCCCGGCGCCTGCGCCGACGCGCTGGCCGTCGCGGCCGTCACGCTCGACGCCCAGGGCAACTGGGCCCACGCCCCGTACTCCGCGACCGGCCCGCACGTGGCGCTGAGCGCCCCCGGCGGCAGCCTCGACACCACGTACAACGGCGCGGCGCTGGGCGGCACGCGCGCCCCGGACGGCATCCTCACCACCGCCTGGCGCACTGGAGGCGCCACCGGCACGTACGCGTTCGAGCAGGGCACCTCCTTCGCCACGCCGATGGTGAGCGCCGTGGCCGCCCTGATGTTCAGCAAGGGCGTCGTCAGTACCGCCACGCAGGCCAAGGCGCGCCTGCTGGCCACCGCCACGGACGTCCTGACGCCCGGCAAGGACAACCAGACCGGCGCGGGCGTCCTGAACGCCTCAGCCGCGCTGAGCCTGTCCGGCACCACGCCGCCTCCCACGGCGGCCCTCGTGACCATCCAGAACACCGACCGGACCCGCACGTGGCAGCCGCCGGTGCAGAGCAGCGGGGCGTGGCGCGCGTACCTCAGCGGCGGCACGTATCACGTCCGCAGCGGGCGCGACACGAACGGGAACCTCACGCTGGACGACAGCGAAGTCACGCAGGCACGCGACGTCACCCTCCAGGACGGTGAAGCCCAGGTGCTGCCATGACCGGGCCCGGTGAACCCCAGGACGCGCCGCTCGACCACGACCCATTCAGGTTCGAGGGTGACTGCCGGGGCTGCGGCGCCCGCAGCATCCACCTGAACGTGTGGGACACGTGCCAACCCTGCACGGAGGACACCGGGCACCAGGTCCTCCACCCCGACCCGCAGTGAACGTGGACGCCTGCCCGGCACCGTGGCCTCCCGAACTACCCGACGTGACCCGCGACTGGCCCACACCGCGCGGCGTGAAGCGGCGCCCCGCGCTGTGGCTGAGTGACGGACCGGACGGGTACCGCGCCTACGTCCAGGCGGCCCTGGACCGGGACGGGCCCGGTGCACTCATGAGCATCTGTAATGACGCGCCGCGCCACCCGGGTTCCCCCCTCACCCGCTGGTTCTGCCCGGGCGTGCCCATGCATGCCACGGGCGAAATCCTCACGGGGCACCCCGACGGCCGCGCGCGGCACGTGTTCCTCGTTCCCGCACAGGCGGCGCTGCTGGCCTTGGACGCCGGGCACGTCACGTGCAAGCCCCCACCCCACAAGGACACCGTGTGATTCAGCCCCCACCCAGCCCGCCACGTTCGAGCCTGATCCGTCAGGTGGCCACCCGCCGCCCAGGGGAACCATGACGCGCCGCTGGCTCGGCCGTGTTCAGTCGTTCTTCGCGCGGCCCGCTGCCTCCACGGCCGGTACCGACGCAGCTCTGCATCCCGATCCCGTCACGCGCGGCATGCCACGCAGTTCTGCCGCGTTGGAGCGCCCTGGCACCGTCACCCGGCCCGCCCAGCCCGCAGCGCCGGAGAGCGGCCTGCTGGACTTCCCCCGCTGGATGGGGAGACAGCTTCACCGGACGTGACGGTGTCGAGGGTGAACCTGGCCGCCGGCTCTGGATCATCCGGGACCCTTGATTACACGCTGCATTTCTAATTAATTGGCAGTTCTTTCTTGGCAGCGCAAGCAAATGCCTCAACGCCAATGATCGTCAAATTACGCGACACCATCGACATCTATTGCAGTCACAGAACTGATAATCAATTACCAATTAACTGCCAATTAAATTGAAACAATGCCCTGAGCAGAAGCCATTGTCTGATAGTGCCTGTACGTCTTTCGCGCAGGCATGTCAGAATCCATGCATTCAACGCACAGGAGTTCACCATGAGCCCATATCCATCCTTCAGTGAGGACGTCGCCGGTCTCCGGTACACCTTGACGTTCAGGCCTGCGCCGCAGGGTAGCGTGAGTGTTTTCCTGGGGCTTCCTGGCGCTGAGCCTGAGCCCTGGTGCCTCATCCACGGTGAGGAGGCGCAGCCCGGCGAACCCGATGACGCTGGTGTCCGCTGGCCGGCTGCGCTGCCCCGCCTGACCCGGGAAGCGCGGGCCAATGTGCTTCGCGCGGCCGAGTTGCTTGCAGATGGGGAAGGCGGGTGGGCGCTGCCGCTGCTGCCCGGCATGGCCCTCGATGACGTGGAAGTCTGGGTGCTTCAGACGTTGGATCGCCGGAGGGCCTTCTTCCAGACGGGATGGATGACCTGCGCCTGCGGGCACATCCGTCAGCGCCTGCGGCGCGACGCCGACGGCTATCACCTGCACGCCCAGGCCATGGCACTCGACTGGCATGACCTGGCGAGGAATGTAATGCTCGAGGCGCTGGAGCACACGAAGGAACTCGCACTGACCAGAGCGAGCGGCCTGGAAATTCCAGTCGTGAATACCCTGTCCCTGCCGCTCGTGACAGCTGCGCAGGCCGATCCAGAAGTGGCCACGCTGGCACTGGAAGCGTCCACGTTCGAGCGGACCTTCACGACGCTCGCGCAGGCACTGGCGGCCATGCAGACCGAACGCAGCGAGTTGCATGAGCAGGTCGCGGAGCAGTGGCAGCACGTGGGCGCCGTGATGAAACGTCACGTCCCCAAAGCCCTGAAGGGGACGCCATTTGAACGGGCGGACCTCGGTCCTCGCCCGGACGACCTGGATCTGGATGACGAAGACAGCCTGGCCGTGAATGCTGGCAGCGTCCTGGGGCTGGAGCTGTTCTTTGATGTGCGCAAGCGGCCGCCCAGGGTGCTGACGTTCGGCGACCATGCGGCGGCGTTCAAATTCGTGTTCCTGTGTCGCATGCACTCGGATCTGCCCGTTCCGATGCTGCTGGCCGATCCGGACGCCCCGCCAGTGCCCTGGGGTGACGTGAGCGACGGGCGGGTTCCGGCGTACCTCAGGGATGTGGTGTGCCTCCTGACGAATCACGTGGAGACCGGCGAGATGACGCGGTGGGTCGCGCGGGCGCGTCCGGAGTGGAGTGCTGCTCAGGTGCTGCACTGGTTCTGGCAGGAGTGGCAAGCAGGTCATGATGACTTCATGGCTCTGAATCCTGCTTTCTCGTACCTGAATGAAATCCGGCTGGAGGAGGACCGTCCGATTTTCCGTGACGCTGAGGGGTTTCACAGGTATCTGCTCGCGCAGATTGAAGCCAACGGGTTCCGGGTCGTTCGGGCGGTTGTGGATGGGGAGCCGGTCTACACGGCCGTCCTGTCGGAGCAGAGCCTGCCCAGGCGTACGCCTCGGGTCAAGCCCGCTCCTGAGGCCTGAGCGGCTGACAGAGGGGGGAACGCGCGGGGGCGGACCACAGGCCCGCCCCCGCTTCAGGGGTGGGATTGGGTCAGGATGACGTGCGCGTAGTGCTGCGTGGCGGCCGCGTACCGGGTCTGCGCGGCGGCAAGGGCGCGGGCGGCCGCCTCGATTTCCGCGAGTGCGGCCTGTGGGTCCCCTGCGCTGGCCACAGGCAGGGCGGGGGAGAGGGGCACTTCGTCCTGGTCTGCGCGGGGCAGGTCGATGGTGATCTGAGCAGGCCCGATCCCTTCGACCAGTCGGCTGCCGATGGGCCCGGTGCGGTCGGTCGTCCGCTGCGGACTGCCCTCCTGGGCGTACTGGGCGCCGAGGATCAGGGCCTCTTGCACGCTCTGGCTGGTCCGGCGGCACTTGGTGGAGTCGTACTCGAAGGTGAGGGTGGTGCCGGAGGCGGTCACGGTGCAGTCGGCGTCGCTGAGCGGTTCGCCTTGCATGGTGCGCAGGCCGTAGCCGAGGGCGCCGGCGACGCGGGAGATTTCCTCGTCGGTGAGTTCGCGGTTGACGTGCACGGTGAATCCGGAGAGGGTGTCGGCGTCGTGCAGGGCCGCTGTGAGGGTGGGAGTCAGTGCTTTCACACCAAAGTTTACCACGTTTTGCAATAAAGCGTGGTAAACTTCTAGCATAAACGACCCCACAGGAGCACCCATGACCATCACCTACTTCCGCGGCCTCACGCCCCACGCCACCCCACTGGCCGCCCTCACGGCCCCCACCCCCTACGCGCCCATCACGGCCCGGCAGGGCGGCGCCCTGCTCACCGCAGACGCCCACCGCGCCGCCCTCGATCACCTGACCCAGTGCCCCGACACCCCCGAGATTGCCGTCACCGCCGCGTACCACCGCGCGCAGCTGGCCAGCCTGACCGAAATTCCCACCAAGCCGCCCTTCGACGTCACCTTCCCCAGCATCGCCGAAGGCCAGCACGGCGAGCTCGACGCCCTGACCGTCATGCGCGCCGAACTCGGCCACACGCTGTACCTGCCCAGTCACCACGCGTACCCAGGACTGCCCTCCCTGCACGACGCCCTGCGCCGTCCCTGGCAGGCCCTACACGTGTGGACGCCTGAAGCCGGGTACGGCCACCACTGCGCCGGGTACCGGCAAAGTAGCGTCCGCCCGTACCGTCCAACCGACCGCTGCGACGGCACCCGCGACCTCGCCGCCCTCTACCTCACCCGGTTCTACCTGCACCGCATCGGCATGGGCGCGAGCGAGTGGAACGCCCTGTACCTGCGCGCCTACGAACACGACGCGCCCCCTGCCCCCGTGCTCTGGTTCTCCGCCACCTGGCGCGCCCACGAGATCCACACCGCGCCCCTCCCCACCAAAGCCACCTACGAAGCCCTGCTGGCCAGCCTGTACGACATGAACCACCGGTCACTCAGCGCCGAACTGGAGGCGTACACCTGGCGCTTCCCCTGAACGATTGCAGCCCTGAGACTCCCGGTGCTACGGTGCGCGCAGCGCCCCCACAAGCCCCACAGGAGCCCCAGCATGCCCGTTCCCCTCCCTGCACCCTACAGCTTCGTCGTCCAGGGCCCTCACGGCCTCCACACGACCGTTCCGGACGTCACTGAACTCCGCACCCTGCTCAGCACCCACCTGAGCACGCACTTCCCGCACTGCGATCCTGGAGAACTCCAGTGTCTCCCCGGCGGGCAGTTGGTCCTCCAGGGCGAGCGGCGCGAGCAGCGGTACCTGATCGAAGTGCGCGGCGCCCCACCCAACCTGAGATTCACCCATTGAGAAACCGGCCGGAGCGTGGGCTTCCGGCCGGTCGCTCAGTCAGGCTGGATCAGCCGCCGCAGGTGAAGGCGGACACGCCCATCGCCCAGACAATCTGCATGCCGGCGCCGACCCTGGCCAGAATCAGCCAGCGCTCCGCAGCGGCGCGGGATTCCCCACGCAGCTGGCCGGACCGCAACTGCCGGGCCAGCACCGGCACGCTCAGCAGGGCCATCACCGCGAAGGTCATGGTCAGGCCGATAAGAAGAACTTCCGGCACCAGCAGGTAGGCCGGGGCCGCCCAGAGCGCCGCGCTGCTGAGCATGCGAACCGCGAAGAACAGCATCGCGGGCATCATCAGCAGGTTCAGCGCCGAGACGGCGACCGCGTGCGACCGCGCGATCGCCAGCGGGGAGAGGGGTGCCGCATCCGGCTGAATGTGGGGGCGAACGGTCGAAGTCGGTGGGTACGTGTGCGTCACGTCGAACTCCTGGCAACCTCCGGTGGAGTGTGCGGTGGTGGGGCTCACCGGCACGCAGAGGCTGCCCCTCCATCATGCGCCCGCGCGCGCCGCGCGGATGAAGGCCCGGGTGACTGGCATTCACCTGCCGCCCCGCCCATTCGGTTGCCCCGGCCCTGAACGGACCCTAGACTGCGCCCCATGTCGCACCCCCACAGTGACGGCTCAGGCACCCCCACACCTGAAGAACTCCACGCCATGACCCCCGCCGAGCGGGCCCGTCGCCTTCCCCCCACACCCGAATTCCTGGCCAAGCAGCGCCGCAACAACCGCATCGCGGCCGTGGTCGTGACGGCCATGGCCGCCTGCACGGCCCTCGGCCTGGGCATGATGTTCTCCCAGCGCACCAGCGGCGCGGCCATCACCCTGCCGGAGCGCGAGCGTCCCACCCTGGGCGCCCCGGACGCCAGGAACACCGTGGTGATCTACGCGGACTTCCAGTGCCCCGCCTGCCAGAACTTCCACGCGACCGTCCTGCCCCAGTTGAAAGCGGCTGCCAGCGAGCGGAACCTGAAGATCGTGTTCGCCAACCGCATCCTCTTCGGTGAGGGCAGCGTGCGCGCCGCGACGGCCGCCGAGTGCGCTTACCGCACTGGAGGCCTGAACGCCTACGAGCGTGTCAGTGAGCTGCTGTACGCAGCCGGACGCCGCGCCGGTGAACGGGACGCGTCCTGGACGACGCAGCCCAAGTTGCAGGCCATCGCACAGGCTGCTGGGCTGAAGATGCCGGCCTTCACGGCGTGCATGTCCGCAGGGGCGGCGCGGCACGCCGTTATGGACGAGTCGCAGTCGATTGCCCTGCAAGGTGGCAACAGCACGCCAGGGGTCGTCGTCAACGGGCGCCGGGTACCGCAGAGCACCTGGGATCGCATCCAGCGGCAGCTCGACAGGGTCGATGTGACCGAGCTTCAGTCCCGCAGTTAGATTGACAGCATAATGAAACGCAGCTAGCGTGATCTAAAGGAGCACGCATGTCCCAACCGATTCAACCTCTTCCAGTGGCCCTTCAAGCGCACAGCACCCTGGCGCGCTGGATCTGGACGCTCTACCGAGATCATGCCAACCTCACCGACGCCACCATCATGGCCGCAACCGGGGCACTCGCACCAAGCATCACCAAAGCGCGGCAGGCACTGCTCAAAAGCGCTCTCCTGAACCGAAGTCCCGACGGACTGGTCAGCGTTCAGATCCCCAAACCCGACGCGCTCGGCCCCACCGACCCTGCCCATTCCACCGCGCTGGACCGGCGCGTCTACCAGACTCTTTCACACGCCCGCCGCCAGGCCGCTTCCATCTTTGCGCTGAAGGGACAGCCGCAGAACATCTACCACGCACAACTGCCAGCGCACCTCAATACCTTTGAGCACATCAAACATCCATCCCAGGGTTCCGTGTACATCGTCGCCGACAGCGAAGCAGAGGCCGTGAGCGCGGGACGTGCTGAGCGGCACGAGCCGTTTCGGTGGGACGGCGCCCCTGCCGACCGGCCCGTCGTGCACGTATGCGCGTTGATGGATACGAGCGGCGTCATCACCCTGACCCCGACGTACGCCTCCCGTGAACGGACGGCGCAGTCATTCCAGAGCCTCAAACACGCCGCAGCGCAGGCCGTTCGCCTGTACGAAAGCACAGGCCAGCTGCACCACGTCTTCCACGTGCGCGTGCCCCTCACGGACACAACTCGGCCCCTCATCACTCACCGCAGTGAGGGCAGTGTCTACGTTGCCGCTCCCAGTGAGGAGGACGTTCGGCGCATTACACAGCAAGAGCGGAATCCCGCTGTCTTTGCATGGGACGGCGGCGCCGCTGATCGGCCAGTTCTTCGGCAGGTACAGGTCATGACGCCAGAGGGACAGCTGATGGAGATCTGAATGCGTAGAACAAACTAAAAAAGCGGCTCTCTTAAGCCGCTTTTTTAGTCTAGTCCCAATCCCTTTTCTTCCAATGAAGCTCGAATCTCTGAAGTAGTAAGGCGACTCATAGCCACGATATCAATAGCCTTTAATGTGCCTGCAACGTACAGTTCTGCAACATGATCGCGCAGTGCCAGTGCGCTCCGCTCACTGAGTGCACCTGCGAGCAGAACAATGCCGTCTTGGTGTTTCCGCGTGACTTCAGGGAGCGGTTCGGGAAGGGGCTCAGAACGGGCAACTGATACCGCAGGAGAAGCATCAATAATTTTCTCCTTGAATGCTTTGTTTTCATAGGCTGCAAAGTCATCCGGGTTCTTCAAAATAGTGTAAAAAAGAGCTTTCGGATTCTTGATACTATATCCAGATGCCTTAAGATTATTATAAATATCAATACACTTGCGTATAATTACGCCTGGATGCTTGGTGATCATGCTACTAATGTTGCTATCTATAAAACCAATCTCTTTAAGCAGATTGATAATCTCTGTATCCATCACAAAACCATCTGTCAAGCTTGCATTTTCAAATATGTAATGGATTTTTCGTCCCTTACCTCGACCAGTATAGATAACATCTTTCAAAAACTTGTTTTTGATAAGATCTTCATGTGCTGGCTGTAATGCCCGCATAACAGTATCGGGCCTATCAGAATCCATGCCGAGGTGAGCGGCCCAGGCAGGCAGATCCACTACAAATTCACCAGCTCGTATGCTCTGGGCATTCACTCTTTGAAAATTCAAGGTTCTAAACAGCACTCGCGTGAAGGGCATGCGCAGTTTTTTGAGAGTAACCACGTCAACAGGAAGGATGTATCCTGCTCTAATACTCTTCACCAGCTGATCGTCAAGTTTGATGGCTAAGAGACTTTCTGAACGCCACTGACCCTCTTTGACCTCTGTGTCACTGGAAGAATCAGATTCGCTGTGTTTTGCAATCAATCGAAAACTTACCGATCGCCAACCTTTTGCACTATCATTCCAGCTGTCGGTGATCTTGTAACTCGTGAAAAACAGTCGATCAATCGAGCCCTTCAAATTCGCCAGTGCGCGCGCACTCGGAGAAATCCCGGAAAGTAAAAGCAGTTGCCGGGCGGTCAGGCGAACCGTATCGTCTTCCGGAACACCCTGAATGACCGCGGCATTGATGAGTCCAAGCAAAATGTCATTGTCGACTCCGTGCGGCACGACAAGGCTCTGCCCAGCCTTGCACGCGACCTTGATCACTCCGATAGAATCGACTTGCTCGGTCCGTTCCCAGGATGTTTTCTTGGTTCGGTTTTGAGCGAGTACCAGACTCAGACGCGCCAGATTCGACTCGTCGTGACGGAGACTCAACTCCCTTTTGGGCATGGCGCGCATTGTACCGTGCGTCCCCGGTTGCCTCAACGCGATCTGTGTGGCCCCCCCTCTGATGATGATCAAAGATTTTTTAAATCTTAAAAGAATTAAATATTTGAAGATCATCATCAGAGGGGGACAGAATTTTTCGTCTGGGACGGCATTTTCTCTGGAATACCACAAAATGCCGTGGGTCACTCCCACCAAGTGCCGTGCGTCAGGACACCTATTTCCCACAAAGTGCCGCGCCTCGACTGACTTCAGTAGGCGCCAAACCCACAAAGTGCCGTGGTTATACAGAGGCTATTCCACCAAGTGCCGTGTCGTGCCTTTGCCATATCCCACAAAGTGCCGTCCTGGCATGCCACAAAGTGCCCTCCCCATGCCACAAAGTGCCGTGCGCAACCCCACGAACTGCCGTGCGTACTGTCATCGTTACACTGCCACCGCCGAGTGGCCTCGCTGTTTCACATCTGCTTTTTGGGAATCACCGGCACGAAAAATACTGCCGTAGACGGCCTCGGCAAAAAAATCACCACGAACTGCCGTGCGAGGCTCTGGCATTCGCACGGCAGTTCGTGGGAGTTGAGCGCAGTCCTGAACGACAGCGTTTCTCAGTAATTGGCAGTCATTTTTGGCAGTACCAGGATCAACTCAGAGACTGAGGATTTGTCGATGTCGTCGGTGTTCTACGAGCGGAGAATCACTGCCAATTAATTTGGAACTGTTGATCAGTCCAGATCATTCAGACCGGCTGCAGAAGGGTGAAGGTCAAAAAAACCCCCACAAAGTGCCGCGCGGCTACACGGGGTCAAAGTAGATTGACAGATGATCGCAAGAGACCTAAAATTCTACTAACCGAGGACCCCACATCCTCCACAACCCAAACCCCCACCACAACACAGGAGTTCCCATGACCGCAGCACGCCACCCCCACACGGCCGCCCTGAACGTCGCGCTCTTCACCGCCCCCACCCTCAACGACGCGCACTTCCCCCTGCGGACCCTCGCCACGCCCATGCCGACGCCCACGCACCAGGTCACCCTGGTTAGCCACGGCAGCCTGCAGCCCAGCGCCCTCAACCCCCGCCGTGACTTCGAAGCCACCAGCCTCCAGAACCTGGCCCTGAGCATCTACGCCCACACCATCAGCGCGGGCCGTCACGTGCAGGAAACCGGCGTGCTGATGCCCCTGATCGTCCGCCAGACGCCAGAAGGCACCTTCGAGATCGCCGCCGGTGAGCGCCGCTACCGCGCCGTGCAACTGCTGATCGACGGCTTCGACATCGAGGTGGCTGGCCAACCCGTGCACTTCCAGGTGCCCGCCTCGTACCCCATGCCCGTGCAGATCCGTGACCTGACGGACGCCCAGCTGCGCGACATTGCCCTCGCCGAGAACGTCCACCGGGAAGACCTGAACGAGCTGGAAGAAGCCGACCTGTTCGTCGCCTGCCGCAACGAGGGCCTGACGCCCGACGAGATCGCGGTCCGCTACGGCAGCAGCCGCGCGACCGTCGAGCGTCGCCTGACGCTGGGGTTCGGCCTGGGCCGCGACGGCCGCCGCCTCTTTGAAGAGAAACGCATCACGCTCGAGCAGGCGCACATCCTCTCCCTGGTGAGCGGCCCACTCAAGCAGACGCTGCTGCGCGCCGCGAAGCAGGGCACCAGTGTCGCCGAGATGCAGGCCCTCGTTTCCCGCAGCGCGGTCCTGGTCGAGCACGCGGTGTTCGACGTGGCCGCCAGCGGCCTGACGGTCGTGCAGAGCCTGTACGTGGATCTCCCTGACCGCTTCAGTGACGCCCGCGCCGCTCTGGCCTGCCAGCTTGACGAACTCAACGCCCGGGCCGACCGGCACCGCGCGGCCACCGGCGAGTGGGCGGAGGTCCTGGGCGTCGACACGGATCCGCAGGTCCTGCCCGACGGGTACGTCGCGGGCGCCCGGGGACCGAAGGGCACGCTGTACGCGTACAGCCTGGCTACCGGGCAGATGCACGAGCATGCGGGCGTCTGCCGCCGCCAGGACCTGGTCGAGCAGGCGGCCGTCACGTCCGCCGCGCCCCAGCCTGCACAGCCTGCGCAGCCCTCCGCGCGGGACTCGGCGGATGTGGCCCGGCGGACCAGCGCGCCGCCCCTGCTGCGGGAGAACGTCCTGATGCAGGTCGAGACTGTCCGCACCACCACGCTGGTGACGGCCCTGATGAATCACCCCCAGGCGGGCCTCGTGAACGTGATCATGCAGACCCTCAGCCGCGGCGGCAACATCCAGGTCGAAGGCCTGACCGGCGCGCAGCGCAAATCCGTGCCGGCCGTGCAGGCCTACGCAGCGAACCTGGTCGCGCAGCATGCCGAGCTCTTCGAGAGCCACACGGCCGGGTGCGTGTCCCTGCGCCGCGACGTGACGCCCGCGCAGGCCTTCCAGGCGCTCCTGGCATGGCCGGTGGCGGACCTCCTGCCCCTGCTGACCTTCCTCACCTGCGGCAGCGCCTACGAAGCCGGGAGCGCGTACACGCGGGCCGTGGCGGAGTCGACGGGCGCTGACCAGGCCCTGGCGTTCCCGCTGACGCCAGAGATCGTGATGGGCCATTCCATGGCCGCGATGGAGCAGCTGATCGACGCGATGCCCGAGCCGCTGCGGCCCATCACGATGGAGCGCACGTCCACCAAGGAGTACCGTTCGCTGCTCCTCGACCGAGCTGAGCGGCTCTCGAAGGCCGGGTGGGTGCCGCCCTACGCGCGGTACTGAGCGCATCATGACTGGAGCGGGGTGTCCAATCAGGACGCCCCGCCTTCATGTATGTCGCGCTGGGCCGGACTATCCTGCCGGGCAAGTTCAGCGGGTGCTGCCCACACGGCACCGACTGACAGGAGGACATGATGCTGCGCGCCCACACGCCCCGCACACCCCGAAGATCTGATGTTCACTCCAGGCAGGGGGCGCCTTGACCTGGGTTGAGTGCCTGGCCGTGGTGGGCACCACGGCGCTGCTGGTCTGGCAGTCAAGGCCGCGCCGGCCTGCCCCGCCGGGTCTGGGCGGCCGCGTGCAGTTCCTGGTGCAGTCGCCGGGGGTGACGCTGCTGCACGTGGCGCTGACGGGGGAGCTGGACCGCGCGCGGCAGCTGGGGTCCGAAGAGGAAATCCGGCATCTGCGCTGGCTTCTTGAGGAGGCGCTGCCGACGCTGCTGGCGCAGGCCGCCCTGAACAACTGGTCGCCAGAAAATGCGGCGTTCGAGGCGGCGCTGGCTGACGTGTGGCTCCTCGGGCTGACGCCACCGTCCACACGAGACAGGCTGTTCCGGGAAGCGCGGCGGCGGGTTCGTTCGCAGGGCGTGGCCCTGGAGGCGGCGACATGGGGCACCTGGGTGGCGTAAGTCTTGCCAGGACAGAATGAAGGGTGTACAGTTCTGTGCAGGACGGCTGCCCACATCCGCGCGATGTGACCTGGAATAGCAGCGCAGACCTGCGAGCGAACGAGAGGAGGGACGGCCGACATGTTGCCTGTCCCCCTCGTTCTTTTCGGGTCGCCAGGACACCCGAGGCCCCCTGGATGGTGACACTGCGATGATCGGAACACCCACTTCACTGGCGCGCCGCCCTCTGCCTGGATGGGTGCTGACGGCCCTGACATCATGCCGGTGATGGTGAAGCCGACCTCCGATCCTGCTGCGCCGTCCGGCATCGTCTCGGTGCACGCCACGGCGGACGGCGCGGTGGACGTCTGGCGCCGCGACCCCGTGACTGGAGAGGGGCACGTGCAGCGCACCCGGCAGCGCGGCTGGATCTACGCCCGGACCGTCGATGACCTCCGCAACCTCGGGAGCCGACTGACTGTGTCTTCTGGGCCAGCCCCCGCAGCGGCCACTTACTACGCGCAGGACCTCGCCCCCGACGGGCCGGTCGACCCGCGCGCCTACCGCTACCTCCTGAGCGGTCCCAGCCCCCGGCAGCTGGAAGGGGAGATCCAGCGGGGCGCCGTTACCGCCCGCGCCCTGAAGGCGAGGCCCGCGCTGGGTGACCTCAGCGGGTACCTCCGAGTCGGCTACGCGGAGCAGTACCTCATCACCACCCGGCAGACGTACCACCAGGGCCTGACCTTCGATCAGCCCGTCCGCCTGCAGTTCGACCTCGAAACCACGGCCCTGAGCCCCGACGAGGGCCGCCTCTTCCTGATCGCCGTGCGGGACAACCGCGGCCTGGACACCCTGCTCGAAGCCAGGCGCCCCGCGCAGGAGGGCGAGATCATCGAAGCGTTCCTGGCCCTGGTGCAGGAGCGTGACCCGGACGTCATCGAGAACCACTTCATCCACGGCTTCGACCTACCGTTCCTGGCCGCCCGCGCCCGGCGGCACGGCATTCCCTTCCGGCTTGGGCGGTCCGGGGACGGCGTGCCCTGGAGCGTCGACGACGGCAGCCGCGTGCCGATGTGGGTCTGCCCGGGGCGGGAGATCCTCGACACGCTCGACGCCGTGCGCCGGTTGAACCTGCCGTCCAGCGGCCTGAAGGCCGCCGCGCGGCACTTCGGCATCGCCCCGGAGGACCGCGTCTATCTGGAAGGGGCGGAGATCGTCAACACCTACCGCGACCACCCGAAGCTCGTGCGGCAGTACGCGCGGCAGGACGTGCAGGAGGTGGACGACCTGGCCCGCATCGTGCTGGCCCCCGCGTTCGCCCTGGCCCGCCTGACGCCCCGCCCGTACCACCGCCTGACCCGCGCCGGACCCGCGAAGGGCGTGCTCGAACCCATGCTGATCCGCGCGTACGTCGAAGCAGGTCGGCCCTTCCCCGCACCGGAACGGGGGCACCTTGAACCGCACCGGGGCGGGCACGTGCAGCTGCACGCCGAGGGCGTCCTGCGGCACGTCGTCAAGGCGGACGTGGCGAGCATGTACCCCAGCATCATCCGCGCCGAAGGCATCGGGCCACGGCAAGACGAGCTTGGCGTCTTCCACCGGATCGTGAGTGACCTGACCACCCAGCGGCTCACCCACAAGCAGGCCGCCCGCGACGCCACCCTGAGCGCCCCGCAGCGCCGGGAGCACCACGCGATGCAGGACGCCATGAAGCTCGTCGTGAACGCCGCGTACGGCTACCTCGGCGCCGGGCGGCTCGCACGGCTGGGGGACCGGGAGGCCGCCGACCGGGTCACTGCGCGGGGCCGGTCGCTGCTCCAGCAGGTCACGGGCGCGCTGGAAGCCCAGGGCGTGCAGTTGATCGAGTCGGACACGGACGGCGTGTACTTCAGCACCGGGGAGGACACCGGCGAGGCGGCGGAGCGGGCGTTGATCGCGCAGGTCTCGGCGGGCCTGCCGGACGGCATCACGCTGGAGTTCGATGGCCGCGCGCAGGCCATGCTGAGCCACCAGGTCAAGAACTACGTGCTGCTCCGATATGACGGCACACTGGCCCTCAGCGGGGCGTCGCTCGAATCCAGCCGGTCGGAGCGGTACGGCACGGCCTTCCTACGCGCGGCGCTGCGGGCCCTGCTGGAGGGGGACGTGCCCGAGGTGCAGGCGGCCTTCGAGGACACGGGGAACCGACTGACCGCGCGAGACTACACGAATGCGGACGTGAGCACCCGCGTCCGGATCGGCAAGGCGCGCGCCGACTACGCGCAGACGCGCGGTCAGCGCAGGGAAGCGCATCTGGAAGCGGCGTGGCAGGCGGGCCTGGACTTCCGGGTGGGGGACCGCGTTGACCTGTACGTGCGCGCGGGGGCAGGCCTGAGCGTCCTGACCGACCCGGACGGGCGCGATTACGACGCGGGGCACTACCGCGCGGCGCTCGTGCAGAACTACGCCACGCGGCTGCGCAAGGCGCTCGACCCGGCCGCCTGGGAGCAGCTGTTCGGCACCCGGGGCGCAGGGCTGTTCGACCGGCCCGTGGGGGAGATGCAGGTGCAGTGGCGGCCAGTGGGGGCCAGCGAGTTCTAGGGCGCGTCGGCTACGCCAGAGAAAAAGTGAAATACGTCCGGATGGACGTATTTCAAGGGGCGTAAGGGATTCGAACCCTTGTGGACTCCCCTTATGGGTGCCAGAGAACGTCCTTTCGGCGACTTCCCACATTCGACCACTCTGTCAAGCGCCCCATACCGACGTAGCTTACATGCCCCAGGGCGCGGCGGCGCGGGGGGCATGGATCGCCACCACCCACCCTGTTATGCTGTGGGCATAATTTGAAAGGAGTTCATGCCGCGCCCCACACGCCCAGCCTCCACCACCCGCTACGCCCTCTGGCTCTCCCGCACGCCAGATGACGTCCGCACCCTCGCCACCCTGCTCTACCCGGCTCTACCCTTCGCCACGGTCGCCACGCGCGCCCTGGGCGTCCCAGTCACCAGTGACGACCCCTACGCCTACACCCCGCAACAACTGGCCAGCGTCGAGCGTCTCCTGATCCGGCAGCGCGACGCTCAGGAAGCCCAGCGCGTCCACCAGCAGATCCAGCACATCGCCTCGCTCACCCCACAACAGCTGCACCAGGAAGCACTCGACTGGCTCGGCCAGTAACGGAGCCGCCATGCCACGACCCCCCACCCGGCGCGACACCCACGCCCACCTGAGCGCCCAGCGCACCCATCTGATCCTCGTGAATGACAGGGGCCGCGAACGCCAGGTGCCCGTGCAGGACGTACCCTGGGAAGCCATGGCGCACCTCCAGACCAGCTTCACGCCCGACGAACTGCTCGCCGCGCAGGCAGCGGCCAGTCGCCTGCGGCTGATCCTCGCGCCCCGCACGCCCCGCACCAACCCCCACCGCGCGCCGCGCAGCGTGCACCTCACGGCGCCCGTCGCCGCCCGGAATCCCCTCCCGCCGCTCCATGACCAGTTGCTCGGGTTGCCCGGCGCGGTCTGCCACACCCCCGGACACTACGAATTCGCGCCGTGGGCCGCGCCGGACGTGCTGCGCCTGCTGACGGCTGCCGGTCACGCCCCCCACCTGACCGGCAGCCTGCTCACCGAGTGCGCCGCCCTCAGCGACCGCTACGCCGGGCCGTACGAACCGGACCGCGCCAACCTGTACCTCCAGCCTCCCCTGGACGGCAGCGGCCTGTGCCTGGCCCTGTACGGGCCGTATCAGGCGCAGCGCGTCACGGCCGCGCAGGCCATCCCAGGACGCCACTGGACGGGCGAGGCGGACGAGTTCCCCCTGACGTCCGCAGGGGCCGTTCAGGACCTCCTGACGCGCTTTGGGGGCGTCAGTCACTTCACCCCGGCCCAGCAGGCCACCGTGACAGCCGCGATTCAGGCCAGCGAGCAGGCCCAGGCCGACGCGCAGCAGGCCGCCCGCGACCGCGTGGCCGTGTACCCCACGATCATCGGCGGCCGCCGGCGCGTCGCGTTCGACTTCCCGAAAGACCCCACCCTGACCGACCTGATCCGCACGGCCTGCGACGTGGTCTTCACGGGCCCACCCGTCAGTGCCCGGCCCCTGTGGCACGCCGACCCCACCCACCTGCCCCAGATTCTCGACGCGGCCCACGCCACGGGCCTGCGCGTCCACCCGGACCTCACCGCTCAGGCCGAGGCGTTCAGCGCCGAGACCGCCCGCACCCGCGCGCTGGCCAGCGAAGCCCTGAACCTGCGGGACGACGACGCCCTCGGCCTGGTCAGCGCCCCGCCCACCCCCGGCCTGCGCACGCCGCTGCTGCCCCACCAGGCCCTCCCGGCTGTCCTCTGGCCCCTGACCCGCAAACTCCTCCTGGCGGACGAACAGGGCCTCGGGAAGTCCATCGAGGCGATCAGCGTCATCCTCGCGCACCGCGCCACGCTGCGCCGCGTGGTCATCGTCTGCCCCAGCGGCCTCACGGCCACCTGGACCGCGGAGTTCCAGGAGCACGCTCCCGGCGCGCTGCACGTCACCGTACTCGAGGGCGAGCAGCCCAGCGACGTGCCCGCGCACACGGACGTGTGTGTGGTCGGCTGGTCGGTCCTGCACGCCTGGGAACCCACCCTCAGCGAGTGGACCCCGGACCTGCTCATCGTGGACGAAGGGCAGCTCGGCAAGGCGCGGGGCGGCCCCTGGGGCTCCCAGCGGGGCGAGGCCGCCCAGCAGCTCGCCGCGACCGTCCGCCTGCACGGCGCGGGCGGCGGCGTGATCGTGATGACCGGCACGCCCATCGACACCCGCCCGCTCGACGGCCTGGCGCTGCTTGACCTGCTCGGCGAAACCTACGCGTTCGGCGGCCCCTGGGTGTACAGACAGCGGTACTGCGCGCCGACCACCGTCCGGCGGCGCGGCCAGCGGCCCATCACCACCTACCAGGGCGCCAGTCACACCCGCGAGCTGCACGAACGCCTCGACGCGCACCCCTGGTTCGTGCGGCGCACCAAACGCCTCCTGATCCGCCAGGGACTCATCAGTCCCAAGACGGTCAACGGCGTGGACTGGTACGACCTGCACACGCCCGAGCAGCCCATCCGGATCACCCTGCCACCCGCCGCTATGGCCGAGTACCGCGCGGCCACCCTGGAATTCCGGCAGTACCTGACTGACCTGCTGCTCGCCGCGCACCCGGACGCCCTGAACCTGCCAGAAGAGGCGCTGCTGGCCCTGCTTACCCGCAAGATGCGCAACGTCCTGCCGAAACTCGCGCTCCTGCGGGAAGTGGCCGGGCACGCCAAGATCCCCCAGGTGACCGAGCACGTCCGCGCCCTGAACGCCCAGGGTGAACAGGTTCTGGTGGTCGCGCATCACCGCGCCGTGGTTGACGCCTACGCCAGGGCGCTGTGCGGCCCGAAGGTCCTGAAACTCCAGGGCGGTATGAGTGCCCGCGCCACCGAGGACACCAAGCGGCACTTCAACACCCACGGTGTCGAGGACGCCCCGGTCCTGATCCTGAGCCAGGACGCCGGCAAACTCGGTCACACGCTGTGCCTCCAGCGGAAACTGGCCGGGCTCCCTGAAGCGTGCCACGTCGTCATCGCCGAGGAAAGCCCCAGCCCGGGCGGCGAAGCGCAGGCCATGGACCGCGTGTGGCGCATCCCGCAGACCCGCCCGGTCACCGTGCAGAACGTCATTGCCCGCGACACCCTGGACGAAGGGCTCTACCTGCTGCGCCGCGCCAAACGCCGCGCCGCGGCCGTCATCACCGATGGTGAAGCGGTGGACGGCGACGCGAACCTCAGCGGCATGCTGGCCGCCTGGATTCACGGCCATCACTTCACCGAGGCAACCACCGATCCCCTGCCGTAACGCCGCCGCGTCGACCGGTCAGCGGTCGTCCTGGGGCGCCGGCGGGCGCCGGTCATCCCGCCCGTGGCCCTGCGCGTGAAACCACGCGGTCAGCACCGCGCCGCGTTCCTCGTCGCTCAGCGCGGCAAACGCGTCCAGGACCTTGTCTTCAGCCAGCACCCGAAACTGCCCGGCTGGAGTGGCGCTGGGACAATCGGGGCACCGCCGCGCCCTGGGCAGCGAATACTGCCGCTCAGCCGTGCGCAGGTGCCCGCAGGCCAGCACGTCCATGCCCTGCCAGCGGTCCACCACAGCCTGCCGGGGCCACTGCCGCCGGTCGGACCGCCGCCGGGCCAGCGCGCCCAGCACCTCGGCCTCATCGCGTTCCAGCATGCCGCGCGTCTCCGCGTCGAACGCCTCGAGCATTCCGTACGGGTACACCTCGAAACGGTCAGTGACACGGGGCGCGTCCCTGGCGACAAACACCCACGGCTCTCCGAACTGATCGGCGGTGATGTCCAGGTGGTACGCCCCCACCTGCACCCACACGTGACTGAAGAACTGGCCATCTTGCTGCCCCTGTACCGCCAGGGTCGTCGCGGGCAGGCCGCGGCGCTGCAGGTGACGTGCCAGGAGCAGGCTGGCGTCAGCACAGGCCCCAGCGGGGAAGGACGCCAGGCCCGGATTCAGTTGCGCGCGCACCGCGAAAATGGCCTCACGGAACAGGTGCAGCTCACTGCGCAGGGCAGGAAGGGTGGCGGGCAGGGAAGAGGCGACCGGCGTCACGCGTCCCCTGGCGTGAGGTCCACGCCCCCCTCAGGCGCTGCTGGGAAGTTCAGCAGGAACGCCCGGCCCCCTTCAGCCCGGTACTGCGCCCACAGGCCATACACCTCGCGCCAGGGCGCCGAAGGCCAGAAGGCGGCGCAGCGGTACGACACACTCCCGACGTGTTCCGCCCTGACCGCCCGGAGCTTCACGTCACGGTCGTACCGCTGTTCCGGCGGATCCGTTCGGACGTTGCCGGTGTGGACGGTGTCAGGGGCGTGATACCCGCGGTCCAGACTCATCCGGTGCAGTCCGTCCCGCACTTCGAGGTCGCGCCGCGTTGACGCCTTGAGCCAGTCCTGCCCGAACCACGGACTGCTCGACACGACCGGCACCGTGCCGGGAACCCGGATCAGGCCCATGAAATCGCTGAAGGTCGTGCGGTGCCGCATCTTTTCGCCATTGACGATCTCGTAGTTGAACTGCTGGGTGTCGTAGGCCGCCTGCAGCACGTCAGGCTGCACCTGGCCCCTCTCGGCCAGTGCCGTGTAGTGCGCCCTGGCCGCCGCTTGATAGTCCGCTTCACTGTCGTAGTCCCAGGGTTTGAACTGCGGGTCAGGCAGTTTGACGTCCCGCATGCGCTTCGCCGCCGCCTTCATGACGTCCTTCAGCCGCTCGACTCGCCCTACGGTCAGTGCAGTCGGATCGGTGTACAGCGCCCAGTTGACGGGTGACTGTTTCGCGTGGCAAGGGTCGAGTTCCAGCGCGCGCAGACGAGCCTGATACAGCTCAGGCTGGAACGTGGCTTCGTGCAGCAGCGCGTAGAAGTCCAGGATGACCCCGAGCCGCTCCTGCTGGTCATCGGTCAGCGGAATGCAGTCCCGGTAGCGCTCGATACTTGCGATGCACCGGGACACCTCAGGGTGGCCCGCAGGGAGGGCAGAGAAGGCCTGACTGAGCGTGTCGAGCATCTCCCCCTCGTTATTGAAGTGCCGCTTCGTCATGCGGCCCACGCGCGCAGCCAGGACGCGGCGTCCCGAGACGGCCCGTTCCAGTTCACCTTCCGTGCAGCCCAGGCACTCAGCGAGGCAGTGCGTGCCGGACTGATACTGAAGGCCCGTCACCTCATCTCGGATCAGCGCCTGCTTCCCGGCTTTATGTTCGTGTTCACACAGATCACAGCGGCCAAGTGCGTCATACGTCTGGTAACGAACAACCGTGTAGCCACGGCCAACAATAATGGGACCCTTGGCCACCTGCCCTTCTTTCGGCAAAGAAAGGGGATAGTCGCGAATAACCTGCCGAGGCTTAGTAACAGTTTGAATGTTGTCTGAATCAGTCACGCACAATCTCCTTGCATTGCCTGAATAAGAATACGCTGTCCGGCAGTGTCAGATGGTAGAAAAATGGACTTTAGTGCTGACCCTGTTATCCGGACAGCGCGCTATATAGTCGGCACACTGTTTGAGTCGGATCAGGTACACTGACCGGCGTGATCCCCCGCCGGAAAGCCGCGGATTCCCCCAGGTCTCGACCCACGCCGACCTGGGGGATCTTTGTTGTGGTGCTGCTGGGTGTCGCTGTCACGGTCGCGGCTGTCCGGCCCAGTCCGGAGGCGGTGATGTGGGCCCGGCTCAAGCCTCACCAGGAGCGGATCGAGCAGCGCCAGGTCCTGGACGCGGCCGCCGATCGCCCGGGCCTGCAGATTCCGCCGGGCCGGTATGAGTGGCGCGGCGCCAGTGCGAGGGGTGAACTGCGCGGCGCCCTGATCTTCCCGCAGGGCGTGTCGGCCGCTGCCCGCACGCCGTTCACGTACGAGGTGACGGTGAAGGTGCGCGCCCAGGAGCGGCGCGCCGTGACCGGCGAGGCCATCATGGTGGGGCAGGTGCTGGAGTTGCGCGCCCGCGACGGCCAGGGCGTACTCCTGACGCCCCTCGACCGCTCGTGGGTGTGGCGGGCGACCGGGCAGGCCCTGGTGCTGCGCTCAGCGCGTGACCCGCAACCGGCCCGCCTGAGCACGTACACCCGGACCGGGTCCTGACTGCCCCCCTCTGCGGACCGAACCTATACTGGCCGCATGTCGCGAACCCCCCACAGGTTGGCGCCTCCCCTCATTGGAGGTGACCCCCACGACCGGCTGCGCTTCGACGCGATGCCGCTCGAACAGTACGACCGCATGGTGCCACCGGATCTGCACCCGTCTCCCGGTGACGCCTGGGCCGCGTCCGGCCAGCCCGGCGCGCTCCCGGATGATCCGGACGACTTGGAAGAGGATGCTGACGCGCCGAACCTGCTGCCGCCCCCGACCGCGCCGCTGCGGCCCAGCGTGGAGTTACCCCGGCCAGAGCCGGTGGTGGACGAGCGTCCGCACCGCTCCACGCTGTCCCCGCAGGCGCGGGACGCGGCCGACGCGGAACTCCGCGCGCTGGTCACGCGCCTGATCGAGGTGAAAGACACCATCGACGCGCTGGAGCCCGAGCGTCGTGACCTGACCGAGCGGATCCGGCCATACCTGCAAGCCGGGCACCGCGTCACCGTGGACGGCCGGCGCGCCACGCTCCGGCCCAACACCCGCCGCACCGTGGACTACGCGGCGTTCGAGGCGACGTTCGGCGCGGCGCGCGCCACCGAGTGCGCCGTGATCGACCTGCGCCGCGTGGATGAACTGGTCCGCAAGGGGCAGTTAAGCGGCGCGGCAGTGCGGGCCATCGTGACGCACTCGAACAACGCCCCATCCCTGTATATTTCCCCCGCGCCAGAGTGATCAGGAAAGAGGCAATTGCGCCCCCGGCGCTTCCTGCGGGACAATCCAGCATGAAACCGTTCACAATGCCTCTTGGAGTTCCTTGATGCCCAGACTGATCCTCGACTGCGACGACCCGACCTACGCGGCCCTGCTCACCCTGCTCAGCCACCACCCCGGCGTGACGGTCGTCACCGAGGCGGCCCCGGCGAGCGCCGAGCCGCCGCGCCAGGACGTGGTCGCCACGGTGATCACCCCTGAGCCTGAACGTGTGAACGACCCCGTACCCGGACGGCCGCAGCGCCCAGCCGTCCGGGTACGGCCTGCCCGTGATCGGCCCACGCCGCCCGCAGCGTCCGCGCCCAGAAGCAGCGCGCCGAGCCCAGCGCCGACTGCCAAGCCCGAGGAGAAACCGCAGCCTGCCGAGCCAGTCGCCGAGCGCCCCGACTGGCTGGTCACGCCGAGCGCCATCTACGAGATGGAACTCAGCGGCGCGATTGAGAAGCGCCGCTTGGTGCTGGCCACGGACGGGTCCAGCAGCGGCAACCCGGGGCCGATCGGCATGGGTCTCGTGGTCCTCAAGGGAGACAAGCCGCAGCTGGCCCTCGGCTGGGCCGGTGGTGAGGGCACCAACCACGCGGCGGAACTGAGCGCCGTGGTCAGTGCCCTGAACCTCGCTACATTCCGGCGCGCGCGGCAGATCACGATCCAGACCGACAGTGAATACGTCGTCAAGGGCGTCGAGAAATGGGCGGCCATTCACGCGCGGGAGCCGCTGCGCGAAGGGATGCCCAACCGTGACCTCTGGACGGCCTTGCTGAACCTGCGCGCCACCCTGATGCGCTACGGGGCGACCGTCTCCTTCACGCACGTCCCTGGCCATCAGGGCTACCTCCCCAACGAAGTGGCCGACCGGATTGCCGTCAAGGCCCGGAAAAAGCAGATGTACCTGAAAGAAGAGGGCCTGTTCGCGTAAACTGCGGCATGCCCCCACAGTTCGCCACTATGGCCGAGCGGCAGCAAGTCCAGACGGAGAATCTCACCCAGCTGCTGCTGGAACTTCTTGACGTTGGCGCAGTCGCCCATCCCCTCCCACTGTCCGAGCAGGATGCCCCACGGCCCGTTCCGCAGGAAGTGCTGTACCAGTACGCCGGGAAGGAGTATCAGGTGCTGTTCAGCGGCCACGGCGTTTATCACCACCACCTTCCGCTCGGCCCGGCTGACCGGAGCCGGCGGGGTCCGCCCCAGCTGGCCCCCTGGCTGATCACCTCGCCCACCTCCGCCTGACCGTCCCTGTTCGCCCGCTGTCCTGATCCCACACTCAGGAGCCCACATGCACTCACCTTCACGCCTGCGCCGGCACACGCTGTGGCTGCGCGCGACGAATACCGTTTCACGCGGCACCCCGGGAGGCGGCCTGCAGCGCCAGCTGCGCGCCCCGCCCTGGGCGGAACTCACGGTCGCGGCCGCCGTGGCCGGTGCAGGCCTCCTGCTCGGTCACCCGCTGCTGGGCGGCGCGCTGGCCGCCGGACTGCTCGGCGCCACGCAGCTGCTTGCCCAGCGGCCCAGACGCCGCTGGCAGGCGGGGCTCGCGGGGGAACTCGCGGCCGCGCAGGCGCTGCGCCGCGTACCGGACGCGACCGTCTATCACGACGTCATGCTCGGCAAGGAGAATGCCGATCACGTCGTCGTGACGGCGCAGGGCGTGTTCTGCATTGAGGTCAAGCACTGGGCGCAGGTGCACGTCACGGCGCGCGGCGTCACGACCCGCGGCGCCGCGCGCCCGGCGGTCCTGGATCAGGCGCAGCGGCAGGCCGGGAAACTGCGGCGGGCGCTGGGCGTGCCGGTCCGGCCGGTCCTGGTGTTCACCGTACCCGGCGCCCGCGTGCACGTCCGGACACTCGGCGGCGTGCGGCTCACGGCGCTGCCTGGCCTGCCCGGCACCCTGACCGCCCTGCGGCGCGAGCGTCAGCATCCACTGACAGCCGCCCAGGTGAAGACCGTCCTCCACCGCCTCGACACCCTGATCAAGGAGCATCCATGAACTACCGACTGACCGTCCTGCCCCTCGTGTGCGCCGCGCTGAGCGCCTGCACCTCGCCTCTTACCGTGACCCCGACCACGGGTGGTCAGCAGCCGGCCGCGCCGGTCACGCGCATCGAAGGGCAGGTGCCGCAGCGGGTGATAGACGTGGCCGCCCAGGTGGGTGGCGTGCGCAGCGCCGGCACCGTGACGCCGCCGGCGCCGGACGCCAACGGCACGGTGAACCCCAGTGCGCTGGCCGCGTTCGCGGTGCCGCTGCCCAGCGCCCCGGAGGACGCGGCCCTGACGCGGTTTTATGACCTGTTCAGCGCCCCGAGTTGCAAGCAGGCGGTGACGGGGAACCTCCTGGCGCGCCTGCACCTGCTGAGCGCACTGGACAGCGCCAGCGGGCCGCTGGTGAGCGTGAGTGCCGCGCAGCAGGGCAACGTCACCACGGGGCGGACGCAGGTGGCGTACCTGTACGCGGACCGCGCGACGTACCTGCGGGGCACGGTGACCTGCCCGGTGGCGGGCGCGCAGCAGCGGACGGGGTTTGAGTTGAACGTGCAGGCCGGGTGGAACCGCGTGGTGATCTCGCAGGGGCTGAACGGGGCGGACGCGGGGCGCCTGTACGCGACGGCGCCGCGTGTGTCGGGTGGCAATGCGGCGCCGGAGGTGTGGTCGACCGCGCCCTGAGTGGGTACAAAAAAATTGAAGGGAGGCGCGAGCAGAGCTCAGCGGCCTCCCTCCCGGTTTATGGACTGTAGTGCCTCCAGGACCCTCGCAATCCAACGGGAAAAGCAGTAAACCCCCACAGGTCAAAGCCGCTTCCCCGTACAGACTCTACCAAACATCACATCAGATTTCTACGATTTTAATTCTGTTTATACCATAGTCAAAATGTCGCCTCGCGTCAGTACCCTAATCAGAAACAAATGATGAAGCGCGCAGGAACGGCATTTAGCCCTCCTGCACGTCGCGAATCCGGCCTATGAATTAATTCACACGCGACGCGACCGGATCTTCACGTCCACCCAGCCGAATACCACGCATAGGAGAACAAAGCCAAGCAGACGGGCTGCAGGGAAGACCCCCGGAATCAACGTCACAGCCAGCGCCGCCAGCACCCCCGCAAACCACGGCGTCATCAACCGGAACGACCCCGCGAACACCACCAGTGCCCCCCCATACAGCGCCCCCACCACCCACCGGTCAAACCGCCACAGAGACAGATGCACCTCCAGACCCTGCACCGAATAGAACATCAGGCACGCCCCCAGACACGTGAGCGCGGCCGCCACCGCCATGAGGCCCGCCAGCAGATCCAGCTTCGCCCGCTGCGCGACACTCACCCGACCGACCACCGGGGGAGCGCCAGAGGGCAACACGGGAGGGCGCCTCATTCAGGCCCCCGCTCATCCAGCGACTCGAGCGGAATGAACGACCGCGTATTCGCCTCACGCTCCAGCTCCTGCCAGCGCACCGCCACCCGGAACGTCGTCACGACCAGGCCCAACACCATCATCACCAGCACAATCAGCCGCAACCAACCCGGCAAACCCGGGAACAAGCTGAGCACCATCATGAACACGGAGACCGCCAGGAACGGCAGCACTTCACCAAACGACTGCTCGAACGCGAGTCTTACGCGAGGCCGCATAGGTCACCAGAAACGACTGTGGGGGTCATGACCGTCAGTGTACCAAGAGGCGCGCGCCCCTGACTGCTCAAAGAATGCCACGCAACAGAGAAAGGCTCGGAGCACCCAGGTCAACTGAGGCGGCGGACATCCACCCGGTCAACTGCTCGGAAATTACCACGCATCCAGCTGGTCGGCCGGACGGACCTTACCCACACCACCACCTGCTCATCGAATACCACGCAAATGAAGAAGTGGAGTGCGCTCGCCCTGCGGCCGAACCCTGCCAGAGGGACCCGTCAGGAATCGCCGGGGCTGCAGCAGGGGGTACTACACCCCTCAAAACGATTTGGAGGGCCCTTCCTGGCCTTCCTGTGCGGGCGCATTTTTCATAGTCGTCTGAGACGGTAAAAAACTGCCCCGTGCCCGTGATCTATCTTCATGATGATGCGTCTAGCGGGTGAAATGAAGACGCTACTTCACCTAAGCCGCTTTAGGTGAAGTAACCTATGACATGTCGCGTCATCTCCCTCAAATCCGCTTTCACATTGATTCAGCCCAAGACGCCCCTTCATCCGACATCACAGCGCTGTTCTCGGGGACTCGCGACTACCTCCTGGGCCAGGTGATCCACGACCCGCACTTAATCTCCACCGTGCGTGCAACCAAGCCGACCTTGGAGGCTCACGCTCAACAACTCCTCGATCGGTACTGGACGAGACCTATCGTTCAGGGAGATCCCAATTACGAGCTGGACGTCCTGATTCGCGTTGTCGACGCAGGCTGGTGCGCTGACCTTGCCGAAGTCAATGGCGTTCAGGGCCAGTGGAATGCGTCAGGCGTACCGAAGATCCTGCTGATGTGCGCTGTTCCGGACCCTGAGCGCCTTACGGCCCGCTTCATTCACGAATTCGGACACTATCTCGACTGGACCAACTCACCCCGAGCCCCTGAATTTCACATGACAAGCTTTCTCCGAGCTGAGACGATTGCAGAGCAACTGGTAGTGGACCACGTGGGTCTGCACGCGCTGACGCACAATAGTGTGTGCCCCCCAGATGACCGAGCGAACATCCGGCGACTCCTGGTGGCCGAAGGCGATCTGGAGGACGTCGCAGCACAGGAGGCATCATTCAATTTTTTTGAAATCTGCGGGAGCGAGTCCGGGTATGAGCGCCGTCAACGTGTTCAGACAGCCTACGCCCTGGTCAATGAACTTGTGCGGCTGAAGCGGTGGACGTTCGGGGAGTTGCTTTGCATGAACGACAGGGCCTTCCGGAGCGCGCTGCTCAGCAGTCCAGACCTGTGGCGGCAAGAGGTCGCCGAGGCTCAGGCGTGACCCTCGACCACTACCGCGGCGACCGTCTCGCCCAGGCGCAGACCTGGGCTGGGCTGCCAGATGACGAGCTGCGTCGCCGGGCAGTCAAAGCGGCCGGTGAGAAAGACGTCGAAGCGCTGATCGCGCTGACCCAGGCGTACCTCACGCATGAGGGCAGCAGCGGCATCCTGACGAGTCCGCGTACCACGGAGGCCTACACCCTGGGTGTACGGCAGTTCGTGGAGTACGCCATTATGAACGCCGTGAATCTTCTGCGCCCTGGCCGCCGCGACGGCTCCGGGTACGTCGCGGCGATGCTGAGCGCCGGGCGAAAACCCGCCGGTGTTCAACTGAAGGTCGCGGCCGCGAACTGCCTGTACCGCGCGCTGCGTTGGGCCGGCGCGACGGAGGCCGACCCGCTCAAGGGCGTCCGGATTCCCAAGGACCGCACGCCTGGCCTCGTGAAACGCCCTCCCTACCAGGAAGACGAACTTGCCGACGTCCTCGATCATGCCGACACCCACCTCAAGTTCCTGATCTTCCTCACGGCGCACGCAGGCCTGCGCATCAGCGAGGCCCTCGCCCTGAAATGGGAGGACCTGGACGAGACGGCCAAGCGCATTCACGTCCGCAGCGGGAAAGGCGGCAAGGGCCGAGTGGTGGTCATGAGTACCAGCCTCGCCCGCGCCGCCCGTCAGTACCGCGCCCTGTACGCCCCCGGAGGACCGCAGCACCTGGACGGTCGCCGCACCACGCCGCCCGATCACGTCTTCCGGTACGGCACGGTGCAGGGTGCGCGCTTCCACCTGCAAAAGCCATTCGCGGCCGCCGGCGTTGACTTTCGCGGATTCCACCCTGGACGCAAGTACGCCGGGACGCGCCTCCTGCAGCAGGTAAAAGACTTCGGCCGGGTGGCGGCCCACCTCGGGCACGAGAGCATCGACACCACGCGCAGGGGCTACGCGCAGCTGGCCACCGATGACCTGATGGACGATCTGGCCGGGTGGTAAACGGCTCGGCTGGCACTGGTATCAGCGCAGAGCGCGGGCTGAAGTGCCAAACTGAGGGCATGCCAAACCCCCACGTTCCGGCAGCCCCACCGCAATTCGTACCCCCGCCCACCCCGAGTGCGCGCCGCCTCTCGACGCCCTGGCGGGACACGCCATGACCCTCCTGCTGGTTACCGTGGCCGGGCTGATCATCCTGGTGATCCCCGCTTTCCGGTTCTTCCGTTGGCTGCCGCGCTGGCTGATCCGCAAACTGTTCCGGGTGCAGCCGCGCGGCATCCTGCGCCGACTGGACCGTCAGGTCGATGCGCTGCTGCACGTCATGGGTGAGCGAATGGAGCGGCCCTGGATGACTGAGGAACTCCAGGTGGTTGCTGGCCTCAGTGAAGGCGCGGTGGAGCAGTTCCTGGCGCGGGCCCGAGCACGCAAGCTCGTGCGCCGGAAGTGGCAGAATCACCCGGTCACGGGGGAGCCGATCCACGTCGCGCTGCTCACGACCCGTGGCGTGCGCCTCTTCGGCATGTACGCCCCGGACGACATGGACAGTCTCCCGACGCCCGACGACGTGGACGTGCCGCTGAAGGAAGTTCTGCTCCCCGAACCGGACGACGTGTCGACTCAGCTCGTGGATGATCAGGCCCCGGTCCTCTCCCCTGCCCCGGCCACGCCGCGCCAACCGCGTGGATTCCGGCACGCGCGCCGGTAGATGCACCTTGCGTTGCGTCTCGAAGGACCATCTTCGTAGACTGACCTGGCGTGGAGGTACGAGTGAGTTCAACAACGGTCACCCCGGATCTGCAGCCGCTGGACGAGTGGTGCAGGGCGCAGACCCCCCCGATCAGCCCCAGCAACGCCCGCGGGTACTACATTCCGCAAAACCGCATTCCAGGTGCGACGAAGGTCGCGGGACGGTGGTGGGTTCCGGTGGGCTCAGCCCTGAAGGCCGCCGAGTCCACCCCGTCCAGAACCAGCGCTGCCTGAACGTCTCGCCGCCCACACGGCAGACTTCACCTCAAAGGAGATCCATGGTGCACGTGCCCTCTGGTGGCGCGCCTGGAGCGCAGGCATGAGCCGGCGTGATCTGACGCCGGACGAGCTGGCGGCCCTGCGGCAAGCAGACCGTGCCAACCGTTCGGCGCTGGCTGCGCTGCGCCAGCGCATGCGCGCGTCGTTTCAGGTCATGCCGGACGCCATCTGCGTGCAGCGCCAGCTGCGGTACACCCGGAGCGGACAGCAGCAACTGAGCATCTTCGTGGCGCTGTACGTTGTCGAGGTGGTCACCACACAGACTGCCCTCTCCCCTGCCGACGCCGCGCTGCTGGCCCAGGGCCTGCGCGTTGAGCCGCCAGTGCAGCGGCACACGCAGTGGGCCCCCTACCGGGAACGCATGCCGGAATGCTGGGCAGAACTGAACGAACTGGTCGCCTCTTCCCTCCCTGACGGCTGGTACACGCTACTCTGATCCGGTTGCCGGGCGCCCACACGCCAGGCGGAACATCCACGTAAGGAACCCCCACATGACTGCCATTTCTCTGAAATCCATTTCTCTTCACCCTCCCCTGCGAACCGACCCGCCCCTGCTGGTCTCCCCTGCTCGCCGCACCACCTTCACCGATGTCACCGGATACGGCGACCTGGAGGTCGAGCCCCGCCGGTACCGTGATCACACCGTCGTCGCGATCACAGCCTCCTTCAAAGGAATTGCTGAGCCTGGCGAGCAAGATCCAAGCGAGAGCACTGTCTTTCTGGAAGCTGCTGACGCCCAGGCGCTGGGCCTCTCCCTGACTGCGGCGCGTGACGCAGCGCTGGCCGAGCGGCTGCGCCGCATCCTGATCAGTCACGGGCACCTGCCGCAGAGCCGGAACCTCGACGGCCTGGTTGCCGAAATGGAAGCTGTACTGGCCCGTTAGGCGACCGCCACGCCCCTTGTACAGGAGCCTCACGACTCAGGTCGCTGTGACCTGGCCGTGAGGCTCACTGCTGCGCCCATGTAAGCGCCTACCGCTGACTACTGAACGTTTAGGTCACCGTGACCTAGCTGCCTGCCTGAGCCTGATCAGGTCAACGGAACAGGGCCAGTCCGCTGAACAGTACGATCAACCACCGTGGCGCGTTCGACATGAAATCGTTCGCCAGGGGGCTTCCTGCGGCGCGCGCCTGCCGCACGAGTTTCATTCCTTCACGGTACTGCTGCCGGTGCAGGATCACGAACAGCCCCAGCTGCGCCTTACCATCGCGCTTATACGGCTCCAGGGCCAGAGCTTGCCGGTAGGCCTGCTCCGCCCAGTCGATGTCGGTGGACTCCAGGGCATCTGCCAGGCCACTGAGGGCGTAACTGGATACCTGCACGGCCAGCGACGCCTCGAACTTTGCTATGGCGCCGGGTATGTCGTTCTGAAAGTGCTTGAGGTGGTGCCCCTCGCAGTGGAGGACATTCGCGTGTAAGGCCAGGCGGTCTTCGTCACTCAACGAGGCATGCTCCGGCCGCTGCAAAAACGCGTACATCCCTTCGATGCTTCCGCCCCATTCCGGGCGCAGGTCGCCAATCTTCGCCAGTCGAACCGCCAGACTGGTCGGGCACCGCTGCACGGCCTCGATATATCCGTCCCACGTGTCTTGCGACCACAAGGTGTTCAGTTCCATCCGCGTGGCCGCTGCCAGCGACGGCTCTGCTGTACTCCGCATGGCATCGTTCAGCTGCCCGGCGGCGCCCTCACAGGCCTGGGCAACCCGCGCCCAGTTCTTCTCCGGCACGTCCATTGCGCGGCGGTAAGTGCGGTGCCACCACGCCTCACTGGCCAGATGCGCCCCCAGTGCCAGATGGGCAGCGTACGAGCCAGGGTGCGCTTCTGCCCACCGCTGCACATGGGCCGTCAGTTTGGGCTGGTAGCCCTCGAACAGAGCAAAGGCACGCCGTAAGTCCTTCTCTGGAAGTTCCCGGCGTTCGAAGGCAGCCTGCAAGGCATTCAACGTGGTGTCGACTTCCTGGTACCGGCCTTTGCGCAGCAGCGCTTCGAGCTCTTTCGGTGCGGGCACAGTGTGGCTGGATGGACTGGTGGGAGAAGCGAGCAGGGTCACAGGCCGGTCATGCTACCAAGCGGCCGACAAGCCCGGTGCGGCACATGCTGCTCTGGATCCGCGTTCCCTCCGGTCGATTCGGGCCTGAGGATCTAGGTCACCGTGACCTAGATTTCCGGAATCTCCCAGCGCCCCCCACAACCCCGAATGGAGTTAGGTCACCGTGACCTAGTGCCCTGGCCTCTGGCACCGGCAGAGATTTGACAAATATGTGGTAAACCTTTTACCATTCATGCAAGATGACCAATCAGAAGCGGTTTACACACGAACCGCCCCCCAACCCCTTCCCCCTGAGCGACATCCGCGCTCAACTCCCTGACCTGCTCGACTACATCAAGGCCACACAGCACAGCGTCACCATCAGCAACTACGGCACACCCGTCGCCCGCCTCGCCCCCCTCAGCGCCCTGCCACCGGAGCAGCCCACACGCTCCATCGCCGTGCGCAAACTCCGCGACAACCTGACCGCCACAGTCTGGGAACTGCACACGCACCGCGAGCCCTACCAGATCACCCACTACCGCGATCCCATCGCTGCCCTGCTACCCGTCGACCTCTCAGACAGCCAGGAGACCCCCATGACCACCCCCGCACTTCGCATCGCTATCTGGAACGAATCCGGCGGCAGCGGCAAGACCACCATCGCCGTCGAAATCGGATACCTGCTCGCGCAACGCACGAACCCGGCAACTGGCGCAGCCAACCGCGTCCTGCTGATCGACACCGACCCGCAGGGCAGCCTCACCCGGCGCCTGGGCCTCATGGACGATCCGACCAGCCCTGCCCACCGGCTGAGCACGACGGTCGGCAACTTCCTGAACGATCCCGAAGAAGCGCCGCCGGTGCCGATGACGGCCACGAACTTCCCGGAGCTGCACGTCATTCCCTCCAACAACAAGCTGAGCAAAATCGACGCCACGCTGCTGATGAACGACGAGGACATCGGCAACCTGCGCAAGCTGCTCGATCAGTTCGAAGGGCAGTACGACATCATCCTGATTGATACGCCCCCTTCCCGGGGTGGCCTGGCCCGCGCGGCCCTCAGCGCCGTCGATCACATCCTCATTCCGGTCAACAGCTCCATGAAGAGCATCGAGAACTTCAACCACGTGCTTGAAGTTGTGGCGCAGTGCCGGCGCTTCAGCCCCAAGCTCCAGGTCAGTGCGTTCGTCGTCACGTCCTACAACAAGACTGTCAACCACGACCGCGAGGTCCTCCAGATCCTGACCGAGCACTACAACGCCATCGCCCCGACCACCTCCCCCATCACCAACCGCAAGGCGGTCTTCAACGACGCCATGATCAGCCGGACCGTCGTGCCGTGCTGGAAACCCAAGGATCCGGCTGTGCAGGAACTCAACCTGGTCACCGATCAGCTGCTCAGCATCATGGGGGCGACGGCGTGAGCGGAAAAAAGCGGCCCAGCATGGCCAACGCCGTTGGGAACGTAGCTGTCATGGCTCAGACCAACGCGGGGACGGACGCCCGTATGGTGCAGGTGTCCACCATCTCCGTCATCCCCAGACACAACCCACGCTACAGCCGGATGGAAGAGACGCCGGAGCTCACGGAACATGACCTGGCCGATATCCTTCCCAGCATTCGCGACCAGGGCGTCCTCTCTCCCCTTCTCCTGCGTCCCAACCCCCACGCCGCACCCGGACATTACGAACTGGTGGCCGGGCACCGGCGCCTGCGCGCCGCCATCCTCGTGGGCCTCACCCAGGTGCCCGTGCATATCCGCGAGATTGCCGACAGCGACCTTCTGAAGGTCGCCATCACGGAAAACAACGCCCGGCAGAAACCCGATCCGTACAACAACGACCTCGCCGTCCTGGAGCAGATCAGCGCCACGACCGGCGTGCCCCTGGAGCAGATCCCCAGTTACCTCAACCGCCTGCGCAACGGCACCGAAGAGGACGTCCACCACGTTGGAGAGACACTGGCCAGCATGGGCCTTGGCGCTCTCGAGACCTGGGCCCGGACGCGCTCCCGCATCCTGATGCTGTCACAGGAAGAAGTCGCCGCCGTTCGGGCCGGACAGCTGTCGCTCAAAGCCAGCCTCCAGCTGACGTATCTGAAAGACAATCCACAGCGTGCCCAGATCCTTCGGCAGGCAGTGGAAGGTGCGTGGAGCGCCGAGCAGGTCAGGGCCCATGTGCAGACCCTGACCAAGCCGTCCCGGTCCGCCTCTCGTCCCTCCCTGGACGATCTGAAAAGCCGCCTCACTCCGGAGAAGCTCGAAGATCTCAACGACGTGAAACGGCAACAGGTTGAACGTCAGCTCGCCAAGCTCATCGCGCTGCTCGACTCCTGAGGCGTCGGCCGGGGACTGTGCTCTCCGGCCCGGCCACCTCCCCGCCACTTGCCCCCGCACCACCATTGAAAGGAGTTAGGTCACCGTGACCTAGAACCGCCAGCCCTCCCCACCCGTCAGTCCGAGCCTGAGAAGTTAGGTCACCGTGACCTAGATTCCCGGAACGCATCAGGGCCGCCCCACCGGCCCGCGCCGAGTTAGGTCACTGAGACCTAGAATCGCCAGCCCTCTCCACCCGTCAGTCCAGCCCTGAGAAGTTAGGTCACGGTGACCTAGATGCCCGGGACGTGTCAGGGCCGCCCCACCGGCCCACACCGAGTTGGGCCACTGCACCCTCACTGGAGTGACTGCTTTGGAAGGACAAAGGCGCAGACATCCCCGATACTTGATGCAGGTTGCTTTTCACCGATCCCACAGTCGATGACGTGACCCACAACCTGAAGGAGTCCCACACCTATGAAGAAAACCCCCACACTGTTCCTTGCGGCGTTGGCCCTCCTGACCGCTTGCTCGGAGAGCCCCGAGGCGAAGGTGAAGCGCGAGGCGGCGGAACTCGCCGCGCTGAAGAAAAAGATGACGGTCGTCGCTCAGGCGGCAGCCGATCAGCGCCTGATCGGGAATCCGGCCTGCATCGGCGTGACCAACGAGGGCACGCTGTACCGTATCGAGGACGTGGACCTGCTTCCAGAGACGCGCGTCATGCGCTTTCTGGAAAGTGAGGGCGTAGCTGTCCGGCAGATCGTGGATCGAGGCGACCAGCGGGACGTCCGGTTCTTCATCAAAGAGATCTACCGGGATAATTTCGATACGAACCGGTATTGCTTCGGCCGCTGGGCCATCGTGGACATCGCGCCAACTCCGAAGGGCAAGGCGGAAAAGCGCAACAACGTGGTGATGTACCCGTTCGACGTCACGATGCGCCTGACGCAGATCCCCTCTCAAACCTGGCTGGAGAGCCGCCTGGTTCGGGAGAACCTGTTGGACGGCATGAACAGCATCACGCGGGACTACAAGATTCGCGCGGTATTGCCGACCGCCGTCAATCAGTTGCCCCCGGCCGACAGTGTGAAAAAGCGCCTGGACGAATAAGACGAGACAAGGAGGCCGCCCCTACACATGCTCGTGCAGGGGCGGCCTGATGCGCTGGAATCAGCGGGGTGCCTGCGGCGGTGTCCGCAGGGCGTCCACAAACGCTGCGCCGGAATTCGCTGTTTGCGGCGGGAGCATCTTCACGCTGGTGTAGGTCAGGGTATAGCCGAGATGGGCTTTCGCCCAGAGTCCAACCGAGCGCTCCGGGTTGAACTGGGGCAGCGTCCGGGCGTTCGCGCCGTACCACCGGTTGAAGGCATTGAAGTCAAACATCCGCGCTTTGACGGGATCGCCGGCACTGAAGTCGTACACGGTCCAGCCCTGAGCGGATTCGACTTCCAGGAACATCCTGCGGTCACCGCCCTGAGCGACGCGGTAGACGGGAACGCCCAGGACGACCAGTCTGAGGACGAGGCCGTTTTCCTGCATCAGTCCGTCATCGGTGGTCAGGACGCGCATGGGGACGCCGAGATTCGCGCCGACCTTCAGGGCATTGACCAGGCGGGGATCGCTGAGGCGAGGGGCATACACGATGACCTGCCGGGCGGTGCGAACCACAGAAGTGAACGGATTGTCCTGTTGAGGTGACCCAGCCTGTGCGGACACGCCGCCCATGAGCAGCGCGCCGAAAGCGAGGAGAGAACGGTTCATTCATGCTCCAGGCGGTAGAGCTTCTGGCGGGCGACGGCGCCACCGCCGAAGAGAACGGTCAGGCCGTAGCGCACCGCGCGCAGCACGAGCCAGGAGGCGAGACCCGCGGCGACGATCGGGCCAGGCTGGGCAAACACGCCGTACTCATCAGCCTTCAGGAGGCCAGTCGCGGACAGGACAGTGCCGAGAATGGTCATGAGCACCGTGACGAACTGAAAAATCACGATCGGAACTGCCAGCAGGGAAGCGAGGATGCTGCGTTCCCAGTTGAGGGGGCCGGGGCCGTTGCTTTCCAGGGCGTGATATCCGCCGCCGAATCCGGAATCGTAGTCAGCGCTCATGGCCTCACTGTGGAACAGGGACACAGAGAGTGCAAGCGAAAACCCCACCAACGCGGGCTGTGATACACCGCCAGAACCGGCAGCGCTGGAGATCTGCCAATCGGCGGGCGCGTCACGCGCTGAGGTGCGAAAAAAGGCGTCTTGGTAGCATGGCCTATGCGGACCCTGACGAAGTACCTACGGATGACACCGGGCGCCAGGTGCATGAAAGCCAAGGGCCGGGCAGGAAGTGACAGCCAGCTGGCAGCGCCTGCCCTCAGCGGTGCCGCCGCGCCGGACGACCTGCGGCGGATCGACCAGCAGGCGCGGCAGTTGACTCCCTCACTTCAGTGGCAGGCCGGTATGATTTCAACCAGGGACGCAGTGCTGGCCGACCCCACACGGCACCTGGTCCAGAGATCGGCGCAGGAGACCCGCAGGGCGCTCCGGCGCGCCACGCTGAACTTCAACCCCCACACGAGGACCGAATGAAACACCTGAATGAAGTGACGATTCAAGGCACGATTGGCACGCGCCCGCGCGTTCAGAACACCCAGCGTAGTGTCGAGCGCGGGAAACCCGAAGCTCAAATCCTGTTTCCACTGGTGTGGACGAGAGGGGAGACGACCAACCTCATCACGGCCAGCGCGATCAGCTCCACGGCGGCCGCCATTCAGCGGCACGTTCTGCCCGGCGAGCCACTGCTGGTGACGGGGCGCCTCGACCGCCGGAGCGAAGGGCTGAGGCTGCGCCTGTCGAGCATTCAGCGCCTGGTCACGGCAGACCCGACCATCACCGTCCCGGGAGCGAACGGGGAACTGTTCAGCCTCAAAGGCGGGCTGAGTGAGGTGATGCTCCGCGGGCACGCGGAGGGAGACAGTGTGGCGAGCGCCGCTGGTTTCCGGTTCATCATGAAGCTGGTCGAAGGCAATGAGAGTCGGCGCGTTCACGTGATCCCGGTGGTGTCGCAGGTGCCGGTGCGGCGCGGGCAGGCGGTCACCGTCACCGGGGAATTCATTCGCTCGCCTGAGGATGAGGAATCGGCCGGGTACGTGTATTCGGTCCGCACGTCCCTCGGCGAGAGCATCGAGGTTGCGGCCAACCTCACCAACCGCGATCCCCGAGACCGGCTGAATGTCGCCACGATGGGCGAGAACCTGACCTTGACCCAGTCGTGAGGCGCGCCGTACCCTGAGGGCGGTGAGTGCGTGGCGCACTTCCCCCGGGGTGTTCAACATGTCCGGGCTCCTTCACTAAAAATCTTGCCTGTCGACGCCCGCCTCGTGCGGGCGTTGACAGTTCGGGGGACGGGGCGGGCACTTGCAATTACAGGTGTGGGCGGCCCTGCTACGATTCTGAGTGAGGTGCCCATGAACCCCCACACATCCTGGTTGGAACGAACGCAGGAACTCAGTCCGGAGCAGATGCGGGTGCTGGCTGGCACCATGAGCCACCACATCAATGGTCTGCACCTGCACGTCCCGGATCTGTTACTCCTGCAGCATCACTATTACCGCGCCGCCCTGATGTACACGGTCACCCACAACGACCTGGTGCAGGACCTCTTTCTTCAGGCGCGCCGCAGTTTCCTCTTCGACGACCGGGGCCGCGGCCTGAATCCTGGTGTGGCGCTCCCCGCGGAGGCCCTGGCGAGGTACGCAGCCCTGCGGGCGCAGGCAACGCAACTGGGTGAGGCCATCGACCCGGCTGCACTCCAGGCGGCCGGGCTGACCCCGGGTCATTTCTCCCGTCTGTTGGCCCTGCACGGCGAGCAGCGCGACTGGTCGGATCTGCTCGACGTGCAGCTGCGGCACTTCGACCCGAAGGGCATGTGGCACGTCATCGTGACCTTCTCCAATCCGCGCGGTGAGCCGCTGCAACTACACCTGCGCTACCGGGACGCCGAGGCGTACGGTTTCGGCCTCGGGTTAGAACCCGATCCGGCCTGGGCCGGGGCCGGCACACCGACCATTCAGGCAACGGTGAACGATCTGACAGCCCTCACTGGCCTCGCGCCGCATACCTTTCCCGCCTGCCTGACCCCCCTGCTGTAAACCCCCACCACAACCGAGGTAGTTATGACCCAGCACGTCGCCCCCACCGACGCCCGTCCGCCCGTTGCGCCCGCAAAGAGATATCCCGTGTCGGTGTACCTGCACTACCCCAAAGGCACTGGCCTGTGCCGAGGCGCCGTCGCCCTGCGGAACGGGCCAAAGATTACCACGGATACATACACGATCCGGAAAGGGAAAGGGGGCGAGGATCCTGGCCCGGTCCTGATGGAAGCCATCAACGCCCTCCTGCGAACAGCGCCCAACAAGCCGGTCCGCTACGTGATCTCCACGGAAGACCGCAGCGAGTACCGCGCGGTACGGGAGAGCATCGACAGCATGATCAAGCGCGCCGGACTGACCGACATTCAGTACGGCAGCAGCTTCATGGAGACCGACATTCTGCGGTTCGCGGCAGAACACGCCCTCGCCCACCCCAACTGGAAAGACATGCACAGCGGCGTGCACAGCTACGTGACCACCATCGGCTCCGGCGCCCACTGCTACACCAGCATCATCACCAGCAGTCCCCGGCACCTGCGCTGGGCCGAGTCAACCAGTCAGGTATTCGACCCGGTGGTCGCCAACCTCACCGCCATCCGCGACTCGCTCGTGGGGGTCGCCGACCGCAGCAACGCGGGCATCTGGAGCAGCTGCGAAGCGGTGAACGCCATCATCCGGGGCGAGCGGGTCGCGTTCACCGCTGAGGCCGGTACCAGCGCGCGTGAACTCAACGCGTACCGCAAGAACAAGAACCTCGGGCTGGTGTTCAACCAGGAGGCCTCCTGGCCGCTGATGCAGCTGGGCCTGTACCTCGCGCACCGGCAGCAGCGCCGGCACCTGGAAGAGCTGTACCAGAAGGGGAGACCGTCATGACAGCCCTCCGCGGACTGCTGGCCGAGATCACGGCGGCTCAACCTCACCTCTACGTCACGGCCGGGCAGATCCGCAGTGATCCGGCCGCGCACCCCGACACCTGGCCGCTGTACACGTACGGGCACAGTGAGGAAGCGGCGAGCGTCTGGAAGGCCATGGCCACGCGCCTGGGCGTCCGGTTCGTCGGGGACCTGCGGGACCTGCGGCACGTGTGGGCGGACCTCAACAAGAGCCGCTCCGCAGCGCTGAGCAGCGGCGTGATCTGGATCCAGACCTGGCGCCGGGGCACCTCGCAGGAGCAGAACATCGGCGTGACCTTCCACCCGTCACACGCGGGCCCCCACGTCTACCTCACCACGCCGCGGATCTGGCACGACCTGCTGACCGTGACGTTCCCCGACACCTCGAACGAGTACCTGGACGCGCAGTACGCCGTGACGTACACCGTGGCCAGCGACAACGCCGACTACGTGCAGATGACGCCCGTCATGCGCAGCCTCGTGCGCCGGCACGAGCGGGGCATCGAGACGGGGGTCCCCACCATGCCTGTGTCCCTGGAGGCCTTCAGTCAGTTCACGCCCACCTACATGCAGCAGTACCACCTGATTCCGTACCGCCTCGACCGAACCGCCGGCATCCTTCATGCGTACGTGTCGGACCTCGATGACACGACGCTGGCCGACCGCGTCACGCGGGCCACGGGCCTGACCCTGCACGTGACCTACATGGAACCGGCGGATGAGGCGGCCTTCTGGGAGCAGTACGCGCTGAGCACCCGGGCGCAGGAGGAGCGGGCGCAGGCTGTGATCCTGGCGCAGTGACGGGGCGCAGGGAGGGCCACCACGGCGCCGTGGTGGCCCTCTGTCATGCACGGAAGGGCACCCAGAGCGCGGAGCCCTGGGTGCCGGAGGAAAGGGTGGGGTCGGTTAGCAGCCCATGAAGCTGCTGATCAGCACGCCGGTCAGTGCGATGAAGGCGATGAAGACCGCCAGCACGATGAACACGCGGCCGATGCCGGGGCCGCCGCGCTGCTGGGAGAACCAGGAGACCAGGGCCAGCACCACAGTGATCAGCACCGCGCCACCCGCAATGAACTTCATGAAGTCAGAGGCGAAGAAGACGAGGACGGCCGTGCAGGCCAGGTCCTTACCAGCGTCACGCCCTTCGGTCAGGGCGTCTTCCATCGCGCCGTTCAGTTCGTTGACGTCCAGGGTGCCCTGGGCCAGCGACTGGCCGATGGCGCTGAAGAACACGGTAGCGGCCGCAGCGGCACCAGCGCGCTGGGTCAGGTCGAGCGCTTTCTGCTGAACGGCGGTGAGGGGCAGGCGGTGCGCAGGGGCACGACGAACGGGAGCAAGGTGAGTCATGTGGGGGTTTCTCCTTGAGAGTGAAAGATCGCGTTGTGGGACGCCGATCCGTCTGTGGGTACAGCTCGCGCCAAGTGCATTATGCACAGTCAGTCGGGGGGTGTAAACCGAAATTCATACAGCACATGGATGATGCAGTGATGAACAGCGGCTCAACCGCATTCAGAAGCGGAATTTCACGCCGAACCGGGCCCCGAACGACGGCCCGCTCGCCGCAGCTTCCGGCAGGCCGGTGGCCAGACCGCGATTCGTGAAGTAGTAGTTGGCGTACCCGTCGCCGAACAGCGCCACGGTCGACGCCATGCGGTACTCAACGCCGACGCCTGCGCGTGCGAAGACGTCCGTCACGTTCGCCGTGGACTTCCAGGCTTCGCTCATCGTGACCCCGACGCCGCCATACACGTAGGGCCGCAGGTCACTGCCCGCACGGCCGAACGCGTAACTGGTGTTCAGGCCGAGGGTGGTGTACTTGACCTCACCGAGCGCGGACGCCACGTGCGCCTGCAATCCGAAGCTGCCCTGCGGGTCCGGCAGGTAGTCGACCACGGCGCCCACGGTGGTGCTCGGTCCGCCCAGCGCGCCCTGAATCCCGGCGGCGAGCTGCGGGTTACTCAGTTGAGCGGGCACATCGGCTTTCGGCGTGAAGGTCACGTCGGGCTGCTGCGCCACGTCCGGCAGGGGAGAGGAGACGGGCGCGGCCGGGGCCGGAGCCGCGCGACCCAGCAGCGCCTCGGTCTGCTGGGCGCGGAGCGCGTCGTAGTTGCCGTTGGTGATGGCCAGGGCGGCCGTCACGGCCGTGAGCTGCGCGCGGAACTCGGCCACCTGCGCCTCGAGCGTGGCGATGCGGGCGGTGTCGGCTTTCTGTTGAGCCTGCGCAGCTGCCAGCGCGTCCGCCTGCGCCGTGACGGACGAACTCAGGATCACCAGCTGCGCCTGAAGGACGTTGATCTCCTCGCGCACACTGTCGAGGCCTCGCTGCAGCACGGCCCGCTGTTCCTGCGTCAGGCGCAGCGTGTCCACCTCAGTCATCATCCGCGTCAGGATCACGGCGGCCTGGTAGCGCGTCAGTGGCAGGTTGCCCCGGAAGGTGCCGTCCGGGAAGCCGGTCACGTACCCTTCCAGGGTCATCATCTTGATCGCTTCGAGCGCCCAGTGATCGGCTGGAACGTCCACCAGCGCGATCGTATTGAGCTTCGCGGCGGCGCTCTGCTGCGCGGGCGTCAGGGCCGGTGTGACGGTGGGGGCGTCAGTCTGGGCCACGGCGGAGGAGAGGGCGAGACATAGGGATACGACCAGAAGATGTGGGGGTTTCTTCATGCCGACAGCGTACGACACGCGGGCGGCCGCTGTCGCCGGAAGTCGCTTCCAACGCGCAGATTTTCCTGCGGGCGCGCTGAGGTTGGTGTTAGCATTTCGGCATGCCGAGCGTGAGAGTACGAAAGATTTACCGTTTGAACGAAGAGGTGCTGGTTGCGAAACTCCTGCCGATTCCCTGGGCCATGGCCTTCGGCGTGGGCGCCCTGATCCTGTTCATGGTGAGCCCGCCCAGGACTGTGCCGAGCATCATCACACTCGCCGGCAGTCTGCTGGCGCTCGGCGTGACCCTGGTCGTCGCGTACCGCGTGATCGCCTCCAAGAAACTGGTGAACCTCGTGAAGTGGCACGATGCGGGGATCGGCGGTGTCGTCGGCCGCGACCTCAACCCGGTGCCGCACCGCTACCAGCCGATGACCGCCGAGGAAAGCCTGTGGCTGAACGAGGCCGTGAAGAAAGACCGGCAGCGCGCCGCGGAGGCCAGAACGCAGCACGCCGCGCTGCGCCGCGAGGAAGGCCTGAAACAGCGGGCCAGCACGCCCGGCCGCAACGCCTGACCGCTCCACTGTCCCGGCCGCGTCCCACGTCTTCTGGCGTGGGACGTATTTTTGCTTGACGCTCCAGGCCCCTCACGGAATGCTGAACCCATGACGCGCCTTCCCCTGCTGGTTCTCACCGCCGCCGTCCTCAGCGCCTGTCAGGCCCGGCCCGCCGATCAGGGCACTCAGGGTGAGGTCACGCCGACGACAGATCCGCTCGTGCTGGCGGCGCAGCGCGTGATTGACGAGGATCTTCAGGGACGCGCCTGCACCACCATCACCCGCAGCTCGTATCCCGACGCGTTCAAAGGAGTGAGTGGCTTCCGGAAACTCGAAGTGCTGGCCCGGCACGGCGTGGCCAAGCAGTCGCGGCAGCCGCTGGCTGGCGGGGAGGTCACCGCGTTCGACCTCAACGACCTCAGCGGAACCGCGCAGGGGACCTTCATTGACGCGAACATCGAGTCCAAGCCCGTGAGGCTCTACTGCTACGGGAAGTGGACGGTGACGTCCGTGTCGGCCTGACTACACGATTGGCGAAAAATTGTACGCTAAGCGGAAAATCCTCACCCAGTCGAGATTTTTCTATCGCTCACCCGGTGAACGATGTCCATCACGGTGTTTTTGCTCAGGTGAAGTTCCGCTGCGATCGCTCGGTAGGACTTACCCGCCCGTTTCAGCGCCATGACCCGAGCTTCGTAACGGTCCGCTTTCACGCGCTGTCCTTTCTGGCGCCCGAACTTCACGCCTCGTTCCTGCGCCGCCGCGATTCCTGAGCGGATGCGTTCCCGCAGGAGGTCGCGTTCAAACTCGGCCAGGGCGGACATCAACGACGCGAACAGTTTGCCCTGGGGCGAGCGGAGGTCAAACTGCAAGCCGGTCTGCGCCACGAGACTGACCCCGTACGCTTCCAGCTCCTGCAGGGTGTGCAGGAGGTCGGTCGTCGACCGACCCCACCGGGTCAACTCCGTGACCAGCACCGCTTCAATCCGGCGGTCACGCGCGAGTTGGATGACCTTCGTCCGCTCACTCCGTGCAGTGACCGTTCCGGAGGCCGTCTCTTTGAAGACGGCCACCACCTCGAATCCCCCTCGCTCGGCGAACGCCTGAAGGTCACGCGCCTGGCGCTCGCAGGATTGATCGCCGGTCGAGACCCGGCAGTACAGGGCGGCACTCCGCAGCTGTCCCATTTGAACCCTCCTCATTTCAGAGGTGAAAAACGTCGTGTCGGTCACGCGCAGAAGGTGTCCCACTGAAGGTATACCTTCAGTGGGACAATGCCCCCCAGTCGAATTCGCCCCGCGCTGCTCACCCCGACCCAGCGCCTGCAGTTCACCGCGTTCCCGGACCTCACGGAACACCTGATCGCGCGGTACTACACCCTGACCGACGAGGAACTGACCTGGGTGCTGGACCGCCGGCGCGACGCCACCCGACTCGGCTTCGCGGTACAGCTCACGGTGCTCAAGCACCTGGGACGGGGCCTGGACGTCGGTGAAATACCCCCTGAGGCCGTGCTGGCCTGTCTGGGCGAACAGCTGGACATCGATCCGGCCAAATTTGACGTGTACGCCCGTCGGGACGCCACCCGGCGGGAACATTTCGGCGAACTCTGCGACCAGCTGGGATACCGGGCACTGTCGGTCGACCTCAACCGGGCGCTGCGCGCCTGGTTGATTCCCATGGCGGTCGCGACCCCGCAACCCTTTGCCCTGATGAGCGCCCTGCTGGACGAACTCCGCCGCCGGAAGATTCTCGTGCCGAGAATCAGCGTCCTGGAGCGTATCGTGACCCAGGCCCGCACCCAGGCGGAGCAGGCGGTGCACCACCTCCTGGGAGAGATCGTCGCGGGGCACGAAGACGCGCTGGACGCGCTGCTGCAGGTTCCGCAGGACCATGCGATGGCGCCCTACACGCGCCTCAAACAGTGGCCCAGTCAGGCCAAACCCTCGAACATCCTGAAGTTGATCGAGCGGCTTCACTTCGTCCGCCAGTTCCCCGTGAATGACGGGCGACTCGCGGCGCTGCCGGAAAGTCGACTGAGCGGGCTGGCGGCGGAAGGGAAACGGCTCAGCGCCGCGAGTCTGGCCGAATACGCGCCGGCCAAACGGCGGGCCGTGATCTTCGCGCGTCTGGTCGATGTGGCCCAGACCCTGACGGACGACCTGCTGGACATGCACGACCGGCTGATGCTGACTTACCTGCGGGAGAGCGAGCGGGCCAGCGTGCAGGAATACCAGGCGAGTGGGCAGGCGCTCGTGGAGCGCCTGCAGACCTTCGAACAGGTCTGCGCCGCCCTGGTCCATGCGCGCACCGAACACCTCGATCCGTATCAGGCCGTCGAACGCGTGCTGCCATGGGGCCAGCTGGTCGCCTCGGTGAACGACCATGACGCGGCACAACATCTGCGGCAACTGGATCCTCTGCAGCATCTGGCACGGTCGTTTCAGAGGGTCAGAACGTATGCCAGCCGTCTGCTGGAGGCACTGGAGTTCCGGGCGACGCCGTCCGCGACGCCGCTCCTGCGGGCCATCGACGCGCTGAAAACGATGTACAGGGACGGGAAGCGAACGCTTCCCGACGCGGTCCCACTGCGGTTTGTGCGGCCCAGATGGGCCGCCTTCGTGATGGACGACCGGAAGATCAACCGCCCGTACTACGAACTGTGCGTCCTGGACGAGCTGCGCCTGGCGCTCCGGGCCGGAGACATCTGGGTGAATGGCAGTCGGAAGTACCGTGATCTGGAGGAGTACCTGCTGCCCCAGGACGTCTGGCAGGACAAACTGGCTGACCTGTCGCTGGGGTTGCCCGAGACCTTCGACGCCTACTGGCAGGAGCGAGGGGCGCGGCTGCGCGAGACCCTGGAAGACGTCAGCACGGGCCTCTCCAGAAAGGAACTGATGGACGTTTCCGCCACGCGGGGCCGAATCAAGGTCACACCGCAGAAGAAACTGGTTCCACCGCAGGTGGAACCACTCGCCCGGCAGCTCTCGGCCCGCATCCCACGCGTCAAAATTACCGATCTCGTTCAGCAGGTGGCCGCCTGGACTGGCTGTGCGGACTGTTTCACGGATCTGCGCTCCGGCAGCACCGTGGAGAAGCGCCACCACCTGCTCACCGCCCTGCTGGCCGAGGGGCTCAACCTGGGCATGACCAAGATGGCCGAAGCCGTGACCGACCCCGACATCACCGCCCGGCGGCTGATGTACCTGGGGGACTGGTACCTGCGCGACGACACCTACAAGGCGGCACTGGCCGAGGTGGTGAACTTTCAGAACACGCAGCCGCTGGCAGCCTACTGGGGCGACGGCACCACCTCCAGTTCCGACGGGCAACGGTTCCCCGTCGGTGGGCACGGTCGAAAATTCGGTCACCTGAACGCGAAATACGGGCGGGAACCTGGAATCCTCTTCTACACGCACGTCTCGGATCAGTACGCGCCGTTCCATACCAAAGCCATCACGGCCAACGTCCGGGATGCGCTGCACGTCCTCGACGGGCTGCTGTACCACCAGTCGAAGCTGGAGATTCAGGAGCATTACACCGACACCGCGGGCTTCACCGATCAGGTCTTTGGCATGTGTCAGCTGCTGGGCTTCCGGTTTGCACCGCGCATCCGCGACCTGACGGAAACGCGCCTGTACACGCCGGAATCGCCGAGCAGCTATCCCGTCCTGGGGGCTATGGTGAACCGGAAGCTCAACCTGGACCTGATCCGGGAGAACTGGGATGAGCTGCGTCGCCTGACCGTTTCGGTCAGGCAGGGGACGGTCACGGCGTCGCTGCTGATGAGCAAACTGGCGGCGTATCCCCGGCAGAACAGCCTGGCCCAGGCTCTGGGTGAACTGGGCCGCATCGAACGTACGCTGTTCACCCTGGAGTGGCTGAGCAGTCCGGCGCTGCGCCACCGGGTGCATCAGGGTCTGAACAAGGGAGAAGCGCTCCATTCACTCACGCGGGCGGTGGTCCTTCACCGTGGTGGCGAGGTCCGGGACCGGTCCAGGGAGGCGCAGGATCTGCGGGCCAATGGCATCGGGTTGCTGGTGGCGATGATCAGCGCATGGAATACGGTGGCGCTGCAACGGGCCATCAAGGACATGCGGCGGGACGGGCAGGACGTTCCGGAGGAACTCCTGCCTTACCTGTCACCGCTGGGCTGGGAACATATCGGCCTGACGGGGGATTATTCCTGGCGCACGGCCGTGGATCCGCATCCGCACACTGACGTTGTGGAGCACTGACGTGTCGCCAGATCTGGTGTCTTCCCATGGAATACCGCTGACTGTCACTGAGCTGGCTTCCAAGGGGCAGATGCCGGTGATTGACATGTGCACCAGTAACCGCTGGTGCGGATAGGGGATGGCCAACGAGGGGCTACAGTGAGGGAGACAATGAAAATTCCAGATACCTACGTCAAACTGTGGAATCAGTACGTCCCTAACCCTCGTGTAGCCCTGCCTCTGATCATGACCGCGGCAGGTGTAGCGATCTTTACCGCTGGTATCTCTATTGGGCGCCTGCTACACGCGCTCGTCCAAGGCTAACGTTACGCCCGCCCCCACCCCAGCATCTGCTGGGGTGGGGCGTTCATTACCCGTCAAGGTGCGCGTGGATTGGGATAACGGGCGAAAACCTCGACTGGGTGAGGATTTTTCGCTTAGCGTACAATTTTTCGCCAATCGTGTAGTCAGGCCGTGTCGGACACGGACAAGGTGAAAGTGGCCGGCAAGCGCGTCCTGCTCGCGCAGGTGAAGTTGACGGACGCTGTGCCGTGGGTGGTGAGTGATCCGGCGGCCGCCGTCCTCACGGAAGCGACCGAGGGGCTGTCGCGTGACCCGGCGTTCCTGGCGACACTGGACGGTCAGGACAAGACGGTCGCGGCGAGCGTGGTCAATCCGAATACGGTCCTGGTGGCGATTCCGGAAAGCTGAGAAGTGGACGGCAGCGCGATTAAGCGGGAACGCTTAGCGCGTCCACGACGCAAAATTTAGCAATTCCCCCGATGGGGACGCACTTTACGGCGGCTCGTGCTCTTGCAGGAGCCGCCGCGCTTGGTGTTATAGTCAGCCCATCCCACCAGCCACACTGGAGGCCACTCCCCACCACGACATCCACGACACAACCTGAAGCGTCCCACAACGCTGAAAACGAAAAAACCCCCTGCCACCGGGAGTTTGATCGTCAAACGCTAAAGCTCTGAATTGGCCTAACCTTGTCAATCAGAGTAGCCCTCCATACCCCAAAAATCAAGAGGCACGCGAATGATTGACGCACGCCAGAACGGCCTCTCCGCCGTTCAGCAAGCGCATGCCGACCGGTTCCTGGCCCAGCTGAAAAACGCGGACAGAAACCGGACCGTGAGTGACAACAGCCCCGCGACGCTGGCACTCACGCCCCCACCGGCTGCCCCCACACCGACCCCACCTCAACCTGCCCCCACAGCGCCCGCACCGGCCCCCCACACGCCGCAGCGGCCCTCGCCCCTCGGGCACATCATCCCCGAGACCGCCTGGCTGGCCCTGCGCGGCCACCGCGACCAGATCCGCCTCAACGCCCAGTCCCGCCTGCCCCACCAGCGCCGGGACGCCGCCCAGACCACCCTGAGGCTGTACGGCGTCCTGGTCGAAGCGGCCCTGCTCGGCTACGCCGCGCGCAACGCCGGGCGCCTCCCACCCCGGAGTCTGCGGCGCGCCTCCTGCGTCCTGCTGAGCGAGATCGTGCAAGAAGCCCTGGGCATCAGTGAATCCACCTACCTGCGCCACATGTCCACCCTCACCAGCTGCGGCCTGATCCACACGCGTCCCGTCTACGGCACCGCGACCAACCCCCACACCGGCGTCATGCACACCGTGAAGGCCGCCACCCTGGTCGATGTGGTGCTCACGCCCCAGCACAACACCACCGCCTACGCGCATCCCGACGACGCCCGGGAGCACGGCCGTGACCTCGACGCTGACCGCGACCGGGGCGCAACTGCCTACCGCTGGGTCCTGTTCGCCCAGGAGGCCCGCAGCCGCCTGCTCGACCTGCGCCGCGCGTGGCAGCAGACCATCCAGCCCGGACGGAAACGGGCCCTGCAGGAACAGATTGAACAAGTGGAGGAATCACTGAAACCCTTGAGCGAAGAATGGATAAGTACCTTCATCTACAGAATCACCGTTAAATCCATACCCACTCCCCCCGTTGCTGTGATTCCTTCACTTGCGGGTGAGGCGGCGACGCCCGACGTACTGCCCTATTTCGCCGGTCATATCGGCGCGGCAACGGGCGGTGACCGCGCGCGCCTGATCAGCGTCACGGCGCGCGCCCTGGCGAGCAGCCTGCGTGACGATCACTCGGTCCGCTACTGGGCCGGACTGCTCACCCAGGCCGCAGAGCTCCACGATCAGGGCATCGAGGCGCTGTACCGCATGCAGGACGCCTACTTGCGTGTCCTGAACGACCTGCGGGAATGGCCGGACCTGCTGAGGCCAGCGGCGCTGTTCAACGCCCGGTACCGCGCACCTGCGCGCGCGGCGGCCTGACATGCGCCGCGCCCCGGACTCTCGGTACACTGCCCCCATGACACCCCCCACAGGTGCCCGCCCGGCGTGGCGATGGAAGACCCGCGCGCCCAGAACCCCCGAAACTCAACTGCGGCGCCAGGAGCGGCGCGCCGCCGCCCTGCTGATGCTCCTGACCGTGGTGACGATCAGCTCCTCAGTCCTGCTGCTCGGCGGACTGGGCAGCTGGGTCATGCTGGCCCTGGTCAACAGTGCCAGTGCTGATCCGAATACCGCTGCCTTCGCGCAGACCGCGCGCACCCTGGTGCCCTACGTCCGTCTGATCTCGGCCTACAGCGTCCTGGTACTGCTGCTCACCTGGGGTACCCGGCAGGCCGTCATCGAGCGGCGCGGGTACGCCCTGGGCCTGGCAGGCGGCCTGACGGCCACACTGCTGATCGCCTTCCCGCTCGGCACGCTGGTCGGTGTGGCGCTGGCCTGCTTGCTGCCGCCGAAACGCTGGCTGGATCAGCGGCCAGCCGCGCGGCCCTGACCGTCACTGAGGCGGGCAGCGGCCTTATCGACAATCACGGTTTCATCCTGCCACCAGCACACCGTCATGACGTGCAGCGTCTTGCGCAGGCGCGCCAGTTCCGGCTGGAGCGCCACCATGTCCCGCACGCGCTGCTTGCGGTTGCGCTCCGGTGGCTGGCCACTGCGCGTCACCACGGGCGGCGGGACGGCCCACAGCGTGCCGTCGAACGACCCGCCGAAAGACAGCAGCTTGTACGTGATCTTCTTCGAGGGATACGTGCCGCGGTCATACTCGACGGCCAGGCGCTTGCCCTCAGGCGTCGTGTACACCGCGTCCGGCTCCACGTCCTCGTCCCCTCCCCCTGCGGTCTTCCAGGCCTGCGGGGGAATGCCCAGCTGCAGGCGCACCTCCGCCGTACCGACCGCGTGCGCGAGCACAGAAGGACGCATGGTAATCTCTGAGACTTTCAGCGCGCAGAACTCAGCCTCGACCAGCGTGCCACGCATGTGCACCGGCTCCACCTGATGCCGCACGCGGGCCAGGGACGCCAGATCCGCCGCGTCCGCCCCGAAGTACCGGCGCAACTGCCCGGCCGTCAGGACGTGATCGGTGGCCAGCGCCTCACGAATCGCTTCACGCCGTGCCGGGCGGGGAAACGTCTCCGCGCGCACCTCAGGCAGCAGACCGGCGTACACGCTGAGAAACGCCTGCGTCTCTGACCGGTCACTCGCCTGCACGCCCGCCCGGACTGCCAGTCGCGCCGCCCGCGCCGCTGCCGTTGCTGATGAAGAATCCAGGGCAGTCATGCGCTGAGACTAACAAACCACCCTGAAAAATCCAGACTCCCCCGTAAAACCAGCACCTGAACTGAAAAAACGAGGTAAACGTCTACAATGAAGGCATGAGTAGCCCCCCACAGACGGCAGCTCCTCCATCCCCCACGACTGGAGCCAACCCCACGCCCACCGCGCCCACCCCGGCCCCCACCCAGGGAAGCGCAACCTACATCCCCGTGCCCATTCCCGCCCAGCCGGGCCAGCCCGCCAGTTTCGGCGCGGCCGTGCTCGCCCTGGTCCTCATGGCGCTCGTGGCCTTCGTGCTGCGGACGCTCTGGCGCCTGCCTGAAGCGATGGCCCACAAGCAGTGGGTCCGCACCCTCGGCGGTCAGTACGCCGCGCAGAACCGCCTGCTGCACCTCATCGGATACCTCGCAGTTGCGGGCGGCGTCCTCACCGGGCAGGTCTTCATGGGTCTGATCGTCGCCGGCGTGTTCATCGTCGCGGCCAACACCCGTCCGCAGGGCGGATTACAGGACACGCCCGCCTGATGCGCCCCCTCCTCATCGCGCTGGCCCTCCCGGTCAGCGCGGGAGCCGCCAGTATTCCAGCGGCCCCCGCCGGACTGACCAACACCTACGACCTCGCCGAACGCGCCGGACAACTGTTCGGCCTGCCGCCCCAACTCATGCGCGCCCTGGTCAAAGCCGAGTCGCAGGGCAACCCCTACGCCCTGAGCAAGGCGGGCGCCATGGGCCTGACCCAACTCATGCCCGGCACCGCCCGCGACCTCGGCGTGCGCAACCCCTGGGACGCCTGGGAAAACGCCTGGGGCGGCGCGAAGTACCTCAGTCAGCAGCTCAAGACCTTCCGGCGCCTGGACCTGGCCCTCGCGGCGTACAACGCGGGCGCCGGGAACGTCCAGACGTACGGCGGCGTGCCGCCCTTCGCGGAAACCCAGGCGTACGTCGTGAAAGTCGCCCGGTTCTACCAGGAGTTCCTGGCCGGCGCGCCCGCGCCCTACGCGCCCACCGTGGCCGCCGCCAGCAGGGGAGGGGAGAGCGCCCTGAAACCCCAGCCCCTCCCGCCGCTCGAGACCCTGATCACCCGCGTCCCCCTCACGCCCGCTGCGGTGCCCGCGACCAGCGCCGCACCCGCCACGCCAGCGGCCAAATCGACCTCGGCTACCGTAACCCCGGCGGCCACGGCAGCCCCAGCGGCGGCCCCCTTCGCCCTGCACAGCACGCCCCTCAGCGGCGCCGCATCCTCCCCGTTCACGCTCCACAGCACCCCTCTCACAGGCGCGCCATGACGCAACTTGCCCTGCCGCCGGGCATCGTGCTGCCCCCCGGCGCCACCGCCCGTGTAGAACCCGTCTACCTGACCGACCTCACCCGCGAGAGTGAATACCAGGCGATCCTGCCCGTCCTGCCCGGCGGCGTACGCCGGATTGCGGCGCGCTACCTGCACGAACTGGACGAAATCAAGATGGACGCCAACAAGCGCGTGCAACTGCGCCTCCGGGGCCTCCACGTCCGCCATGACGTCCTGGTTCTCCAGGACCACATCGACAGCATCGAAGCCCAGGTCAAGGGCTTCAAATCGAATGGCCGAAAAGGCGTCGAGGGCAGCACCCACCGCGTCTCCGCTGGCTACAACGACCGCGGCCGCCTGGACAAGGTCACGTTCCGCGTCGGCCGCCTGCTGCGCGGCGTCGCGGAACCGTTCCGGGACGTGATCGTGACCGCCAAGGGCATCGGCGTCTGCGGCATGCCCGCCAGCGGCAAAACCACGTTCCTGCGCGACGCCATCCTGATCGACGGGGAATCCAACGGTTCATTCGGCGTCAACGTCGTCGACACCTCCAACGAGATCCTGGGCGAAGGCGACGACCCCCACCCCGTCTTCGCCGACGTCCGCCAGGACAAAGTCGGTCAACCTGAAAACCTCGTGCCCGTCCTGCAACGCGCCATCCGCAATCACGGCACCGAGCGGATCTACGCCGACGAGGTGGGCTACCAGGACGGCGACGTACAACTGATCCTGCAGGCCGAACGCTTCGGCCCGACCATCACCTCCAGCGTCCACGGCCGCGACCTGCAAGGCGTCCTGCAAAACCGCGTCCTGATGCCCATGTTCGGCCTTGAAGTGCGCCCCGACGGCTCCCACCACATCGTGGGCAGCCCCGCCTTCGAGGCGTTCATCGAAGTCCGCCAGCGCAACTACTTCGTGCTGCACCGCAATCTCGCCGACAGCATTCAGCGCATCATCGCCGGTCAGCCCCCCATCACCGAGCACGTCTTCACCCAGGCCACGCGCCTGAACTGAGGTTCCCATGAGTGAGCAGCAGCCCCCCACCCCGCAGCACGAGAAGACCGGCCCGGCCCAGCCTGAGAAAGCAGAAGTGGCCGCCGAACACCCCAACCGCCTCACCCCCCCCTCCGCTGACGAAGTCAAGGGCCTCATCAAGGCCGAAAAGTACATCCTGCTGAGCGAAGTGCTGAAAGGCAGCGAGGGGCAGGAGCGGCACTTCATCTACACCCGCATTCAGGAGGAGATCGCTGCGGGCGTCCTGCTGGCCGCGCCACTGGAGGACCAGACGGACGCCGGCATGAACCGCAAAGTCGCGGATGAACTCATCCTTGACACTCGGAGCCTCAAGCAGCTGCGCGAGCAGGTCGGCTTCGAGTTCCGGTACGCCCAGATGGCCGAGGGGAAAAGCGTGGCCTTCAAGGTCGGTGACGCCAAGACGCATTTCGAGCAGATTGCGCGCACCCGCATCAAGAAGCGCAGCAAGCCGGCCCGGTCCTCCCAGAAGGCGGAGAAGAAGGGCGCGCGGGCCCCTCAGGGAGAGTAAGCCGTGCTCAAACGGCTGGAGCACGACCCGATCACGAACAGCACTGTTGTCCTGATCCTGTTCGTCCTGGCCCTCACGTTCTTCGGGGGCGGGTACTACCTCACCGACCGGGCACTCAAACCCGTCGCCCGCGCCCTGGAGACCACCGTGGTCACGCTGCCCGACAAGAGCAGCAGCAAGGCGCGGCGTGAACGCCGGACCATCAAGACCACCTGGGCCAAGAAACTGAACTCGAAAGGAGCGGTGCTGTACGCGCAGTGCCGCATGGACACCACCTGCAACGCCGGGCTGATGGTCAAGCCGTTCCCCACGGCCGGGCTGCTCGTCATGCTGCTGGGCGCCTCCACTCTGGGCAGCGGCATCGGCCTGAGCCTGTACCTGCGGCGCAAGCGGGACACGCTCGACGACGCGAAATGGCTGAAGGTCGACCCGTGGAAGTACCCGGAAATCTCCCGCTACACCGAAGGTGAAAAAGACAGCGCCGGGAACGTGACCGACCCGGTCATCGTGCCGCTCGGGTACGTGGTGGAGCAGGCGCCCATGCCGGACAATGCTGCGCCGGAACGGCCACTGATGTACAAGTACCACGGCATGAAACCGATTGGCCTGACGAGCAAGATGCTCCAGGAGCACGTGCTGGTCTACGGCCCGACCGGCACCGGGAAAACCAGCCGCGCACTGATGCACTTCGTGCTGGCCTTCGCGCGGCGTGGTGACGCCGTAGTGATCCTGGACTTCAAGTTCCCCAAGCTCAATGGGGGATTCATGCAGACCATTGCGCTCTTTCGTCGCTTTGGACTGCCGACCTACCCGGTGTTGCCCTTCACGCGCGGTGGATTTAACGTTCCAGTCTTTGATTACATCCAGACCGTGCAGGACGGACGCGATCTTGCTGCAATCCTAGTCCCGACTCCGGAATATAAAGAGTCGGGCGGGGACTTTTACAAGTTAACCCAGCAAATCATTCTAGGTGCAGTATTCAAAGTGGTCGCCGGCAGCGTCACGCCAAACTTCAAAGAAGTGAGCCGTATCATGAACCAGACTCAGCCTGCATTCGAGAACTGGCTGAATGGGACTGGGGACGCTGTGGCGATTGAGCAACTCTCGCGGTTTATGGCCGAGAAGAGGGACTGGAATGGATTCGTGACCGGCATCATCAACGCGCTGGAGGCGTTTGAGGATGACCGCGTCAGCGAAACCTTCACCAGCGTCCCCGGTCGGAACTTCGACCCAGAAAAATTCGTCAAGGATGGCGGACTCGTGTACTGGGGCATCCCCAGCGACAAAATGCGGACACCCCGCGGCGAAGTCATTACGCGAGTGTTCGATAACTGGCTGACCAACCAGATCGTGCGGCTACGCAACGAGGTGAGCCGCACGGGACCACAGCGCAGCGTCAGGTTGGTGTACGACGAAGCGCCGAGCATCGGCAAGCTGCGGAACGTGCTCCGCAGCGTCGGCACACTACGCGATAGCGACATCTGCCTGATCTTCGGTATTCAGAACGAGGACCAGATGGAGATCACGTATGACGAAAAAATTTGGGCGGCCATCACGAAGAACCTCGCCACCCGGCTAATCTTCCCGACAGGCTTTCAGGACGACGCCGCCAGGACCCTCAGCGGGTACCTGGGCGAGCGCGAGATCCGCGTACGGAACAACTCCATCTCCGGCACGACCAGTCTGAATCCCGAACCGGGTTCGGTTCGGCGGGGCCGCACCTATACGGTCCAGAAGCGTCCACTAGCGACCCCCAGTGAGATCAGTGAATGGCCGTACTTTCTCGCGATCCTGCAGACAAAGGGGACACTCCCGCCCGCGCTCCTCGCCACCGTCCCATTCCATGAACCTCGACCGTCCTTTTTTGGGTTAGACGGCCGACAATTCGTTGTCAACAACCAGGCGCTGCACGACGATTGGTACAACATCATGGAGCACCTCAGTGATGAGGAGCGGCAAGCTGAAATCGACGAGTACATCGCCGAAACCTTGAATGGGGAAGATCAGATGCCTGCAGGGACACTGACGCTCAAGGACGTGTTCAACGACTGGATCCGGTTTGCGATCGTGGACGGCGCGACCTTCCGGCGAAGCGGGAAATTCTTTGAATTCCGTTACCCTTCGCTGCATCTCTCCCTGAAAGATCACACCGCGCAGCGCGCCGTGAGAGCCTTCCTCATGTCCAGCTGGATTGAGCCCGGTCGCGGCATCGAGGACTCCCCAGAAGACTGGGACTGGGTACGCATCACTGAACTGGGAGCCGCGGTGCTCGGAACCTACGCCAAGAAAGAACTGGAGAACATCCGCTTCGCCAGTGCGTACATCGCCGAGCGCAAGCGATTGGAGGAAGCGGCCCCAGATCTCGGGGCGCGTTACGAGGAAGCGCGGGAGGTCCTGCCGGTCGAAGCGGCAGAAAACGCCACGATGGACATGCTGCGCCGCTTCGATGGGCTCCTCACCAAGGCGGAACTGGCGGCCGTCACCGAGAAGATCATGGCCAAGTTCACGCCTGTGCCCGGGCAGCCTGAACTCGTGAGTATTCCTCTGAGTCTGCCGTTTGAAGTTCTCGTACCGCGCCTGATCTCCCAGGTACGCGGCCGTGACGAGTCACAGGAGCTGACCTGGGATGACCGGCTGGGTGAACCCGACCCCAGGCCAGACCAAACGGTACCAGCGGCGCCAGCCCCGGCGGAGGCCGAACCTCAGGAGTCTGACCCGCAGGACGCTCCAGTCGCTGTGGCGCCGACCGCGCCTGCCTCCCCTGCTCCCGTGACCCCTGCGCTCCCCGTGACCCCATCCCCCGCACCGGACGCGCCAGCGCCAGCCGTCCAGGCCTTCGGTTCCCCGCCCGCACGCCCAGGGCAGGCGACCAGTTCGCAGGGAGGGGCGGACATCACCGTGCCTGACGACGCTGACGAGACCGACGTGCCCTTCCTGGTCACGCCAGCTCCAGTCAGCGCCGGACGGGGCAAGGGCCTGAGCAATCTCCGCCCAGGCGGCCGCAAACCGGTCAGTGAGCCTGAACCTGTCAGCCCGAGTGCCACCGAACCACCACTGGACGCCACGCCCGACACGAGTCCCGACACGAGTCAGGTCGAAACCCAGATGAACTTCGCCGACTGAATTCAGGAACGCTGAACGCGCACGTGCCTCAAGCTCGGCACGTGCGCTTTTCACGGCCTGCGGCGTGATGTACACTCTGCGCAAGCCGCCCCCACAGCGACCGCGTGATTCGCACCCACGCCAGCCTCAAAGGGCGCTTCGCGTACCGCCGCCACCGAGCAGCGCACGCACGGAGAAAACCATGAAGAATATTGTGAAGTTCTGGCTGACGGCTCAGGGCTACCTTTCGGCTACCGGCACCTTCCGAAACGGCCTGCTCTTTGGATTCCAGTACGGAACCAAGGTGTTTATGGCAGTGGAGACTGAGGATCACCACTTCATCCTGGTGACCTTCGACATGAAGACCGGCGAGAAAGTCAAGCAGCACATCTCGACGATCAACAAGGAATACGCCTTGTACAAGATGGGTGTTCTGGAAGCGTGCCACATGCTCCTGGACCCCCCAGCTGATCTCGACGCGCTGATTTCTGAAGCAGGCGAAGCGCACGGAGCGGACTACCGCGAACTGCTGCGACTCGCCAAACTCGAAGGTAAGGACACGGACCTGCTCCGCGTTCCGACGTACCAGGCCATCGAGGCACTTCAGTACCTGTACCCCTTCTAAGCCAATCACTCAGCCCCCCGTGGCGTAACCCGTGGACAGCGTGATCCTCACGACGTCCACGTTTCGTTTACCCCCAACCTGCCCCGGCATTCGCACCGCCAGGCACGCGCGTAGCGCACGGAGAACCACCATGAAGAACATTGTTGAAGGCATTACCGCAACCATCGGCCTGAGCCACGACGCGATCGAGGGACTCAACGGCACCGAAGGACTCGTGTTCGCCCTTATCGAGCAGGGAACCTACCTGTCCGTAAGCGTGAACAACAGCCAGGAACTCGTGTTCCACCGGACACCCCTGGCAACCGAAGGCGCCGCCACCCGAACCCGCAAGTCACTGATGGACGCTCTGTGCGACGGCACGTTCAACAGCATCCAGGCCACCTGCCTGACGCTGCGGAACAATCCTGACGCCCAGATCGGAGAACTGGGAGAGATGTGGGCCAACGCCTGCCTCCTGCACGAAGAAGCCGCGAGTTTCGACGTGTCCCTCCACGCCTCCGAGTTCCAGCAGCCCAGCCTGACGTTGCACTGAGTGCGGCCCCTGACCGATCACCGCGCGCCTCCTGGCCAGCCGTGACCTGACACGCCGCCTCGCCCCCGCCGCAGCCTCACCGCGACGGACGCGCCTACGCGCACGGAGTACCACCATGAAGAAACTTGTGAAGTTCTGGGTCGAGAAGCGCGGTTTCAGCCTCGCCAAGCAGACCACCGAACGCGGCACGCATGGACTCATCCTCGCGTTCCAGAACGGTGTGCATCTCTGCGCGGTCACCCTGAACGGCCAGCAGCTGGAGTTCATCTCTACTGACAGCCGCGAAGGAACCACCGTCAAACGGGACATCTCGTTTGCACAGGCGTCCGCTGACGGCATCACCCACGCGCTGCGCGAAGCCTGCTTCAACCGGCACGTGGACACCGACACCGTGATGGGCCGCCTTGGACAGGAATGGGCTGATCTGTACGCCACTGCGCGCGCCGACGCCCGCCGCGACGCCACCCTGGCCGAGCACCTGCACAACGCCCCCGCCTACTCCTTCGGGCTGCTGTTCGCCTGAGGATCTCGCCCACCCCTGGTCAGTCCTGCTGATCACGCGCCCTGCGCACGGAGAGCCCCACCATGAAGAATGCTGATCGACCCAAGATGACCCCCGCTCAAGCTGGCCGCCTCGGAGGACTGGAAACCTGGAGCCGTCACGGCGCCACACACCTGTCCGCCATCGGTTACGCCGGAGCACTGACGACTGCCGAACGCTACTACGGCGGCGACATGTCTCAGATGATGGCCTCACTGCGCGCTCGACGCACAACTGAGGCTGTGTGGGACGAAAAGCTGATGTGTTGGGTCAAACCTGCGCAGGCGATTCAGTAACCCCACGGCATCACAGCGGCACCACGCCCCACTGCCAGCGGCCCCGTGATTCGCACCCACGACCGCTGGACGCGCAACGCGCACGGAGAACGACCATGAAGAACTTTCTGAAAGCCCTGTTCAGCACCCCCACCAACGCCGACGCCAACGCCGAAGTCGAGGTGGAGACCCCCCAGATCAGCGTGAGTGACCCCGCCGACGAGCCCCTCATCGGTAGCCGCCACTCACACGCGCAGGAAGCCGAGTTCATGGCCAAATACGCACCTGAGAAGGGACCGGTTCAGACCATGATCGCCGAAGCTGAAAGCATGCAAGCCGGTTGCGCGATTCGGAGCTTCACGCCCGTGTTCATGCGCAACATCTTCACGCTCAGCGACGACGTGCAGGTCATTGCCCGCCGCGGGTTGGAAGTCAAGCACTTCACCAATCCAACCCTGGAATCCCTCGGTCAGCTCAACACCGCCGGCTACACCATTCGCGTGCAGCTCGACGGTCACGACACCACCAGCGCCTGCGTCTTCCGAGTCGACGGCCGCAAACTGGACACCGAGTACCCGCTGTACCCCAGCATGGTCCTTGAAAGTGGCGACGACCTCCTCCTGGTCTACCGCCTCGACAAGACCATCGACCGCGCCGATGACGCCACGCTCTACCGAGTGAAAGGCATCCTCGAAGAGGTCATGAGAGCGAAATTGCAGGCTGATCTTCAGTCCAGCTACACGCTTCCACTCGCTGGGTACTTCATTCCGGACAAAGGCAAAGGCAAAGACATGGTCCGCGTGGCTCGGTACAGCAGCAAGCGCTACACGCTCGGTGAACTCATCCACGCCTTCGGCGCTCAGGATGTGCTCGACGAGAAACTGCTTCCTGCTCGCCCGCAGCCCGAACCCCAGGTGCAACCGGCCGCAGAGGACACGCTCACTGCCGTCATGACGACCATGAGCGCCCTCGGCCCCCTCACCATGTTCAAAGGCCCCCGCTTTGTGCAGGTCACGGCAACGAAGCTGCTGGAAGCTGGTTTAGACGACGATACCCGTCTGAAACTCGCGCCCGAGTTCTTTGCCCGCCTTCAAGCTTTCGAGCCTGACTGGGTCAAAGCCGAAGCCATCACTGAGGAACTGGTCACTTCGATCTTCGCTCACCCCGACGATGAAGCGCTCCTGACCCCCACCACCAAGAAGTCCCGCAAAACCACGACCAGATAAGGCGTTTAGGGACACAACGCGAAGCCATTGCTGAGCGTGTGCGACTGCACAGAACCATCTTCAAAATCCTCTGGATTTTGTCGGTGGTTTCTTTTTTTGCCCCCCGGACGGCGGCCGTCAAGTCACGGCCCAGGCCCGCGCCGACCGGCTGGAAATCCGGTCATTTTGCGTCGGATTCGTGGCAAAGTCTGGTACACTCGCGGCGTATGAATACAACCCCCCACAGGTTGGCTTTTCGTGCTGTCGCGTTCCTGGCCCTCGCACTGATCCCACACAGTGCCGTCGCACAGAGCTACAGCAAAACCTTCACTCGCAGCGCCGCCATGAACCCCGGTATCAGCGTGCAGCTGTGCCAGAACGACGCCCTGGTCCTCAAGACGCCGGGCCGCGTCAAGAGCGTCGGCATCACACTGAACAACGTCGAACCCGTCTTCGACGGCACGACCGTGATCCTGCGCGGCAACGCCACGAGCGGCCGCGCGCCCGTCTTGGTCCTGATGGCCGACAGTGACGACGTGTACCGCCTGCATGTCACCAGCTGCCCCAGCCGCGGCGCGAGCACCCTGATCACCATCGTGGACGACACGCCCGCCCCCACCGGCGCCAAGGAATACCAGGCGCAACCGGTCGCCGCGCCCCGCGTGACCACCCCCATCACGGCGACCGTCACGGCCCCCACCGGCAGCCCCGAACTCACGCCTGCCACCGCCAACACCCTGAACGCAGCGGCCGCGATCGGCACGGGCGGCTACATCACGCTCCCCACCACGCCCACCACAGTCAAACTGGACGTCGCCCGCAGCGAGACGGGCCTGACGCTGACCGTCACCAACGGCACCGCCCAGACCCTCAGCCTGCGCCCGGAAGCCCTGCAGGTGTTCGCCGGCGGGCAGGCCCAGGTCATCCCGGCTGCCGTGACCGGCAGCGTCGCCCCCGGCCTGAGCGTGGCCTTCACGATCCCCCTCCCTGCGGACGTCAAGACCAGCGACGCGCAGGTCGCGTGGCTCGTGAGCGTTCCCGGCCTGAAAGCCAACTTCATGATCCGCGGTAGCCTGGACTGACATGACCGCCGCGCCGACGCCCCACCACGCCGCGCTTGAAGCGCTGGTGCTGCACGGCGCGTTGCTGCCCGCTGAACTGCGCGACCTGGGCGTCACCGAACAGGACGCCGCCGACCTGGGCATGACCCCGCTCGACACTGTGATCGGCCGGTTGCATTTCCCGCTGGACCGCCGCGTGAAATTCCCCGACGGCGCCTGGCGGGTCACCGGGCGGACCGTCGCTGCCGCCACGGACGGCGCGTACCTGCGCCTGTTCATGCGCAGCGGCGCGCTGCCCGGACCGTGGGACGTGCCGCAGCCGGGCGCGCTCGGCCTGCTCAAAGAGGACCTGACGCTGCTCCCCAGCATCCAGCTGGGCGCCGAGCGGCACCGCGTGTGCGGCAAGGTCCTCGGCAATGGCATGCACCCCCGCACCCTGAAGATCTACCTCCAGGTGCACGGCCTGACCCTGCACCGCGCCCGCGAGAAACTCCTGATCATCGGCCCCACCATCAGCCGCTACGACGCTGTGGCCAAAGCGTTCGCGCACGTGCTGTCCCTGCGCGAATTCACCGCGCTCGACGCGCAGCGCGCCAACACCTGAGCCCACTGGAGCACCGATGCCCACCCGCGAGCACACGCCTCGCCAGTCGCCCCCGCACCCCAGCCCGGACTGCGCCCCCACAGCGCAGCACACCGATGTTCAGCACCTCCGACTGGGAACCCCGAAGAGCGGCCGGCGCTTCCCCACGTCCCCCACCCCCACCCCACTGGCCCACACCGAGGAGTGACCATGACCACCCCAGACCGGGAAGACCCCGACACCACGCCGGACACCCCCACGTCCGGCGACGCGGCGTCCCCAGAATCCACCGCCACCCCGCCGCCCATGGCACCCACCATCAAGTGGAACACCCGCAAAGCGGCCGCCATCCGCAAAGGCCTCGAAGACGAGGGCCTGACCTGGATCGACCCGCCCACCGACGAGTGGCTGAAAGACACCGAGCGGGCCCTGAAACGCAAAGGCAACCCGCGCTTGGCCCAGGAGATGAAAGCCAGCGTGCTGCGGACCGTCTCGCCCGTCACGACCGCGCTGGGCCGCGAGCAGCAGGCCCGCACGGCCAAAGCGGCCGTCTCGCAGGAGGCTAAGGCCAAGCGGGGCACCGTCACCAACGAGCGCGGGCAGAACGTCGCCCGCAAACTGCCCATGAGTACCCTGATCGGCGGCGGTGTGGGCGCCCTCCTGCTGCTGGGCGGCCTGACGTACGGCGGCGTCGCCGCGTACCAGAGCAGTGCCAAGGACGCTGCCGCCCGGCGCGCCGCCGCACAGGCGCAGCAGGCAGCTGGCCCGACCACTGCCAACAACATCCCAGTCGTCACTCCAGCGGACCCCAACGCCGTGGTCGCCAACCCCAACAGCGGCCCGGAAATCGTGAAGGCCGATCCCATCAGCGAGGACCCGAGTACGCGCACTGGCACGTCCCGCCGCAGCGATAATCCGGACGGTACGCCGAAGACCAGTGCCACCGACTCCGCCCCACCTGACCAGCAGGGCCAGCAGGACGCGTACGCGCAGGGCAAACGCGACGGGGAAGTCGCCGGGTACGCCAGCGGTCAGCGCGAAGGCTACGCTCAGGGCAAGCAGGAAGGCGTCCAGGGCGGCTACCAGCAGGGCGTCAAGGAAGGCCAGCAGCAGGGCGCGCAGGCCGGGTACCAGCAGAGCGTCAAAGACGGTCAGGCGCAGGCTGCCCGCACCGCACCGCCGCAGAGCCAGGGTGCCGTGACTCCCATCAGCTCCAGCGGGGCGCAGCCTGTCGCGATCACTCCAGTCAGCCGCTCGGGCGCGGCCACGCCCACCCGCGTGGGCAGCGGCGCTTCCGCCACGCCGGTCGTCACGCCCGGCAAGCTGACCTTCACAGGCGGTTCGCAGGGCGCTCAGGGCGCTCAGGCCCAGTCGCCCCGCATGACCTTCACCAGCGCCCCCACCAGCGGCGACAGCCAGGCGCCGCAGGGCCAGGTCAACCGGGGCGTCACGATGTACAGCAACCCGGCGGCGGCCCAGGCGACCGCCGCCCCCACCGCGTTCGCGCTGCGGGAAGCGCCCGCACCCACCCAGCAGGCCGTGAACGTGGGCGGCCGACTGATCATGGTCGGCGCGCCGCAGGCCGCCGCCAGCTCGCCCAGCGCCGCCGACAGCGCCGCCCCGTCCGAAGCGCAGGGCAGCGTCACCAAAACCTACGGCGACATGACCATCGTCGTGCCTAGCCGCACCGGGAACGCAACCAACGCCAGTACGAGCGCCCCGGCCAGCACCCCGGCGAACACCCCGAGCAGCGCCGCAAGCAGCGCGCAGACCAACGCGGCCTCAGCGGCGAGCGCCCCCACGTTCGGCCCGTACCGCGCCTACCAGACCATCCGAGCCCGCCTCGAAACTGCCGTCCTCGTCATGGAAGGCAGCCGCGTGACCCTCAACGTCATCGCCCGCAGCAGCGACGGCCGGAAGTGGATCGGCACGCCCAGCGTGGCCGGCGCGCAGCGCGTCAACCTGACCTTCACCCAGCTGGTCGACCTGGACGGCAAGACCGTCCTGAACGTCCCCGCCATGGCGTACGACCAGAGCGGCGTGCCCGGCGTGCAGGGCAGCGGCCAGGACCTCGCGCCCGACGTGGTGCGCAACCTGATCCGCAACGCCGCGACCGGCGTGCGCGACTACGCGCAGGCGCAACTCAACGCCAGCCGCACCACCATCAGCCCCAACGGGCAGGTCATCGTCGAGAAGGAAGCGCCCAGCCTCTGGACGCTCGTCGGCGGCCGCGCCCTGAGCGTGTTCGACATGCCGGAAAACACCCGCACCTTCACGCGCGCCACCTACCTGCCCAGCGGCACGGACATCGTGCTGGTCGTGGGCGCACAACCCGTCAAGGAATAACCCGACCGCGCGGCGCGCACCTCGCGGTTTTCCCTCAACTGCGGCGTGCGCGCCCGTCTCACAGGAGGCCCCATGTCCCTGCTCAAACAGCTCACCACCAACACCCGCGGCGTCAACCTCACCAACAAGATCAACCCCTGGTACCTCGAACAGGACGGTGTGGTCTTCCTGCATGAATCCGGCGTCGAGGTCGGGCTCCAGATGTGGCTGCCGCCCAGCAGCAGCGTCACCACCGAACAGGTTGAACGGCTCTTCGAGACGTACCAGAGCATCCTCGAAGCCGGACAGGTCGAGAAAAGCCGCGTGCGCTTCATGATCTTCCACCGACCCACCACCGACGATGAAATCATCGAGCTGAACTACCCGCCCACGAACGACCCCATGCAGTCCGCCCTGATCTCCTCGGAACGCCGCGCCAACGAGCGCCGCGTCCTGAACGGCGAATACAAGCAGCACGAGGCGTTCATCTTCATCCACATCCCCGACCAGCGCGCCGGGGTGGCCCGCAGTGACCTGCGCGCCTACAACGACGCGGAATTCGAGCAGATCATGCTGCTCGCCACCGAGGAACGCGACCGGATCATCACCGCGCTCGCCAACGCCCAGGTGCCCGCCACGCCCATCCTGGATGACGAGCCGTTCCGGATGCTGTACCGCTACTACAACATCGGCAGCGTGACCGATCCTGTTCCGGAATACGACTGGAACGTCGAAGTGCCGAACGTCACCCGTGACGAACTGCGCCTGGACGAGAGCATCCGCCCCCGCACCCTGCGCGCCCAGGTCATCAACTCCGACATTCTCACCCCCCGCAGCTCATACCTCCTGAACCGCGACGCGCATATCGTCGTGGCCGACATGACCAACTACGGCGGGGGCGGCTACCCCGGCGTGGCCGACGACGTGATGGCCGTCTTCCGTAACCACACGTACATGTACATCGTGGACGTCAAGTACGCCAACGAGGCCAACATCAAAACCCGCGTCGAGCGCAACATCACCGCCATGGAAAAGGAAGCTGACTCCGGCAAGCGCGAGGCAGCCGCCCGGGCCGCCAAGATGAACCAGGAGATGCTGGAGGCCTACTACCACGGGGGCCGCTGGGTGCACTTCGGCATGAGCATGATCGTCGTGTGTGACAGCGAATCCGAAGTTCGCCAGATCGCCCGCACCATCAAAAACACCTGGAGTGACGCGCGCTTCGGACAGCATCAGATGAGCTTTGGCGACCACAGCAACTGGGATCAGTTCACGGCCAACCTCGCCCCGTTCGGCGGGAAGTCCACCATGTGGCTCCACGATCAGCAGGTCGGCAGCGTCACGTCCTTCCTACCGTTCTACGGCCCCTGGTACAACACGGGCGGCGTCACGCTCGGCGTGTTCGAGAACGCCCACGGCGGCCAGCAGCGCATCACGCTCCCCAAGGGGTCCGAAGGCGCGCCCCACATGGCCGTGATCGGCAGCAGCCGCAGCGGCAAGAGCTTCACCATCCAGAAACTCCTGATGAACCTCTACATGCAGGGCGCGTACCTGCGCATCATGGACATCAAAAACGACTACGCGCCCCTGTGCTCCTGGCTGCGCGGCCAGTTCATCCCCTTCTACCTGGGCGCGAAGTTCGCCACCGAAACCATCGGCCCGGACGGCTCCGTGCAGCCCGCCGGCACCCCCGTCCGGTACAACGTCTTCGAAGGCACCAACCGTGACCTGACCCCCGACGAGGAGCGCGACATCACCGCGTTCGTCAAGGCCCTGCTGATCGCCAGCTACAAGCCGGAGTGGGGGACCATCATCTCCGCTGGGGTCAAGAGCTACGTCCGCACCTGCACCCAGCTCATCGACGGGCAGCCCATTTTTGAAGGCGGCACGCTCGGCGGATTCTTCGATTTCATGTACGGCCTGCAGCGCATCGGTGAAATCGGCCTGCAAGACAGCCCCGAGCACCGCAAGCACGTGCGCGACATCGCCATCGCCCTGCAGGAATTCACGCAGGGGTACTACGGCACGCTGTTCAACGGCCGCAGCACCATCAACATGACCAGCCGCGTCACCGTCTTCGACATGAGCGGCATCGGTAACGACCAGATGCTCATGGGCGCCGTGACAACCATCATCAACAAGATGGTCTGGGAGAACGCCAAGAAACGCACCGACCTGACCGCGCGCATCGTGCTGCTCAGCGAAGAATCCGGCGTGACCGGCAGGATCCCGGAAGTCAAGGAGATGCTCAACACCGTGATCCTCTCCGGCGCCGCCTACAACCTCATGGAGATCATCACCGCCCAGAACTACGAGCATATCGAAGCGCTCGACGGCGTCCTGAACAACGTCACCCGCTTCATCATGGGCCGCTGCGAGGCCAAGGAAGCGTCCCTGATCGGGAAGATGCTCGAACTGAACGAGGAGCAGGAAGCGAACCTCAAGCGCCTGAGCCGTAAAGACGGCGAGTACAACGAACTGATGGTGCGCGAAGTCAAACCGGACGGTGTGGAAGTCGGCGTGATCCGCTACCGCCCCACCTCCCTCGAATACTGCCTGTTCAGTTCTGACGCCAAGGACAAGACCCGGCGCGCGCAGATCATGACCGAAACCGACGGGGACATGGAACTCGCCGTGCAGCGCATGGTCTCGGAATTCGAAGCGGCCAGGCGCACCCGGGTCGCCTGACCTGCGTCCGCAGGGGGGAAGGGCATCCGGTACACTCGACAGTGAGGTCAGGTTGACCCACAGTGACCTGCCTGCGCACGCCCACGGTGCGCCCCGTTCCCCCACAGGAGGAAGTCACATGAAGACCCCCACGACCGCCCGACACCTCATGCTGACCCTGGCGCTGGCCAGCAGCCTGGGCCAGGGTACCCTCGCGCAGACCGCGCTCCCACCGGCCAGCCCGGCAGCCGGCGCGACCGTCCAGATCACCGGCCGCGAACTCACCGCCATGCTCGACGCCACCACCCGCACCGTCATCCAGACGGCCCGCGCGCAGGGCGTCAGCGAGGCGGACATTCAGCGGCTCCAGGGCCGCCTGTCCACCCTCAGCGCCCAGGCGGCCACCATCACCCAGCAGAGCCCCAACGGCACGCTCGAAATTCCCCGGCAGGCCCTGAACATGCTCGCCGTGAACGTGCCCGGCGGCGCGACCGGCGCCGGCATGAGCGCCCAGAGCGCCATGCAGCAGCAGGGCATGTTCGATTTCCTCGGCAACCTGTTTGGCGGCGGGATCAGTCTGCCCGGCGTGCCCAGCTTCCTCGGCGACGGCGGCCTGGACACCATCATCGACTACCTCATCAACGGCCTGGCCACCGCCATCAGCATGATCCCCGTCGTGGGTGGCCCCCTGTCCGAAATCATCAAGGGTGTCGGCGGGAGCCTCAAAGAGTTCCTGATCAACAACGCCCTGGCCGGCGGCGTCGTCAACGCCCTCACCCAGGCGCAGCAGTGGTACAAGCAGCTGCAGGACATCCTCGGGTACACCGACGTCAACAAGCTGCTCGGCGTGGGCACCAAGGCCGTCAGCGACCGCCTGAACACCATGATCAGCGGGTACGGCGGTACCGCCAGCGTCACCGGCGGGCAGACCAGCGCCCAGCAGATCGCCACGGCCGTCGACAAGGCGCAGGACAGCACGGTCGACGCGTACCAGGCGGACGTCGCTCAGATGAGCAACGATCCGTACCAGGACCTCACCGGCTACAGCAAGTACACCAACCCCATGACCGCCACCGCCGAGATCAGCGCCCTGACCGAACGGATCTACAGCGCCAAACTCAACAACGCCAGCATCCGAGCGACCGGCGCGAGCCTCACGGCGCAGGCGGCCGCAGAGGAGATCTCCGGCAAGACCGCCGAGAACGTCGGCACCGTCATGACGCAGGGCCAGATCGCCCGGACCGGCGCGGCCAGCGCCACCACCACCCTGGGCGCCATGACCATCCAGACGGGCCTCATGGCCGAAGCGAACAACCTCAACGCCATGAACGCCGCCGCGATCACCGCCATGCTCAAACAGGTCGTCGCCTCCCAGGACGCCAACCAGCAGGCCACCAGCGCCATCGTGGACAACATCGTCCGCGAACGCCAGGAAAGCGCCACGATCGCCCAGGCCCAGATGAAAGAAGTGCAGGACAGCAGCATCGAAGCGGCCCAGGCCGCCGCCGCCAGCGTCGCGTCCCTCAAAAACCTCTCCAAGTTGACGGTCGTCAACGCTGAAGATCTGCCCATGCCCGGCCCGTACGGCGAGCGCAGCTTCATGAAATAACCCCGCCCCTTCACACCCCGGAAGACCACCCTGCGGCGCCCACACGCCCGGGGTTCTTCCGTCACCGAGGCATCATGCGAAACCCCCCACTGCTCCTCCTCACGGCACTGGCCCTCACCCTGACCAGCGCCGCGCTCGGTCAGACCCTCGATCCCAACCAGGTCGTCAACCCGCCCACCGGCGGCGCGCAGAACTTCATCGAGTTCACCCGGATCATCCCGAGCATGAACGACATGCTCAAGTCGGTCATGACCATCGTCGGCAACCTGGACGTTCCCGGCCTGGCCGACACCATCGCGCGCATCGTGGCGGGCATCATCGCCCTGTTCAGCTTCTTCCTCGGGTACGTCAACTGGGCCTACGGCAAGCGCCTCAGCTTCGCCGGACTGGACGGCAGTTACTCCAACATGGTCCTCGCGGGCGTCACGGTCCTTCTGGTCTCCACCGGCGTCCCCCGCGTGCTCGGTGAAGGCGGCTGGGCCCTGTGGCGCGTCACGTACACGAACGTCGAGCAGCGACTCAACCCGAAAATCGACCAGCTCATCCAGGAACGCACCAGCCGCCTCGCCGTGGCCGTCTGGGACTACGCCGCGACCGGCCTGAGCGCCGGCGTGCAGCCCATGGTCACCGCCGCGCAGTATTTCCAGGGGAACCTGGACATCGACCGCTCCGGCGCGGCCGGCGAACCCTACCGGCAGGCCGCCGCGCAGAAGGTCGAGGAAGCCAAGAAGAAAAACGGTCAGTACGGCGGTATCTGGCAGTTCGGCAGCCTACTGATCGCCAGCATGTTCATGGCGTACATCGGCATCATCTTCGGCAGCGGCCTGTTCGTGCTGTTCACCGCGATCTTCCTGCCCGTCGCGTTCGCCATGTTCCCCATCAACGCCAGCGTCCTGCTGCGCAGCCTGGGCGGCATGGTCAGCAGCATCATCGTGGCCGGACTCGCGCCGGGCCTGATGATGGCGAACATCATCATCGTGTTCGACGGGCCCATCAACTACATGACCAAGATGATGGCCAACAACTCCATTGCCGCGGCCGACAACGCCGACGCCCTGCAGACCGTCATGCAGCGCTGCGTGCAGAAAGCCCAGACGGATCCCGGCCTGCTCGGTTCCGTGAAAGGGGCCGTGGACAGCGCCGTCGCAGCCGTCAACCCGCTGGATAACCTCACCAACAATGTCTGCGTGGTCAGTGCCGCTGCCAGTCAGACCATGTTCACCATGGCGCAGTCGAGCCTGTACATCATCCTGGGCCTGGTCGTGGCGGGCGCGCTGTTCGTCGGCCTCGCTGGACTGGCGGGTATGATCTTCCGCGAACTCAAACAGGTCACGGACGGGATCTTCGCCACGGGCGGCGGCCTCGGCAACGGCGGCTCCGGACGCGGCCACGCCTTCGCGGGCGCTGCCCTGAACCGCGTGGCGGGCGCCGCCATGGCCCTGGGCGGCGCCGCGACCGGCAACGCCCAACTCACCGCCGCCGGCGCCCGAACCGTCGCGTCCGGCCGGGACGCCGCCGGGAGTGCCATCGGCGCCATGCGCGAGAACGCCCTGGAGCGCGGCCGCACCGCGCAGGCCAACGCCCGTGACGCCCAGCGCCGCGTGGACGAGCAGCGCCGCGAGGAACGCGGGGACCAGAAGGCCGCTGAACGCCTCCAGGAAGGCCGCGAGTACGCCAACAAGCAGTACGAGGAGCGGCAGGCCGCCCAGAAGGCCGAACGGGAACAGGAACGCGCCCAGCGTGAACAGGAACGTGCGGGCCGTCAGGACAGCGGCACCGGCAGCCGTACCGACCCCCGCAGCGCCACCAGCGGCGGCGAGCACGCCACCGAACCGGACGGCGGCGCCGTCAATATGGATCCCGACGTGCAGGAAGCAGGCCCGTCCAGCACCAGCGGCGCGCCTGACCAGCAACTCCCTGCGGACACGGGTCGTGCCGACGCCAGCGCCCCAGACGCGGCCGCCACCCCAACTGCTGCGGTCAGCGCCAGCACAGGCGGCGCCGCACCCGTCAGCGCAGCGGCCCCCAGCGCGGCCCCGGCGGCCACCCAGCCCGCGCCGAACCAGGCTGCCCCGAACCAGGACGACGCCCGTCAGCCCAGCGTAGGCCAGGACGAGTCGGCGGCCACGCCCGGCGCGCCCCTGAGCGAAGAGCAGATCAGCAGCCGCTACGGCGACGCCCCCAGTCCGGCGGCAGACAACGCCCAGCCCAGTACCGCCGACGCGAGTGCGGCCCCATCCACGAACCTGAGCGCGGACGACATCGAAGCCCGGTACGGCGACTCGGCTGCCCAGGCCAGCCCAGCGCAGGCCCCCACGGCCCCCGCAGGGGCGCAGGGCACCCCGCAGGCTTCCACTGCTGCTCCGGAGGCCGCCCAGGCTGCCCAGGGCCAGCCGCAGAGCGCCGCCGCCAGCAGCTCGGCCAGTCCCGCCGCCAGCAGCCCGGCCAGTCCCGCCGCAGCCACCCCGACCAGCAGCGTCAATCAGGCCGGCAGCGCCGCTCCGGCCAGCAGTACCCCGGCCGCCGCCAGCCAGGGTCAGCAGCCCACTCCAGCTGCACTGGGCGCCGCCAGCCCAACCCCCGGAACTGCCGCGCCCACCACGGCGCCAGCCAGCACGGGCACCGCACCCCAGGCGGGCGGCACCAGCAGCCAGCCGCTCACGGATCAGCAGGTCCAGACCCGCTGGGCCACCGCAGACAGCACGCCCGGACAGGCCGCGGCTCAGCCCACTGGTACCCCCACGCCCGCCGCGCCGCAGGCCACGCCCGCACAATCGTCCGCAGAGGCGCAGGGCGGAGCCGCGCAGAGCGCCGCCCCAGTCACGCCCGCTGCGCCCACCACTGAGCCCAGCGCACCTGCCACCGACGCGGACCTGACCAGCCGGTACGCCCCGTCCGCGCCCGACTCGACCGCCACCGTGGACAGCGGCGTGGGTGCGGCGCAGGTTGAACCGGCCGCTGCACCCGCCAGCCCCGCTGAGACCACCCAGGACGCTGCCACGCCCGCCGAAGTGAGCGCCGAGACGAGCGCCGCCACCCCAGATGCAGCGGCACCAGCCGATAGCACGCTCACTGCGTCCACCCCCTCTCCCTCCACTCCCGCCAGCTCCACGGTGACGACCGCGCCGACGGCCGCCACGCCGATGACCGACAGCGACCTGACCAGTCGGTACGCCGCTCAGGCCGCGCCCAGCAGCCCGGCGGTGAGCAGCGCGCCGACGTCCGACACCGTCACGCCCGCCGCGCCGATCTCCCCGAGCGCCACGGCATCCGCTCAGGCCAGCGCGCCCACCACAGCCGCGCCGAGCGCCCCCGGCAACGTGTCCGCTGCGACGCCACCAGCTGCGTCCACTGGTGGGACGGCACCCGCCGCGGTGAGTGCCGCGCCGGCCGCGCCGACACCGACCAGCACCGCCAGCAGCGCCGCCCCGGTCGTCACGTCAGGCCCCGTGCCTGCCACCCCGGCTGCTGCGCCAAGCGCCGCCTCTGTGGCCGCCGCGCCGACCCCCACTGTCAGCCCGGTGAGCCCGGCCGCGCCCGTCACGCCCAGCACCACTCCAGCCGCAGTGACTGGCGCGCCCACGGTGGCCCCCGCAGCGCCCGTAACCACTCCGGCCCCAGCAGGGGGGAGCGCCACGCCCAGCACCGCCGCGTCGTCTCCCGCGCCCACCAGCCCGATGACAGACGCCCAGCTGAATAGCCGGTACGGCGCCGCCCCGACCACTTCTGTGACCGCTCCTGCTGCGACTGCCCCGGCGGCCGCCACTGCACCCAACACGGCCCCGCAGGCCGCCGCACAGGCCACGCCCCTGGCTGACGCTCAGGTCGCCGCGCGGTACGGCGCACCGGCCACGAACCCCGCACCGGCGGCCACCACTGCTGCCCCCGCAGCTTCCAGCGGCCCGGCCTTCACGGCACTGTCCGCCCGGGATCAGGCGGAGGTGCAGAGCGTGCACACCAGCCTCAACGCGCAGGCGGCCCGCGAAGCGAAGGTAGGTCAGGCACCCCGGTACATCAGCCCGGACGAAGTGGCGTGGGGCATGCACGGCCAGGGCCTGCTGCCCAGCCAGCAGGCGCAGACTGAGCAGGTCGTGCAGCGCTACGTCCAGGTGTACGGTGGCACGCCAGAGCAGGCGTACGCGACCCTTCACGAGCAGCGGCAACTGCCGCACCAACAGGTGCCCGCGCAGCCCCGCCCGCAGTCGTACGCGAGCGAAGCCGAGTGGCAGGCCGCACGCACCACTGACCCCAACACGCCCTCCTAACCACAGGTTCTCAATGTGAACGCCTCCCACCCGGGGGGCGTTCCTCATGTGCGCCTGTACGGCCCAGGACGACCCTGCCGCAACAGGACAGGCTGCCCAGGTCCACGCGGCGTCTCAGGTCCCCAGGAGGAGTCCGCAGGAGGGGGAGAGGGGCTCTACACTCAGCGGCATGCCCAGAGATCAAGCGTGGTTTGAGTTCCGTGACCGGCGCAAGGCGTCCTACCAGCGCGCCCCCTGGGTGCCCCTGCGCGCCAGTGAACTTCACGCTACAGGCGTCAGTGGTCAACCAGGATTCGAAGAGGAGTATTTCGGTGTGGGCAGCGCCCTTTACCCCACGGCAGCGCGGGATGAAGCGCTCAGCCAGCAGTGGACGGACCTGGCGCACAACGCCACCGCACGAGGGTACGTCGACCAGGGCGTGTACGTGCCCAGCGACCAGCGTCCACTGGAGGATCCCACTGTGCCCGGCCACATCGTTCCGCTCGTGCTGGAAGCGGAACAGATCGGCAGCTGGCCCGCCGAGTGGCACCTGCACCAGGACTTCACGTTGACTCTTCAGCTGCGCCGCGAAGGTGACCGGTGGGTCGCGCCGCGCGAAGGCTACCGGGAAGCCGCGCGGTTGCTGCGTGACGCAGACGGCGCGCCCGCCCGGCTGGACGTCGCGCAGGAATTCCTTCTGGATTACCTGACCGCACGCGACATGGGCCTGCGCCTCGTGACGTTTCATCAGCGCCAGGAGATTCGGCCCACCGATCCCCGCTTCACCTGGACCGATGCCCGCTGGGCCGAAGAGACTTCGAGTGAGGACAGCTTCGACGGTTGGATCACCGAAATTCATGCGGGCACCGGGTTCGGGTTCGGTGATCGAATATTCGTTTCCCACGTGGCCCGGACGGATGTGGACGCCAGCGATGAGGTGCCCATTCTGGGGCCGCCCACCGACGAGAACACCATCAGCACCACGGGCACCCGTGCGGTCGGTGGGGCTCGCGCCTACCGCATCAACAGCGAACGCTACCGCAACGAATGGATCGCCCCGAAGGGCGTGAGCCACCGCGTGCGACATGACCCGGAACCGCAGCATGTGCAGTTCCCTGTCGACGCAACCGGCCTTACCCAGCCCCTCAAAAAATACGGGGATGGCTACTGGCTGTGGTTCCGGCCCAGTCTGATCCCCGCAGCCCTGGCGCTGCGCGACAGCCGCCTGCGCTGGTACACCCGGGACACCGGTGTGCTCGTGCCCAGCCCGGACCACGGCCTGCACTTCGGGGTGAATGCCCTAGGGCTCATCAACATCTACGGGAAGGACGTAGCGAAACTCCCGAACTGGCTGCAGCAGGTCTTCGCCGCGCACGCCGTGCGGCCAGACGGCGGCGTCAGCGCAGAACTTCTGGCCTCTCAGGTGCACGTGCAACCGGCCGACACGGTCGCACCGGAAGACCTGCTGCCACACGCCATGCGGGACCTGAATGACGCGGCCACTCTCGCCTGGGGACAACCGGTGATCCGCCTCAGTGACACTCACCAGGAGCTCCTGACCGTCTGTCACCGCTTCCGCATCCAGACACCCGCAGACCTGTATGTCCTGGCTAAAGACGTCACGCGGGTCGTCCTGGAATCCATGGATCTGGACCTGCTGCTGAAGCACGGGCCGCCGCTCAAGAAAGGGGAGAATAAACCCGGAACCCGCACCGCGTTAGAGCGCGCTGTGGCGACGCAGATTGGCGCGGCAGAAGCCCGCACGCTGATGGGCCCGCTGGCCGGCGTGTACGACCTGCGCCTGAACGACGCGCACCACGCCCAGGAGAAGATCGACTCGGGACTGAAGTTACTGGGCATTCAGCCTGATTGGCCTCTCGTGCGTCAGGGCGAACACCTCCTGCAGCAGACAGCCGTTACGGTCAGTCGCGCTGCCAGTGTCCTCCAGGGATGGCCTCCCGCCCCTGAGGCCGCACCGTCAGATGTAGCGCCTGAACAGTGACGCTCACGGGCGGACATGGCCTCCCTCTGGTTGCCACATCTGAGACAGGAGCCTGGGCAGTCGCTCCGCCGCCCCCCGAAATTGGCAGTGATACCTGAAGCTCCCAGCATGAAGTACCTGATGAAAAACTGACGCCCAGCTGATGATTTTCTGGGATTTCCCACACGTCTTAATGAAGGTGACCGGCGGTCACATGCCGCATCGCCCAGCCTCTCATCCTCCTAGGCTGGAACAGGCCGAGCCCACAAGGCGCGACCCACTCAGGGCACCTCAGCAGTGCCCCGGAGGCCTTATGAAACAGCAGATCATCTCCCTGAGCGTTCTCTCCCTTCTGTCCGTCACCCTGATGGCCTGCGGCGCCCCCAATGCCAGCACCACCCCTGTCAGCGGCACGCTGCCCACACCCGCAGAAGCTGCGGCCTTCCCCGCCGATCAGGGCTGGACGAACCCCTACCCGGGCGTGTACCTCCAGACCATCAAGAACACCGACGGAACCATCAAGAGTGAGGGGTACACGACCACCACGACCGAAGGACTCCAGTGGCTTGCCCGGCAGAACCAGGAGCAGATCGACGCGCTGAAGCGGGGCACGTCAGCCCTCGCGCTGGACGGCGACGCCGAGATCCGCAAGTCGCAGAAAATCCGCTCGCTGGAAGCTGTCGTGACGGCCGCCAAGAACGTCAGCGCAGACGCCGCGCCCCAGAGCATCACGGCTCAGGCGGCGTGCGTGGCGACCGGGTACGCCCTGCCGACCGGCCCGACGCCTGGTGCGAAGGCATACGCCCGGGCTGGGGAATGCCCCCCCACCTCCTGGTCAGTCATGGCGCAAGCCACGAACGCCCAGGGGCAGTCTCCGATTGACTCCGCAAACACGCCCCCAACCAACATCCCCACTGTCACAGCCAGCCGTGTGGTGTACGTGTACGGCAGCCGCAACTGCTACTCCACCTATTCGGCACAGGCCGGCACGATGACCAGCGGCAACTCCAACTACAGCTGCTACTAACACACTGACCTTCAGCGCGCCGCTCCGTCCCCAGGAGCGGCGCGCCCTCTTTCCGGCCAGCCGCTGACCAGGCGCGCAGACGAGGCGAGGCGACGCCCGGACGCACGCTACGCTGGCCAGCATGACCGCCACTGATGAGGCCGACCACCTGCCGAGCATCTCGCCACCTGGCCTCTTGCTGATACGTGAACTGCTCAAGCGCGCCGCGATCATGATGCGGTTCTCTCACCTGGAAGAGCGGGAACTTCTGTCCATCATGGCTGACGACATGTTCCAGGTGATGCACAACAAGTTCGAGGTGTACCTCAAGAGCCTGTGTACTGCACTCCTGCCCGCCGACCAGCGGGGCACTATCGGGAAGATAGGCAGTAACAAGGTCACCCGCTTCCTGGATCTGCTGGAGAAGGAACTGGGCGTCACCCTGGTGAACGAGGTGGCCCGCGAGATGCTGAGACGCCCCAGGGACCGGCGGAATGCGCTCACGCATGACGCTGCCGTGTCGAGCGACATCCAATCCGGAACGGCCACGAAAGGGTTCAGCCTGCTCGACCAGCTGCCAGAGGGTCAGCAGCATTTCATTCAGGCCGCCACCCTGATTTTCAGCACGGTCATGCACATCGAGATGACGCTTCACGCGTTGCGTCCCGGCGCCTTCTTGCCACCTGAGGATGACGAGGAAGCGCAGGCCTGGGCGCTCACCCTGGAAGACACGGGGCTACAGCACCTGCCTGGAGCAATGGACGCCCTGGACCTGAAACCGCGCGAGTTGCTGCGCATGTTCAGCATGATGAGCACGTTCCAACAGGCGGTTCCCGAGGGGTGGCCGCTGCCCATCCCCTCACTGTTTGAGGGAGCGCTGACGTACCTGCACTTAGGGCTGCTTCACGTGATTTCAGAAGGGGTCGTGGAGCTCGTGATCACGGACGAGTTGACTGCTGGACTCACCCAGCATGGCGTGACGTTCATGGTCAATCCCGAAGCGCTCACGCGAGCGGTCTTCACGCAGGAAGAAGCACTCGGGACATCGTGGGGCGTGGTGTGGTACCCGAATTTCCTGGCTGCCTACTGGCTCCTGGATGAAGTGCCGGACGTGGTGCGAGCGCACTTCCAGCTGCCCTCACCGGAGGAGGCGGACGCCCTTGCCTGACGTGTCGATGCCGTTCGCTCTGGCCGCTGATGGCATGGTGGCCCGGGCCGACACTGCGCCCCGCGGTGAGGTGTACCACTGCCTCGACTGTAAGGCACAAGTGCGAGTGCGGCGAGGACCGAAGAACGCGCCGCACTTCAGTCACATCGAGGTCACGCAATGCACGGGCGAAGGCGTTGTCCACAGGGCGGCCAAGATGGAATTGCGGCGCGCCCTGGCTGAACGGACGCGCCCCTTCACGCTGCTCGTGCCCTGCGCGTGGCCCGGCTGCCCCGGCACGGTGCCCACACCCTTCGACCCGTTCCTGGGCGGGTACACCGAGGCCGTGAACGAGAAGCACTTCGAGCTCGGAGGTGGTGATCACGTTCAGTTCGACGTGGCGACCCTCCTGCACGGCGCGGTGCAGGTGGCGTTCGAGGTCTACCATCATCATCCCAAGTCGGACGAGTGGATGCGCAAGGGCCTGCCCAACTGGGTGGAAGTCCACGCGGAACCCCTCCTCACTGACCCGTACCAGCTGGTCATGGTGAAGCGCGACCGTCCCGTGGACAGTGTCATCGAGGCGGGGCGCACCGAGCCGTGGCGCCTGCGGCACGTGACGACACTCGAGGACGTGTACGGCTACCGGGCGCGCGGCTCAGGCCGGTGGATTGAAGACGCCCCGAACGACGAGGATGTGGACCTGAACGAGTTCGACGCGTACACCTGCCCCGAGCACACGCAGGCGCACAACCGGCTGCTGAACCTGTGGGTCGCTGAGCACCTGCCACCTGTACCGGAAGAGACGCCCGAGGAACCGGCCGGGCTGGATTCGTTCGCTGCGCACATGGACGCGATGCGCCGATCCGCCACGTTCGCCGCCCGGATCTATGAGCAGTGGAACGTACCTGCCTCCGCCTTGACGGGCCTGATCTTGCGCGCCTGCCGGTGCCCGAAATGCGCGCAACCCAGTGTGTTCGTGGCGAGCAGTTACGTGCCGAAGCCACAGGTGAAGCAGTTCGGTTCCCTGCTTGGATTCACGCGACAAGCGGATTCGTGGGAGCTGAATTCCTACTGCTGTCGGTGCGCGGAACCCGTCCGGCGAGAGGACTTCCAGAGCGTGACCGGGTACGACCTGCCGGGCGATCTCGTGGCGTCCGCGATGCGCGCAGCGTTGGCGTAAGAAGGGTCGGTGGTGGAGTGCGTGGCGTGCCGAACAGGGACGCTGCGCTGCTGTTTTTGAGCGGCGAAACAGGTGAATTAGTGTACGGAGATGGGTTGTTTCCCTGGCATGGCGAGAGAGTGACTTTGCTTAACTATTCCAGCCCCCTCTCACGGGTATCTGTTGGTCTTTTTGTTTACGTCTTCCGAGGTGAGACCTCGGTTTTGCTTAACTATTCCAACCTCTCCCCCTCGTTCCCCCCGTGGCACGTTTCTTCTGTTGGGGTGCTGGTGCTGGGGCGGGTGCTTTTGGGTGGTGGTAGGGTGGGCCTGGGGTGCGTGTGGGGTGGGGGTTGGGGTGGCTGGGGCGGGTGCTTGAGCGTTTGGGGAGGGGAGTGGTCTGGGTGGCGTGGTGAGGTGGTGCTGGGGCGGGCGCTGGAGCGGGTGGTGGGTGGCGGTGGGAAGTGAGCGTCGAGGTGGTGGGTGGGGTGGACCCTGGGCGGAGGTGAGCCCCGGTGCGGACGGTGTGTGCTGAGGCCGGTGCTGAGGCGCGGTGGGGGGTGTGGGGCGGAGGTGGGAGGGCGGGGCGCTGTTCAACTGGGGGGCGGGGGCGGGGGCGGAGGTCGGGTCGAGGGGTGGGGTGAGACCGCCCGCCTGCTCGTGAAAGTTTTCCCGCGCAGGAAGTGACGGGATCAAGCGCGCACCCACACACGCCCCTCCCCCCTGCGAACCACCCACCACCCAGCCCCGCCCAGACCCCACCCACAGCGCCAGCCAGCAGACGCCAGCGCCCCAGCCCCCGCCCCGCACCAGGTCCTCGCCGCACGCCCACCTCCACACGTCACGCCCAGCGGCCCACGCCCATGCACCCGGCACGACCCACCAGACGCCCAGGCCTGCGCCTCAGCCCCCCACCAGACCTGGCCGCACCTGCGCGCCACAGCCATCCCACTCGGCGTGCGGTCAGCGCGAGCAGCGCCGCAGCCAGACGCCCTGGTCCTCCACGTCAGGCGGCGAGCACCCGCCCTCAGAACACGCTGAGCCAGGCGCGTCAGGTCATGCCGATCGGCCGGCACCGACCTGGTCATCGCCAGCGCACGGGCCCGAGCATGAGCCCCACCCGTGCGCGTGAGAACCGTGCACCGAGGAGCCGGGCGAGGCGCAGTTCGAGCCGCGTCACGAGGAAACCGGCGCAGTGCCGGGCGCAGCGTGACCCGGGCCGCCCGCGTCAGGGCCGGGGCAGGCGCGTGGGCCGCCGCTGGCCAGGCCGTTTGAGTCAGGCCCGCCGCAAGGGTCAGCGTGGTCTGAGGCCGAAGCGCTCCAGTCGAACGTGAGCGCGCCCCAGCAGCCCTGGACGGCACGGCCGACGCTGAATCTGGCGCCGGAGCAGACGCCCGACCACGTGCCGGTCGCGGCCGGCGGGACGTGCATCGAGGACCGGGGCGACGCGGCGGCCGCAGTGAGCCAGGCTCGGCGGAGCGCGCCGCAGGACGCCTGAGGAGGGGGGAGCCCCCCCCTGAGCGGGCGAGGCAGTGCCCGCCCCTGACGGGGCGTTCACCGGGCGGCTCACACGCCCTGGCGGGCGTGAAGGGAATCAGAGATTCCCTCCGGCTTCCTCACGGTCGCCGCGCCGCCCTCTGCCTCGCCCGCTACCCCCCCTTCGGTCGCCTGGGCAGACCGGCGCGGGAGGGGGTCAGGCTTCCAGCTGCGGCGCTGGGGCTGGGGCGAACGCGGGGCGGTTCGCAGGGGAGGGGGCAGCGGGGCTGCCCGCGGGGGCAGCGGGACTGGGCGAGCCCATAGGGCGCGGCAAGGGGCGGGCCGCGCCAGGTCAAGAGCGAAGGTCGGCGGCCCAGGCCGGACGCGCGCGGGGCGCGCAGAGGATGTCCGGCCTCCCCCGCACCCCACCCGGGGCGGCGTGCCCCACGAACACAGGGTGAGGCGACTGTGCTCGTTCCCCCGGTCGCGTGTGGATGGGGCGGCGTGTGGGCCTTGCCTGACGGCGCGCGGGCCGCTGCGCGGCGCACCGGGTGGACAGGGGGACAGGCGGGGCGGCGCTGGCGTGGGGTGTCCGGGGCGCGCTCCGGGGGCGTGGGCGGGTTCGCGGCAGGTCAACCCATCCTGTGAGGGGTGAAGGTGGGGGTGGGTCCGGGGCGCGCGCCGGTGGGCGTGATGGGAGGTGGGAGTGGGCGCCGCGGTCGGCGGGTGGGCGCGGACCGGGGGGCGCTTGATCGGGGCGACGCCCGTTGAATGCCACCCTAAAGCGTGGTAAACTTTGAGCAGTTGGGAGCGGCAAGACTCCCGGCGAAGGAGCCCCCATGAGCGAGTACCTCCAGTCCCTGCGCGACCAGCTGAGCCGCACCGCACCCGGCGACGACCACGACCAGCTCGCCGACCACATCCACGACCTGGAAGAAGAGGAGCGGGAACGCCGCGAGGCGGCCACCCACCCCGACCCCGACCCCACCTACGTCCTGACCGACCCCCTCAGCGGCGCGCGCGTCCACCTCACCGACCAGGACCTCACGTGACCGCGCCCGCCGCGCCCCAGGGCGACGACCACCTGCTTCGCGCCCTGCGCGCCCACCTCACCCTGCACCCCGCCGCGCTGGCCCAGGCCAGCCGCACCCTCACGCGCGCCGCGCCGCTGCTCACCCCCGCCGCGCCCCTGGACACCCTCGACGACCTCGCCCGGCACCTGCGCCAACTCGAAGGGCACCTCGCGGCCAGCCCCGACGCCGAGGACACCCGGCGCGACCTGCTCGGCACCGCGCTACTCGGCCGCTTCGAGCAGGTCAGCCTGCGCGGCACCGAACGCGCCTTCCCGCTCAGCCGCACCGTCACCATCATCATGCGCGAGCACGACGAGCACCCCGGATCGTTCACGGACTACCTGATCCACACCGGCGTGCACCCCAGACTTCCCCTGCCCGGCGCGGCCCTCACCGGCGACGGCGAGACCTACCCCGAAGGGGATGAGATCGCCATGCTGCGCGCCGCGTGGGCCCTGCACGACGCCACGCTCGGCAGCGTGCCGCGCGCCCACCACCAGGCCTGAGCCCCCCCCCTGCGGACTTCTCCCCGGCGCGGCCCTCTGGCCGCGCCCCGCGTTTTGGATGGCCGGGAAAGGGCCACTGGTGGCAAGGAAGCGTCCCAGGTCACGCCGGGTCGTTCACTGGGCCGGTGCAGCTGCGGGGCGCCCCCCACGGGCGCCTGGGTGGGAAGGTGGAGATCCGGGGCGGCGCCCGGTGGCGGTCGCTTCCGGCTGCCCCCTGGGCGGGGGCGGCACTGGGGGGGGCCTGCCGGGGCGGATGCAGGGGTCTGGCCGCGCCCTCCACGGGCGCGGCGCGCGGTTTCAGTCCCCCGCACCCAACTTGACAAATTACTCTAAAGCGTGGTAAACTTTTATCAGTCGGGGGGGAGGTGCGACGACCCCGCGACCAAAGCAGGTGACCCATTCATGCAATGACCCACGCGCCCGCCGCCCCCACCCTGAGCCCTCCCACTGGCTTCTCCGTGCCTGCTTCCTTCGCTTCAACCTTGCCCGCTGTCCCCGGCCCCTTGCGCCCGCCCGTTTCCTGGCGGCAGCTGCATGGCCGGGGACGCGCGCTGTACCCTGAGCCACAGGAGCGCCCCCATGACCCGCCTGCCCCCACACCACACCCACCACGACACCGTCCCCGCCCACCTGCTGGGCCGCCTCGGCCCGGCCGCCGGGGCGCTGCTCACCACCGGCGTGCTGGGCGCGCTGCTGCCCGACGCCGGCGCCCACCAGGCGACGCTCGCGCGCGGCCTGCTGCTCACCCTGATCATCCTGGGCCTGCTCGATGCCCGGTGGTGGTGGACCGAGGTGCGCCGGCGCCGGGCACTGCGGCGCGTCTCGCTCCACCTGGCGCTGCACCTGTCCGGGGTACCCGAGGGGGAGCCCGGCAGCTACTGCGCGCGGAGCCTCACGGTCGTGACCTCGACGGGTGACGCCGCGCCGCTGCACCTGTGGCAGGGGGGCGTGTACGTCGCGCTGCCCAGGCGGGCGCCGCTGCTGTTCCGGGTGGGGGACGTGCCGTCCGGGCGGACCCTGCACTGAGACGGGGGCGCGGAGGTGGGCGCGGCCCGGCACGCCGACTTGATTATTTTATATAAAGCGTGGTAAACTCTTGACAGTTAGAAGGCAGGCAAGGCCTCCCGCGAAGGAGACCCATGCCCCACATCCGCACCCTCCCCAACGCCTGGACCACCCGCACCTACCCCACCGACACCACCTACGTCATCACCCACGCCACCTTCGGCAGCAACCAGGAAATCCTGATCGAAACCAGCGCCCTCCAGGCCGAGTACCACGACATCCGCCACCACCCCCACAACAGCCGCACCGGCAACACCTTCACCCGCCTGGGCGACCTCACCATCACCGCCGGAACCACCTGGGCCGACGCCCTCAGCCAGATGACCGCCGCCGTCCCCGCCCCCTACCGCGACCTGCTCACCATCACCACCCTGATCGGCCCGACCGGCGAGCGCCGCTACACCCTCGGCACCTGACCCCACCCACGCGCACGCGGCCCCCCCACGGGGCCGCGCCCCCCAGGAGCCCCATGCACGCACCCCACTGCCCCCACTGCGCCGCGCCCGCCACCTGCCCAGGCTGCGCCCACTGCGCCGCCCACTGCACCTGCGCCCCCCACCCCCCCGCACCCGCCGCCGCCCTGAGCCCCGCCGCCCTCATCCAGGGCCACCTCCCCCCCGGCGTCACCGCCTTCGCGGAACTCGACGCCTGGGTGAGCATCGACACCCCCGACCCCACCGGCCGCCCCACCATCCTCGAAGGCGACGGCGTCACCGGGCAGGCCGTCGCCACCCTGTGGCACGTCATCACCTCCCAGGCCGCCGAACTCACCACGCTGCGCGCCCAGATCGGCGCCGCCCCCGTACCGGACGCGCAGGCCGCCCGCACGCACCGCTGGCTGACCCTGCGCCGACACCTCACCACCGTCTTCGAACGCCTGGGCTGCTTTGACCAGCACGGCGAATGGCTCGACACAGCGGACGCGGAGCGCTGGCGAGCCCTGGCCCACCAGGTGTACGCGTCCGCTGACCAGCTGGGCCGCCTGAACCGCCGCGCCACCAGGAGCGGGCACTGATGGCCACCTGGCCCGCCCTGAGCCGCGGCGTGCCCCTGGTCGTCGCCGAGCAGGCCGCCCGCCGGCCCGACACGCAGCTGGGCGCCCTCGCCCTCACCGCGCTCGAACTCCACCGGCGACTGACCCAGGCGCAGGCCAGCGCGCACGGGAAGGGCGACACGAGGTAACCCGGCCGCGCCGCACCACCCCGCGCCCCTATCATGGGGCGCACCCGGCCACCCCCACCGGCCACCCCAGGAGCCCCATGCCCCCACGCACCCTCTTCCGGGCGAGTCTGGCCCTGCTCGCCGCCGCCCTCGCCCTCCTGATCACGCCCGGCGCGCGGAACCTCACGCTGCACCTCGTGCCGGTCGCCGCCATGGGCGTCCTCACCCGCCACGCCCTGCGCGCCCAGGTGCCCGGCCTGCGCCGCGTGATCACCGCCAGTCACCTCGGCACCGGCGTGATCATCACCGTCACCGGCGCCGCCCACCAGCACCCCGCCGCCTGGGTGGCCGGGCCGCTGAGCGCCGCGCTGCTGCTGCTGCTCGAAGCGCGCCGCCCGGCAACCCCCGCCGCGCCCGGCGCGTACTACGCCGCACCTGCCCCCTGGAGGCCCACCCCACATGACCCCCACACTGACCGACCTCGCTGAGCGCCTGCGCACCCCGCCCGCCTCCCCCCACCTGGAGATCCTCGGGATGAGCGTCACCGCGGCCGGGAACTACGGCGCGACGTGGCCGGAGCCCACCGGCTGGTGCGCCTGCACGCCCACCGTGCACGTACGGCTCGACGGCGCCACCTACGCCGTGCCCGCCACCGACACCACCCTGACCGGGTTACTCCAGGACGCCAGCGTCCCGGCCCTGCGCGCCACCTGCCGGCCCTACCCGAGCAGCGCCCCGTACCTGACGCCCGAAGAGCTGAGCGCCCGGGACGACCTCGACCAGTGGCCGCAGCAGGTCGCGCAGCGGTACTTCCAGGACTGCTGGGAGGCGGCGCGGGCCGCCACGCGCCCACAGATCGAAGCGGCCGTCGACCGCGCCCCGCACCGCGTCGCCTACGCCGCAGGCCTGCTCGGCGGCGCGCTGTCCATCGCGCACCTGATCCTCGTCGCGGCGCAGCTCACGCCCCCCGGGTGGAACGTCAGCGTGGCCCAGGACGTCGCCAGTGGGTGCCTACTGACCGCAGTGATCCTGTGGCTGTACCCGGCCGACCTGCCCGTCTTCCGCTGATGGATCGAGCGGCGCGCGGCCCGCAAGATCGGCCCGGGCGGCCCGCCCACCGCGACACCCGTGACCTCCACCGAGTTCCTGATGACCTGGCCCGGCACGACCCGCCCGGCGCCCCTGCCGGCGCCCGCACCCGCAGGCTGGGTCACCGATCCCCGCGAGGCGGTGCGGACCGAAGGAACGCAGCGCAGCCTCGCGGCGCTTCAGGAGGCCGAGTCGAAGGTCCTGGCGCTCCAGGCCGCCCACCCGGACGACGCGGCCCTCGCCGAGCGGGCCGGCGCCCTGCTCACCCAGATCCGCGCGGCCACCGAACAGCACCAGGGCGAGGCGCGCGCCGCCGCTGTGGACGCCCAGTTCGCGCAGCTGGAAGCGGACGTCCAGACGGAACTGCACTACCTCCGGGACCGCTGAAGGCTCAGGGAACCGCGTTGAGTTCCCGCACGGCCCAGAGCAGCACGTCCGCGCTGTTGACGACCAGGCCGAGACTCACGCCCGGATTACTCCGGAAGTTGTCCGGATGCACCCGGTTGCGGTGATCGACGATGATGCGGGGCAGCATGTGCCGGGGTGCCCCCCGGAGATGCCCGCGCCTATCCACCGCTCCGAGGTATGTCCCCAAGGTCGGAAAAGTGCCCCTAACGGGAATCCCCTTGACGGTCGTGAAATCCTGGAGCACCCCCTCGAACAGCGCGCCGATCAGGACGCACTGCGACAGCGGTACCGCCCGGTTCCCGCACATCGCCGCGAATTCCGAGTGGAGGTACGCCAGCGGGGCGGCGTTCACGGCCGCAGGGTCCGCGCCCTTGCCTGCGCGCCACTCCTGCACCGCCTGATCCACCACCTGACACACCGCCGGGCGCGCAGCGAGCCCCAGGGCCTGCGCCAGCTGGCGCAGCAGGTCCGTCACGCGGCGGCGCAGATCGATGCTGGCCAGCAGGAACGCCCTGGGGGAGAGGCCAGGCAGGACCATGAAGGCCACGATCCCGGTCTTCAAGGGATTGCTTTCGCCGTTCAGCACGTCGTACAGGCGGCCGGACTCGGCGTCGAGAACCTCGGACCAGCCGCGCGCCGAGCGGATCAGAGGAAGTGGGGCGCCCAGCAGCTCCGCCAGTTGCTGCAACTGCAGCGCGCGTTCCGGATCGGGCTGCGCCTGGTCGGTGACCGCCACGACCGCCACGATCCGGTCCATGAACAGCACCACCGCGTCGGCGCGCAGCGTCTGCCCTTCGTCCTGCACCGTGAAGGGCTCCGTGATCACCAGCTCTCCCTGGAGGTTGTCCTGCAGGGCGCGCAGTTCACTGAGCGCTTTGGCGGTCAGATTGGCTTCGGCATTCGGTTCCATGACGCCGATGGTAGCGGGCGGCGCGCGGCCGTCAGTCTTTCGGGCGCCGGTGGGCCCAGTCGATGTCGGTGACGGGCACGCCCAGCAGCGCCGCGAGGCGCAGGGCCAGCGTCACGGGCGGTTCGCGCACGCCGCTGCTGTAGCGGGCCACGGTCACTTCACTCACGCCCAGCTGGGCGGCCAGCTGGGCGGCCGTGGTGCCGGCCTGCGCGATCGCCTGATTCAGGGGCACCGGGGGGCGGGGCACGTCGGGGGTGGTGGGCATGGGGGGGCCTCCAGGCAGGGGGGTGAAGGGGGCGCGCCCCTGTGGAGCGCGCCGGGCGGTCAGAGGCGGGCGAGGTCGGCCGGGGTGACGCTGAAGGTCACGGGGACGCCCAGCGGGTCAGGGTGGGGCGTGAGGATCAGTTCGCCGGTCTGAACGTCGGTGCCGCTCACGCGGAACGTCACGCCGAGTGAGTTCACGGCGGTGTGGTCGCGGTAGGGCTCGGGCACGTCCGGCACCCACAGCAGGCGGCGCGTGTGCGTGGGCTGCCAGGGGAAGAAGTGCGGTCCGTCGTCACGCAAGGCGGTGTGGGGCGTCTGGGGACGGTGCACGAAGGTCAGTTGGTCGGCGCGCAGCACGTAGTACGTTTCGAGGTCGTACTCCGGCTTGGAGCGCGTGGCGACCACGCGGCCGTCCGGGGTGAGCCCGGCGTAGAAGAGCAGTTCGGTGCTGGTGCGCACGCGGTCGGTGATGGTGCAGCGCACCACGTCGCCCGGGCAGAGGTCGCCGGTGGGGCTGAGGGTCCAGGTGAGGTCGCTGGGGTGCTCGTGGTGGTCGGCGTAGCGGCCGTCCGGGTGGATCAGGACGGTGAGCCAGCGCTGGCCTGCGGCGCGGTCGGCGGTGTGGGTACGGTAGGACATGTGGGTGCCTCCTGCGGCTGGATCTTGCGGGTCCAGCACTCCCGCAGTATACCATCCAAACGGATAGAGATCAAGGAAAAAGGCGCACTGAGACGTTAAAACCAGATGCGCTACACCTGTCCCCCAAGTGTCGTACGACAGAACGCGGGCGAGTTGTGTCGTACGACACACGAGGCAGTGGCGGCGCACACCCCGCAGTAGCATGCCCGGCATGACCCACCAGCTCAACCTCCACCGCGACCCCTGCGCAGGCTGCTGAGCCGTGACGCTCTCCGCGCATCTCGACACCCTGCGCGCCGGCGGCCTGATCCTCATCCCCGGCGTGACTGTCTCCCGGCAGGCCCCGGAAATCCACATCGACCTCCAGGCCCTGCTCAGCCTGCCCGCCGGCACCGCCGCCTTTTACGACCTGGCGACCTTCGATGACGAGGACTTCATGGCCACCGTGCCCGACGGGCGGCCCCGGCTGGAGCAGCTGCGCGACCCGCGCCCGGCCGAGCGCGTCGACCTGCGCACCATCACCCGGGCCCTCACCCGCTTCGAGCGGTACCGGGGCGAGCCTGCCGTCCTGACCGTCACCGCGCCCCTGCACGGCGCGCTGATCACCTGCGTCACCAGCGAACCCTGGTACGCCGAGTTCGCCGAGGCCTGTGAGGGGGCAGAGGCGCAAGCGGCCGCGCAGGCCCACGAGGCGCGTCAGGCGCAGGCCGACCAGGAAAGCGCCGCGCTCGAGGCGCACGCCCGTCGACTGCGGATCATCGCGGATCACGGGGCGTTCCAGAAACTCGCGCGGGTGAAGAACACCACCATGCGCACGCTCGTGGCGTACGCGACCGCGCAGCAGCCCGAGACGGTCGCGGCGCTCGGGGAGGCCCGCACCCGCGAGCTCGTGCAGGAACTGCGAGACCACGTCATGTTCGGCCAGACCCCATGACCAGCGCGCCGACCCCCACCCCACCAGTGTTCAGCAATCAGGCGCGCGAGGCGATCTTCGCCCGGCTGGGCGCCTCCCTGCGGCCCCTGCGCTTCATTCCGCCTGCGGCCCGCTGGCCCCTGATTGAGGCGCTGCTGACGTACCTGCCCCCCGTGACGCCCGAGCAGGCGCGCGCGCCCCTGATGGGCATGCACGCCCACCTCGACGCACTGGACCGCATCCTGCGCGGTCAGCCGGGCAGTGCCGCCTTTCCAGACGCCCCACAGGCCGCTGCGCGCGCGTACCTCGACCGCCTGCAGGGCCCCACCGTCGCCGACCTGCCCATCCCCCCCCTGCTGCCCTACCTGAGAGACCTGAATGAAGACCTGAACCTGGACGACATGGCCCTGCACCTGGCCCAGACGCGGCGCAGCGTCCCCGCATACCGGGAAAGCGCCCTGTGCCTGATCCTGTACGCCCTCACGGAGGCCGATCGCGCCGCCGATCAGCTGGCGCGCGAGCGTGGCGTGCACGTCCCGTGGGAAACGTCCGCAGGAGAACTGGCCGAACTGACCACCCGCCCTCTCACCTCCCGTGAATTCGAGGCGCTGCTGCTGCTCGAAACCACCCTGAACACGGCGCAGGCCGCCCGGCAGGGCCAGGCCAGCCTGCACACCTGGAAGCGCCTCGCCAGGGCCGCGATCCGCGCAGGGCTGGCCCGCAGTCCCCTGCCGTGGGTGGACGGCTGGCGGGTACCCACGTGAGCCGGCGCCGTCCACTCCAGCATGCGGCCGCCCCCGGCCCCGACCCGGCACGGAGGCAGGAGAGGCAGGCGTCCGCCGCAGACCGCGTCGACGACTGGGTGAACCGGGTGGCGAGTGTCACCATCCCAGCCTTCCACCAGATCCGGGACCTGAGCGTCCCGCTTCACCACCGCATGACCGTGCTGATCGGCCTGAACGGCAGCGGCAAGAGCAGCGTCCTGGCAGCCATCAACGCCCAGGCTTGCACCTTCCAGTTCAACATGCGCGGCCTGTCCATGGTGACAGACCCGCCGCATACCGTGGATCGCCTGATTGCAGATCACGAACTCACCGTGCTGTCCCAGAGCGGGCCGCTAGACGCGGATCAGCTCGCGCCGTTCGCGCCAGCAGAGATGAAACGCCTGGGCCACTTGTTGACCCAGGACCGCGCGCTGCAACTTGAAATCGCCCGCATCTTCGCCGCGATCCTGGGAGTGGACACCGGGCAGACCCTCGACGTGCAGGCCCCCGAAACACCGGGGGATCCCATCAGTGTGCACGTCCTGCAGCAAGGCGCCGCGGTCCCCGTTCATCACGCCAGCAAGGGCACCCGCGAGATTGTCATCCTGGCCATCATCATCGGCTTCCGCCAGGCCGTCGTGACCCACGAGATGCGGCGCAATCAGCAGCTGCTCAAGAAGGCCGATGAGCGCTCCAGAAAAGCAGCCCGGGGAGGCGGGGGCAGCACGAAGGGCGGCGCGTGGTTCACCGGCAGCGCCCTGATCGTGGATCGGCGGCGAGTCAGTACGGTCGGCAGTGGCGGCGGCCGACACCGCATCTCCCGGCAGCCTGGGCTGCTGCTGCTGGACGAGCCCGGTGTGGGCCTGCATCCGGGCGCGCAGCGGCGCCTGCTGGACTACCTGTTACAGCATTCCCGCCTGCAGCAGGTGGTCCTGGTCACTCACTCGCCCTTCCTGATCGACCTGGAGTCCGGCGGCAGTTCAACGACATTGGCCGTCGAAATGGAAGCGGGTGGCGTTCAGGTCAGGCCGCTGGATCAAGCCCGGGATCACCGCGCCCTCCTGCCCTGGCGCGAAGCCCTCGGCCTGGACCTCACCCGGCAGATCCTGTGGGAGCATCCCACCCTGCTGGTCGAGGGCAAGAGTGACCGCCACTACCTCGGTGCCATGTCCGGCTTCTGCGGCGCCGCCCTCCGGCCAGGAACGGGCGTGGTGCAGGGCGGCGGCACGCGGCGCATGGTGCCGACCGTCCACGCCCTACTTTCCTTTGACCTGGCCGCCACGCGGTCGAGTGAACTGATTGTGCTGCTCGACTCCGATCTGAACAATGCCGACGCCGACCAGGTGGAGCAGCTCGTCACGCGGGTGGTGAAGTGCGGCGACCACGCCCGGCCCCTGCGCGCCGGCACGAAGCGCCTGGGGGAGATCGAGGACTTGTTCGAGCCCGCCGAGTACATGACGCTGTTCAAGCGCCGCTATCCCCATCTGGCACACGTCCCACTGCATCTGGAGGGACCGCCGCCGTCCGGACCCCACGTGAGGTGTAGCAATACCACCTTGCCGAAGGCTATTACCGCCATGCTCAAGCAGATTGGCGACCCGCTCGGTAATGAGAACTTCCACGCCGAAGTCTCCCAGCAGCTCGCCGATGATCCTGGCCTTCTACTGACCATGAACATTAGTGACGCGACCCGTCAGCGGTTCGCGGGACTGATCGAGGCGATCAACCGGCACGTCGATGAGATCCGGGCGGCGCGGCGGCCGTGACAGTGCCCCGTGCTGCGCGTGCCACGGGCTGCCACTGGGCGTCTCCTGCCCCCTCCGAATTTAAAACATACGTGGTAAACTCCTGGGCAATCGATTAGCACCTCGCCCCCACAGGAGCTCACCCATGACCCGACAGCTGACCCTGACGCCCCACCCCCTCACGCGCCGCACCTACCCGCTGCCGCTGCTGCTCACCGGCGCCGTCGCCGGCGGCCTGCTCGGCCTCCTGGGCGGCGGCGTCCTGCTGTGGCTGAACGTGGGCCCCGACGCGCCCCCCCTCCTGAGCGTCGCGATCGGCGTGGCCGTGGGCACTGCCCGCGCCGCGTTCGGCGGGCCCCTCGCGCGCACCGGCGAGCGCCTGACGCTGTACGGACCCACCGCGCGGCCACTGCAACTCGACCTGAGCCGGCAGAACCGCGACGACCTGCGGGACGCCCAGCGCCTGCACCGTAGCGGACAAGGGGACACCCTCATCCGCTACGTGACGCCTTCAGGCGTTACCGAGTTCTACGCGAGCGACATCCGCACGGCCGTCACGGACTAAACCGAAGCCCGTCAGGCGTACTTGAGCCGGTTGATGTAATTGGTCAGTTCCGTACGGTCCGTCCAGTGGGCGGCCAGTGGCAGGATCGCGACAAGGGCGTCTCTCAGCAGGAAGCGCAGCTCGTGCACCCTCTCCCAGGCCACCGTGCTGGACGTGCGCCCATGCATGATGCTGCTGCGGATGTTGTACAAGGCCTTGACCTGCTTTCGGCGCTCGAGTCGCGTCTCAACGGTCTGTGCAGTCAGGAAGGCCATGGCGTCCGCGACCGTCTCGGCGACCGCATTCTGGTCGGTGAACAGGATCTCCAGCACCACTGCGAGATTCAGGAATGCGCCCTCCGGATCCTGCTGCGTCTGTGCCGTACCGAGCCACTCAAAGCAGCGCAGGAGTGTCCGCTGCCAGTTGTTCAGGCTGTTGCGGTCCTGTGCGAGAAGGGCGGGCAGCTGCGCGAGGACCAGTCCCTCGAAGCTCGCAGGGGAGACCTGCTCCAACCGAAGTTCATCAATCTCGACGTGATCAAGCGGCCGCTGACTGACGGACATGCCCCGCGCCTCAAGCATCAGTGAGATGTGCTCGCCGATCCGTTCGTCACCGGACGCACTCAGGTCGACGTCCTGGGGAAAGTCGTGGGTCAGCATCGTCAGGCCGCGGAGGAGATGAAGGGCGGTCCGGGTGGCCGTGATGGCGTCATGCCTCAAGCGGGCGTCTGTGCCACTGGCCCCGTACAGACTCACCGTCGCGTTCCTGAGCTGCCGCAGCGTCTGAAGGACGTCGTTTCTGAGGACCTGCTGAAGATGTGGTGTGTCGGGGGAAGGTACACCGAATTGCGCGTTCACGAGTGCAGTGATCGCCGGGTCGTCCAGGTACTGGAAGGTGACGGGCCCCATGCGGAGTGGGGGGATGACGAGCAGCCCGTGCACGGGCGTGACCAGAAGACGCGGGGGCGAGGCATTCAGTTGGGTCTCGGCAGCCGTGATCTCCTTTTCAAGGTCTGCACGGTTCAGTCCTGTGGCAACGCCCCGCGCCAGTTGCAGCACGAGGGCGCGGGCATCAGCGCGAGTTGCGCGGGTCGACCAGGGCAGCGTCGCGGAGAGCTCCTCGGTCACTGAGCGCAGCCTTGGGTCATTGGCCAGTTGGTCCTCCAGGGTCAATTCCCGGTCGAGTCCCTGGGTCAACGCGGTGATCTGATCGGCGATGGTCTTGAGTGCGTTGGGATGCATGCCTTGGAGTATGGCAAGGCGGTGACGTCTTGCGAGGATGGATTGAACGAGAATCAGCACTGGGCGGAGAAAAAAACCGCTGTGCCATCTTGCCAATTCTGCACTATTCGTGGTAAACTCTGAGCAGTTGGGAGCGGCAAGACTCCCGGCGAAGGAGCCCCATGACCATGCACCTGATCATCGACCTGCCCGGCCAGCCCCCCCGCATCAAGACCACCACCCTTGAAGAGGGCCTGCACGACCTCGCCCGCCTCCTGGGCGTGAGCGACGCGGAACCCGAGCCCAGCGGCGACGCCGAGGCCGCCTACCAGCGCCTCCTGCGCGACCTGCGCTGACCCCCCGGCGCCCCCCGGCCGCTGGGGGGCGCACCCGCCCCCACGCGACGTATCCTGAAGCCGCCCACCCGGGCCACCCCACGACCAGGAGCACCCCACAATGCCCCCTGCGAACCCCCCTGGGCGCCATCCCACCGCGCAGGCAAGCGCGGCCCTGCGCGAGCAGCTGCGCCACCCGTACGCCGTCCCCGGGCCCCACACGCCCGCCGAGCAGGCCGAATTCGCCGAGTACCTCACCACGCGCGGCGTCGCCATCACCTGGAGTGACCGGCACCCCGGCGCGTTCAGCGCCCAGACCGACCTCTGCCCGCACGTCTGGACCTGGCGGCAGGCCCGCGGCGACCTGCACACCCCACCCCCACAGGAGCACCCCACATGCCCGACCTGACCAGCACCCTGCCGCCCCTGCACGTCACGCTCATCGCCGTGAGCCTCCAGGTAGCCCTCCTGAGCGCCGTCGTCGCCGCCGGCGCCGAAACCGCCCGGATCTTCCCCGCCGCCCGCGCCAGGGCGCAGGTCTTCATGAACGCCGCCACCGTGTCCCTGGTCGGGTCCCTGCTCACCGCCGGACTCACCGCCCTGCCCAGCGAGCACGCGCCCACCGCCCTGGCCGTCCTGAAGTGGACGTACGTCATCTGCGGCAGTGGCCTGCAGGTCCTGGGCCTCAAGCTGCTGGCCGACGCCCTGACCGGCCGCACCGACCTGAGCGACTATGAACCCAGCGAAGCCTGAACTGCGCAGCCGCGTCGACGTGCGCGTCGGCGGCGCGTGGGTCACCGGCAGCGTGTACCACCTCGACCAGTCCACCCAGGAACTCCGGGTGGTGCTCGAGGGGAGCGGGGCGTTCATCCGCGTGCCCGCCCCCTGGACGGACGTGCGGGTCAGCGCCACCCAGCGGCGCGCGGGCCGCCTGAACCTCACGGACCTGGACCTGCGCGGCACGCTCATCGACGGCCGGACGCGCGACTGGCCCGACGCGCGCGACCAGCGCCGCGTGCGGCTGTTCCTGGACGCCCTGCGCCCCCACAGCGCCCCGGCGCAGGGCGCCGACCTCGTGCGGCAGTGGGCGTACCACGGGGAGCGGGAGGTCATTCCAGACGGGCAGGGCGCGTGTGACGTGTGCGGCCGCACCCAGGCCCGCTACCGCTTCACGCTCCGGCATGTGGTCAGCGGCGCGGCGCTGCGCGTCACGGGCGAGTGCGTGCCCACCTGGCCCGACCCGTTCCTGGCCCGCGCGATCCGCGAGGACCGCGACGCGCTCGCCCAGGCGGCCGCGGCGAACCGCTGGCACGCCCGGATCCTCGCGGCCGCCCAGGTGGACCCCCGCGTGCAGGCGCGGCGTGAGCAGCTGCTCAGCGACCTCGCGCGCGGCGCACTGAGCGCCGCCGACCAGCGGCTCGTGCGGAGCGTCAGGGGCGCTGGATCATGACGCTCCAGCCCGACCAGGACTCCTGCATCGTCACGCGCACGGCTTCCGTCGCGAATTCCCACTCGTCACCGCGCGGATCGAACGCGACCGGCGTGCCGGTCACGGCCGAGAGGCGCGCCGCGACCGTCGAGGGGTTCATGGGCGTGAACCCGAAGCAGCCGGAGCCGTCGTCATCCGTGCAGGGTGTGTCGTACGACAGATTCAGCAGCCGGTACAGCCCCAGGGGCGTCATGGCGTCCGCCGCGGCGCGCGCTTCCACGTCCGCCACCGGCCACCAGAACGGTTCCCTGGACGTCTCGGACCGCACCGGGACCGGCACCGACCGGCGCCCCTCGAACACGGCCGCCAGGGGAGAATCCACCACGAACGCCTGCCCGGCCCCGTCCTCGATGAAGCGGGTGCCCGCCACGTCCCGCAGCGTGAAGTCCGCGCCGAGCGCCTGGGCGTTCGCGGCGATCTCCTCCGGGGACAGGCGCGTGCCCAGGAAGCACCCGTCCCCGCAGCCCACCGAGGCGTCCGGCACCAGGGTCAGCAAGGTGCCCGGCGTGAACGTGGCGGGGCGGGCGGCGCAGGCCGTCAGGAAAAGCAGCAGCAGCAGTCGGGGCACGCGCGGCAGTATGCCCGCCGCGCCGCCCGCAGGAGGACGCACATGACGTAGCCCGGCACCGTGACCGTTCAGGAGCTCGCGCGGCAGGTCGCGCAGCGCACCACCCTCAGTGACGAGCAGGCCCGCGCGGCCGTCGACGCGCTTCTCAGCAGCGTCGTGACGGCCCTGCGCGGCGGGCGCGCCGTCACCCTGCACCGCCTGGGCCTGTTCAAGGTCAAGGCCACGCCCGAGCTCACCGGCGTGCGGGCAGGCGAGCCCACCGTGCGGCCCGCCAGCAAGAAGGTGCTGTTCCGCCCGGCGCCCGCCCTGCGCCCCCCGCGCTGAGCGGGGTACTGTGAGCGCGCGGGGGCCGGAGCGGAGAACTCGCCCCGCGACCGATGAGACCGCCGCCCTGGGGAGGGCGGCGGTCTTCACGTGGCCGCGCGGGCCAGACCGGGGCGCCTACCGGGCGTCAGCGGCTGCCTGCGCCCGGAGCGCCTCGGATTCCCGTTCCACGTGAGCCTCGAAGGCCTCCCGCTGCGCGGGCGTCAGCGCGTCATCCCAGCCGGGCGTGAACGGATCCCCACCCACCTGCAGGGCGTACCACGCCCGGCGCAGGACGCCCCAGTGCTGGGCTTCCCGCTGCGCGGCCGCGAAGTCCACGCGGAAGTCCCCGAGCATCCGGGCCAGATCCGCGCTGAAGTTCAGCGGCGCGGGCGGGGCGATCCCGGCGTGGACGTCCTCTTCGGTCACGAGGGGCCGCGTGATCATGGCGGGCAGCGGCGCCGGCAGGAGCGCGCGGCTCAGCCCGACCGGCACCAGGTACCGCAGGGTGCCGAAGAGAATCACCAGGGCGCCCAGGCGGCCGTCCGGCAGGAGATGCAGGCTCACGCCGTGCCCCATGCGCCGCAGGGCCTCTGTCGCGCCGCGGGGCGCGACAATCACCCCAGGGCTGCGGCGCCCCAACACGGCCGCGCGCAGCTCACCCGCGTCCACCTGCGAGAAGGCGGCCGGGCCCAGCAGCGCCGCGGTGCCCAGGTACGCGATCTTCGCCAGCGCGCGCCGCTGACCCGGCTCCGGGAGTGTCACGTCAAGCTCGACGGGCACCGTCACCGCAGGCGACTCCGGGTACGAGAACTGGACTTCGCCCGGTCGGTCACCCGCGGCGCCCACCAGCGATTTCTCGATGTGTTTCTCCTGCCCGACCGCGCCGGTCGCTTCCAGGGGATCGGCGGAGAAGTCGAAGCCCACCGGCGTGAGGGTGCCTGAGTGGGCGTGGTGCCGGTACCGCACCCCGTCCACCTCGAAGTCGTAGGAGACCACGTGGCCCTCCCGGGCGTGGCGGATGTACAGGAGCGACACGATGGGCGTGGCCCACCGCACCAGGTGCGCGTCGATGTCCGAGCCGAGGAGACTGTTGCAGGCCTTGCACAGGAGGTCCGCCGCAACCCACTGTCCCCCGAGACCGGCGGGGATGATGTGTTCCCGGGAGAGCCGCGCGGGTCCATGTGGCCGAAAGGGCGTACTGCACAACACGCAGCTGGGCGTCGTCATGCCGCAGGGTAGCGGAGCGGACAGCGGGAGATCCTGCGCATATGCACGGCGCGGCTGCCCACACTGCTGGTAGCGTGCGGGCATGACGGGCACCTACCTCCCAGACGACCTCGAAGCCACGTTAAATGCCGCCATCAATCAGGGTGTCGAAGGCAGCAAGCTTGATTTCAAGCGGGAAATCAGCTTCAAAGGGGAGGCCCTTGGCGAACTTCTGGTCGACATCCTGTCCATCGTGAACACCGATGACGACTATTTCGACGGGGCTGGTTACCTGATCATCGGTTTTGACAACGAGCGCGCATTTCACGGACTCCCCGCTGACTTCGACAGGGACAAGTTCAGTGCCAACCTGAATCAACTGCTGAGTACGTACGTCTCGCCCCATGTGCCCGTGCGCGTGGTGCATCCCCTGAACTACCAGGAGCAGATCTACGCTGCCATCCAGATTCCCCCGTCCATCCAGCAGCCGCACATGATGATTCGCCAGGCCGGCCGGGCAAACCCTGGAGACTGGTGGGTGCGGAAGGGAGACACGAAAGCGAAGGCTGGTCCGGAAGACTTTGTGCGTGTGCTGGGGAAGCAGGTGGCGCGCCACACCCATCCCCTTCAGACGGAGCTGAACGCGCTGCAGGGACTCCACACGAACCTGACTGCACGGTTGGACCAGTTGCTGATGAGTCAGGCGGTGCACGCCGGGCTGCCGGCGATAGATGCGCCGGGCGTGTCCACGGCAGCAAAAATCCGCGCTGAGTACGGAACGCGCCAGGGGGCCGTGCTTCAAGCCCTGAACCGAGAAGTGCTGACCTTCGTGCAGGCCTTCAAGCAGTTCGCTGCCACACCGGCAGTGAAGAGCGGGCTCAGCAACGGCCCCACCTGGATGGCCGCAATCGCAGAGTGTGACGCCCTGACGCGACCCGTCGGTGAGGCGCTGGGTGCCGCCATCTTGCACGGGCAGGGCGAACTCGATCCCCATGTCGTTACCGCGCTGCAGCGGATTGCGCGCAGTGTCCTGGTCTGGCCCGACTCCGGCACCCTGCGTGACCTGGAGCAGCAGATGCTGGAGCGTCCCATGAATCTGCTGCTCTACACCGTGTTCGCGGCGGCGATACGTGTCTCACGCCCTGAAGACCTGTTGCGCAGTAGTTGAAGGATCAGTGGGGAGCCGTGAATCGGCTCCCCACTGATCTGTCCCTGCACTCAGGGTGTGCAGAGGTGGTGGCGGCGTTGCCAACGGAGATTGACGAGCCCAGCGACACACCCCCACATCAC
>CALPYF020000008.1 GCA_943327755.2 Deinococcus hopiensis KR-140
ATCAGCGGCAACACCGTCAAGCTCGTGAACGTCCCGCTGGACAAGATCGTCGACCAGTTCCTCAAGACCGCCAAGCAGAGCGCGGGCCCGGACGTGATCGTGACCCTCCCGCAGGACCGCATCGGCCAGCTCGCCAAGGCCGGGGTCATCGAACCCATGGACGCCTACGTCACCCGCCGCGGCGAGGTCGACCAGACCACCGTGCGCGCCCTGACGGTCAGCGGCAAACTGTACGGCCTGCCCATGTTCGCCGAGAGCGTCGCGCTGGTCTACAACAAGAAACTCGTCCCGACCGCCCCCGCCACCTGGGCCGACTTCATGAAAGCTGCCCGCAAGAACACCGACGCCAGCGCAGGCCGCTACGGCTTCCTGACCGACCTCAGCAACGCCTACATGAACTACGGGTTCTTCAGCGCGTACGGCGCGTACGTGTTCGGCGACAGCGGCGGCACCCTGGACCCCCGGGACATCGGCCTGAACAGCAGCGGCGCCAGCAAGGCCCTGGCCCTGATGAACGACCTGCGCTTCAAGGACAAGCTGGTGCCCGCCGGCACGACCGGCGACAAGGTCAAGGCCGCCTTCCTGAAAGGCAACGCCGCCATGATCGTCACCGGCCCCTGGGACATGGGGGACATCAAGAAGGCCGGCATCAACTACGGCATCGCCACGTTCCCCACCCCCCCCGGCGCGACCGGCAAGTGGAGTCCCTTCGTGGGCGTGCAGGGCGTCGTACTCAACGCCTACGGCACCCAGAAGCCCGCCGCGGCCGCCTTCGCCGAGGGGCTGGTCACGAGCGTCGCGCAGCTCTCCTTCAACCAGGCGGGCGGCCGCATTCCCGTGAACCTGGGCGTCCGCGTACGCCTCGCGAGCAACTCGGTCGTGAGTGGCTTCGGCCGCGTGATCAGCGGCGGCACCCCCATGCCGAACATCCCCGAGATGGGACAGGTGTGGGGCCCCTGGAGCACCGCCGTGGATACCAGCGTGCAGAAAGCGGACCAGAACTACGCCGCGCTGCTCGACACGGCCGTCAAGACGATGCAGAAGACCATCAAGTAACGCGGGGAGAGGGGGGGCGCGGTCACATGAGCAGACCGCGCCCCCCCTCCCGTGAGACGCTGGACGCCCCATGCGCCCGAACCCCCTCCCGAACCTCTTTCACCTGCTGAACGCCGGGGGACAACTCCCGCCCGACCTCGCCCCGCACATCGAGGAGGTCGGGCGGAGCGCCTTCCTGCGTCTCGCGGACCAGCTGGAACTGGACGGCGTGGACGCCGTGCTGTACACCAGTCCCTGGACGATTCCCGAGACGGGACTGGTCGGGAACGCCCCGGACGGCCACAGCGTCCACATTGCCGTGACGCCGGGCAGTCCGCACTTCCGGGCCGGGTGGCGGCGGGAACTGCCCGCGACGCTCGCGCACGAACTGCATCACGCGCGGCGCTGGCGGCACGCAGACCTGGGGACGCTGCTCGGCGCCCTGGTGTTCGAGGGACTCGCCCTGCACTTCGAGGCCGGGGAGCGCGGCGAGGTGCCCCTGTACGCCCGCCCCACCACCGACCTGCACGGGCTGTGGAGGCGGGCGCAGGCGCAGCTGGACGGTCCGTACGATTATCACGCGTGGTTCATGGGGTCCGCCGCGCAGGACCTGCCCCGCTGGGGTGGGTACGCCCTGGGGTTCGAACTGGTCCGGCGCTTCCTGAACGGGGCGGGTGGGGACGCGGTGACGCACGCGGCCATCCCGTCGGAGGACCTGCGGCACGCGTGGCCGCCCGCCTGACGCCGGTTACAGGCGGTGCGTGAGCCAGCGTGCCCAGTTGCTCCCCGCCACGCCGTCCCGCGCTTCGGCTGGCAGGTCATTCAGGAAGGCGGGCACGTCCATGTAGCGGTCCACGCCCGCCGGGGTCTTCTCGGCCCCGAACCCGCCGTCCAGGTCCGTGCCGAGCGCGACGTGCTCCCAGCCGACCAGGGACGCGTAGTGCCGGGCGTGTGCGGCGAGTTCGCCCAGGGGCACCGGGTCCACGCTGCCCTCGGGCAGGGGGCGGATGAAACGGTTGAGGAACACCAGTCCGATCACGCCGCCCGCCTGCGCGACGGCCCGGGCCATGTCGTCGGTCAGGTGACGGTTGCCGGGCACCAGGGCGCGGCTGTTGGCGTGCGTGGCGATCACCTGCGGGCCGATCTCCAGCGCCTCCCAGAACGACGCGTCATCGAGGTGCGAGGCGTCCAGGGTCACGTGCAGGTCGCGCATGGCCTGCACGAGGTCACGTCCCAGCGGCGTGAGGGGCCCCGGGGCGTCCGTGCCGCCCGCAAAGCGGGTGCGGCCCCACGCCGGACCGATCACGCGCACGCCCCGCTCTGTCCAGAACGGCAGGTCGTCCGCGTCCCGGATCGGATCGGCGCCCTCCATCAGGAGCACCACGCCGGTGGCGTCGTCCCCGCCCCGCAGATGGGCGACGACCTCCTCGCGCGAGCGCAGCAGGCGGATGAGTCCCGCGTCCTGCCAGCGGTGGTACGTGTCCAGTTGCGCCAGCGCCTGCGCCCGCGCGCCCGCATGGTCACTGTATCCGCCCGGACTGCCTGCCCCGTGCGGCAGGGCGAACAGCGTCCCGAAGCAGACGCGCACGCCCGCCGCGCGCAGTTCGGGCAGGCTGACGGTGGCCGTCTCGTCCGCGACGGGGTCCGCCGCGCGCAGCGCCTCCAGCGGGAGGGTCAGGTCACGGCCGTTCAGGGCGTTGAACGCGAGATCCAGGTGCCCGTCGATCAGCACGCGACCTCCAGTCCCTCGACGGTGTCCAGCACCTGCGCGAGGTCATGAATGGCCTCCGGATGGTCACCGCCGAGGTCGATCAGCAGGGCGTGCATGCCCAGCGCCTGGGCGGCCTGCACATTCTCGGGCTTGTCGTCCACGAACAGCACTTCCTCGGGACGGACACCCAGCGCGTCCGCCGCGTACTCGTACGCCCCGGCTTCCGGCTTGTGCGTACCGACCACGCAGGTCGCGACCGCCACGTCCACCAGATCGTCCAGACCCACGAACTGCAGGGTGCGGTCGATGCTGGGCAGGGTATTGCTGAGCACCCCGATCTTCAGGCCCCGGTCCCGCAGGGCCTGGAGGACCTCGCGGGCGTTCGCGACGGGCTTCATGTACGCCTCGTACGGCCAGCGCGCCATGAGCTGCGCCGCCTGGTCGTCCGTCAGACCCAGGATGCCCGCGAGCTCCGCCGCGTAGGCCTGCCAGAAGTCGTCCTCCTGCGCCTGGGTGCGCAGATCCCACCAGTCCAGCGCGCGGCGGTTCCACTGCTCGCGCAGGGCCTCCCCGAAGGTGCGGGCGTCCAGGCCGAAGGTCGCCTGGCCCCACAGCGCGGCCTCGCGGTACACGCCGGGGTCGGTGAAGGCGATGGTGTCGTCCCGGTCGAACAGGACCGCGCGCAGGGGAGGGTGGCTGGGCATGCCGGACACTCTACGGCGAGCCGGGCGCGCCGGATTGTGGAAAGTTCCCCGGCCACTGCTTCCCCAGGCGCGAGATATCCAGGTTTTTCGCAATCAAGTCCATATTTTAGGTATATAAAAGCAATGAAATAAAATCTAAACATCTCAGGAGGCGACCTTCCGCAACGATATTGCGAAAATCGAACCGATCCGGTAGGCTGACCGCCATGCTGGACGCCACCCCCGAGCACACCCTGCTGACCCCCGGCCCCACCCCGATCCATCCGCGGGCGATGCAGGCCCTCACGCGCCCCATGCTCGGCCACATGGACCCCGAGGTGTTCGCCCTGAACCGCGAGATCCAGGCTGACCTGCGCGTCATGTACGGCACCGACGCCACCACCTTCACGGCCCTGCTCGCCGGCACCGGCAGCCTCGGCATGGAAGCGGGCTTCGCGAACCTCGTCGAGGCGGGGGACGACGTGCTCGTGTGCGCGAACGGCTCCTTCGGTCACCGTATGGCTGAGATGGCCACCCGCTACGGCGCCCGCGTCCGCCTCGTCACCGCGCCCCTGGGCGAGGCCATCAACCCAGATGACGTCGCCGCGCACCTCGACGGGGCCAGGATGGTCGCCGTCGTCCACGGCGAGACGAGCACCGGCGTCCTGAACCCCGTGCCCGAGATCGCCCGCCTCGTCCGCCAGAGCGGCGCCCTGCTCACCGTGGACGCCGTCACCACCGCCGGCATGGAACCCTTCCAGATGGCCCAGTGGGGCGTGGACTACGCCTACACCGGCGCGCAGAAATGCCTCAGCGCCCCCCCCGGCCTCGCGCCGGTCGCCATCAGCGACCGGGCCTTTGCCCGCTTCCAGGCCCGGCGCACCCCCACGCCGCTGTGGTACTGCGACTTCCAGGGCCTGCGCGATTACTGGGAGGACCACTCCTACCACCACACGGTGCCCGTCAACCTGCACTATGCGCTGCACGCCGCGCTGCGCGCCGCTCTCGACGAGGGCCTGGACCACCGCCAGGCCCGCGTGCAGCAGGTCGGAACAGCCCTTCAGATGGCCCTGGCACCCCTGGGCTTTACGCCCTACGTGCGCCGCCCCGAGGACCGCCTGCCCACCGTCCTCGCCCTGCGTCTCCCCGAAGGCTTCGACGACGCGGGCGTGCGCAAGGCCCTGCGGGAGCGGCACATCAGCGTCACGGGAGGCCTGGGCCCCACCGCAGGCCAGATCTGGCGCCTGGGCCTGATGGGCGAGACGGCCCGCCCCGGACCCTACCTGACCCTCATGCGCGCCCTGGAAGACCTGCTCGGGGCACGTGGCCTCGCCGAGCGGTTCCTGGCCAGCCTGGAACTCCCCACCCAGGAAGCTGTGCCTGTTCCCGCCTGAGCGGTATGAACGTGGCGGGCCACCCAGCACCGGGGCGGCCCGCCACGTTCACAAGCGTCGCGTCAACCCATGCGGCCCGTGCGGATCACGTCCGCGATCACCGGCGGCAGGTTCCACGCCATGATGTCGAACGCACTCGACGCGAAATCGTACGTCACCTTGTGCAGCGACACCTTCGGCTTGCGGCCCACGCAGTCCACGATCACCACGTCCGCGCCCGGCTCGTGATTCAGCGTCAGCCCCACACTCCCCGGATCCACGAAGGTCGTCTCGCCGACCACGCGCATGAACGGCACGTGCGTCCCACCGACAATGATCACCCGCGACCCCAGCGAGTCCGCCAGCGCCTCCAGTTCCCGCTCCGCCGCCATGAGATCCAGCCGCTGCTCGGGATCGTGCGGACTGCCATGGAAGAACCGCACGCGGCCCACCGGCGTCATCAGTCGGCCCCCCGGCGGCAGGCGGCGCAGGAAGTCGACCTGCTCGGGCGTGAGCATCTTCTTCGTCCAGGTCAGCACCTGATCCGCCACGCCCTTGCGGTCCGCGCGGTCCCCCATGTCCATCGCGACACGCATGTCGCTGGAGCCCAGCCCCACCGTCCAGCCTTCGCGTTTCACGAAATCGATCACGGGCCCGGGGCTCGCGCCGTACCCCACCAGGTCGCCCACGACGATCACCTGATTCACGATATTTTCCGACAGAAACCGCTTCACCGCCGTCAATGCGTGAATGTTCCCGTGAATGTCACTGATAAACGCCAGTCTCAAGGTTCGTTCATCCTAGAGCAAAACGGCACAATTCGCCCAGGCATCCCCCCCGGCGGCCCCTATAGTGGCGGGCAATGCCCACCCCCGCCACCGGCCTCCTGCTCGGCCTCCTGCTTGCCGCCTGCGGTCTCCCGCTGCCCTGGAGCTGGGCAGCCTTCATTCCCCTGGCGCTGATCCTGCCGTTCATCGCCGCTGCCGCCACCCCGAAGCAGGCCGCCGGACGGGCCTTCTGGGTGGGTTTCGGCTACTTCGGCCTGCACCTGTGGTGGCTGGGCGCGTTCCTGCACCAGCTGCTCGGCGCAGCCCCCCTGGTTCTCGTCCTGTTCGCGCTGGAGGGCGCGTTCCTGGCGGTCGCCGCGTTCCTCGCCACCAGCGTCACCCGTACCCGCACCGGGCGCATCTGGACGCTGGCCGGCGCGTGGGTGATTCTCGAGTGGCTGCGCTTCCTCGGCCCCCTCGCCTTCCCCTGGCCCACCCTGGGGTACACGCTGCTGCCCACCCCCGCTATCCAGATCGCGGACCTGGGCGGCGTGCTGCTGGGCAGCGTCCTCGTGACCTTCACCGCCGCCAGCCTCGCTCACGCCTGGGCCGAAGGGCAGCAGGGGAGACGCCCCCTGGCTCCCGCGCTGCTCGCCGCGGTCGCCTGGGCCGCCGCCCTGGGGTACGGCCTGACCCGCACGCCCGGCACCGGACCGGAACAGCCGATGCGGGTCATGCGCGTCACGTTCGACTCCTTCGCGCGCGCAAGCGGCGCGCTCACTCCAGACGAGCAGTTCGCCCAGACGCGTGCGGCCAGTCTTGACCGTCCCGCCGGAAGCGTCGTCGTCTGGAGCGAGACCGCCATCACGTACCCCGGTCCGCCTGATACCCGCGCGGACTTTCCCGGTCCCGGCATCAGCGGCGCGGGCGGATACGATTTCAGGACCGATCCAGCCCATCCGCTGGCAGAGCCGCGCGAATACAATACGGCCGTTACACTCGACGCGGCTGGTCGCATCGTCAGTCGCAGCGACAAGACCAAACTCGTTCCCTTCGGCGAGGAATTCCCGTTCCAGCCCGTTCTCGGCCCGATCTACCGGATGATCCTGACCCCACTCGGGTTCGCCGTTCCCAACCTTCGCCCTAATGCCCAGCCCACACCTCTGAGTCTGAACGGCGTGCTGTACGGTGCGTACATCTGCTATGACAGCGTGTTTCCCCGGGTGGCGCGGGCGCTGGCCGGACAGGGCGCGCAGGTGCTCGTGAATCCCAGCAACGACGGCTGGTACAAGGGCTGGGGCGTGCAGCAGCACTTCAACATGGGCCGGGTGCGCGCCATCGAGACTCGGCGCTGGCTGGTGCGGAGCGTGAACAACGGCGTGGCGGGCGCGGTGAACGACCTGGGGCAGCCGGTGCAGCTCGTGCAGAGTGGCGAGCAGCTTCAGACGCTGGACGTGCGCCCCAGATTGCTGAGCGGGACGACGCTGTACGTCCGGGTGGGGGACTGGCCCGCGCTGGTGCTTGCGCTGGGCATGATCGGGTTCGGGGTCACGCGGCGGGAACGGATGTTCTGAGTGTTGGCGGCGGCACCCATATCCTGACTTCAATCGATCTCCGTTGATAAGGCATGTTATCATCGGCGCGGATGTCCGAAATCACGCCCTATGTCGGTGACCGCCTCGCCCAGGCCCGCGCGCTCGCTGGCCTCACCGACGAGGCCCTGCGGGTCCGCGCCATCACCGCCGCCCGGGACAAGGCCTTCGAGGACCTGTGGTCCCTGACCCTGGCGTACCTCAGCAGTGACACCAGTGCGGGCGTGCGCCTCAGCCCGCACACGCTGCGCGCGTACCGCAAGGGCGTCGAGGTCCTGCTGGGGCACGCCACCTCGAACGCCTGGAATCTGCTGCACCCCGGGCGGCGCGAGCCGGGCCTGTACGTGGCGGCCCTGACCGCCTCGGGCCTCAAGCCGGCCACGGTGCAGGCGCGCGTGGCGGCGGCAGGCGCGCTGTACCGGGCGCTGCGCTGGGCGGGCGCGACGGACGCCGACCCGTTCGCGGACGTGAAGCGCCCCAAGGACCGCACGAAGGGCGTGGTGAAGAACCCGCCGTACCGGGCGGATTTCGTGCAGGCGATGCTGGAGGTGGCCGATCCCCGCGAGGCGGCGCTGCTGCTGCTGCTCACGCATGCGGGCCTGCGGATCGCGGAGGCGCTGTCGGTCGAGTGGGCGCACGTGAATCTGCCGGGGCGGCGCCTGCTCGTCGCGCACGGCAAGGGCGACAAGGCGCGGTTCGTGCCGCTGAGCGGTCGGCTGCGCGAGGCGCTGGAAGCGTTACGGGCCGGGTCGGGTCCGGCGCCACAGGGGTACGTGCTGCCGTGGCGGGCGTATTCCACGGCGTATGAGCGGCTCCAGCGTCTCGCCCTGCAGTGTGGGCGGGCCCATGAGTTCCGGGGCTTTCATGCCGGACGCAAGTACGCGGGGACGCAGCTGTACGCGGCAGTCAAAGATTTCACGCGGGTGGCGGGATTCCTGGGGCACGAGCAGGTGGATACGACGCGGCGGTACGTGGAACTTCCGGAGGACGATCTGGCCGACGCGGTCGAGGCGTTCCGGTAGGTGTTGTACCCCTCGGGCGGTCTTGCCGGGGCCTTCCTGGGCTTCCTGTGAGCTCGCGCGGTTTTGGCCGTTCTGCACGCGATTTTTTGAAAACACGGAAATGACCGCCTGGGCAGGAGCCTCGGCGGTCATTTCAACGGTACTGGCCGGTCAGGTTTCCAGATCGTCCCGCTTCGCGGCGGTGAGGAACCGGATGGCGCCCGGCAGGATGCGCGCCTTGAACGGCGTGGTCTCCACGTGCAGTTCCCCATCGTACTGGAGCGGGAACGGCTCGGCCGCGTCCACCTCCACGGTGCGGGCCTCAATGGTCTCCAGGTTGCCGCTGAACATGGGATCACCCAGATTCAGTTTGGCCCGCACCGAATCGATCAGGTTCGGCAGGAGCCGCATCAGGTTCCCGGCCTTCATCAGGATGACCGTGAAACGGCCGTCGCTGGGGCTGATGTCGTTCGTGATGGGCAGCCGGTAGTTCGCCATGCCGAAGTTGGCGATCATGACGCCGATCCCCTCGAACTCCCGCGCCTCCCCGTCGATCTTCAGGTGGAAGGTGGTCTTCTTCGGGTTCAGCTGCTTCATGGCGCTCATGACATACGCCATGGCTCCGAAGCGGTCCTTGAGTTCTTCGCTGTCGCGGATCATGCTGGCGTCCGCACCGGCACCGGCGAGCATGCAGAAGCCGCTCTTCTCGCCCTGCACCTCGATCTCGCCCATGTCGACGCGCAGGCTGTGGCCATCACGGACGATGGCTGCCAGTCCCGCCGCGTCGTGCGGCAGGTCGAGGTTCTGCGCGATCAGATTGGCCGTCCCCGCCGGGAAGGCCAGCATGGGGACGTTCTTGTACTGCGCGGCGTACGCGAGGCTGCTGACGGTGCCATCGCCGCCTGCCCCGACGAGGTACGTGAACTGGTCGAGGTCCGTGACGTAGTCACTCATGGGCGTGTCTTTCTGAAGCTCACGCTCCACGACCTCGGCGCCGCTCTGGCGCAGCAGCTGAATGAACTGCGGCAGTTCACTGTCGCCGCTGCCGCTCTTGGGGTTGAACACCACGAGGACGCGGGTGCCGGTGCGGGGACCGCTGGGGGTGGGGACGTCGCCTGTCATCTCATGTATTAGACTGCCTGCACGGAGGAAAGGACATGCTGCGTTTCTTTGTTGCTTCTTTACTGATTGCTGGGGGGCTGGTGGCCTGTGCGCCTGCCCAGCAGGGCGCGTCCCAGATGGTCACGGTCACCCCGGTGCTCATCAAGGCGTCGGAAGGCACCGCGCGCGGCGGCACCGTGACGATTCAGGGCCGGTACCTCGGTGGCCCCAGTACCGGCAAGGTGCGTCTGGGCGCGAATGAGCAGGGCGAGGGTGGCTACGTGTTTCCGCCGTCGGCCGTGCAGTCCTGGACTGACACCCAGATCGTGCTGACCATTCCCACGGACGCCCCGGTGGGCGGCAGCTGGCTGTTCGTGGAGGTCGGCGCGATGCGCTCCACGGGCCTGCCGTTCAGCGTCAAGCAGTAAGGCGCGGTTCAGAGGGGGCGGCTGTCCGGGTTTCCGGGGGCCGCCCTCTCCCCTGTCTTGCCCCCGGCGCCGTCCTGCTGCGTGGGCATTCCGGCGGATGGGGCTTTTGCCGTGCAGGCGCTATGCTGCTCGGGTTATGGCGATCAACCGCCCCAAGGGCACTGAGGATCACCTTCCGGCACTGAGTCCGAAACTCACGCTTGACGTTTCGGCGCAGGCGCACGGCTGGCTGGTGGAGAAGGCAAGGCGCGTTCTGGAACGCGCGGGCGCGCAGCGCATCGACACGCCCCTTTTCGAGGAGGCGGACCTCGTCAAGCGGGGCGTGGGGAGCAGCACGGACATCGTCCGCAAGGAGATGTTCACCGTGTACTACTTCGGGGATCACGGCGGGTACATCCTGCGGCCCGAGGGCACGGCGGCGATCGTGCGCGCGTACCTGCAGAACGGGCTCAAGCAGCTGCCTGCACCGCTGAAGCTGTGGACGCACGGCCCGATGTTCCGCGCGGAGCGGCAGCAGCGCGGGCGTCTGCGGCAGTTCCATCAGGTGGACTACGAGGTGCTGGGCAGCACGGACGCGCTGGTGGACGCCGAGGCCATCGCGCTGATGGTGGGCGTGGTGCGCGAACTGGGCCTGACGGGCGTGCGCGTGAAGCTGGGCAGCATCGGCGACCCGGAGGACCGCGAACGCTACAACACGTACCTGCGCGAGCTGTTCACGCCGCAGCTGGAGCGCCTGTCGGACGACTCGAAGGACCGCCTGACCCGCAACCCGATGCGCATCCTGGACAGCAAGAGCTCCTCGGATCAGGAGCTCCTCGCGGAACTCGGCGTGAAGCCCATGCTGGACTTCCTGGGCGAGGAGGCGGGCGCGCACTTCCGCGCCGTGCAGACCTACCTGACCGAGTGGGGCGTGGAATACGACATTGACCCCAGCATCGTGCGGGGCCTGGACTACTACCGCCGCACCGCCTGGGAACTGCACCACGAGGGCGTCGGCGCGAAGTCCGCGCTGGGCGGCGGGGGCCGCTACGACGGACTGGCGCAGGAACTCGGCAGCAAGGAAACCATTCCCGGCATCGGCTGGGCGTTCGGCGTGGAACGGCTCCTGCTGGCGCTGGAGGCCGAGGGCCTGGCCCTTCCCGAGATCGCCGGGCCGCTGCTGTACGTCGCCGCGCTGGACGAGGTGAATGTCCCGCACGCCGCACGCACCGCCATGAGCGCCCGCGCGCACGCCCGCGCAGAATTCGCCTACCGCGCGATGAAGCCCGCCGCCGCCTTCCGCGACGCCGAACGGCGCGGCGCGCACTGGGTGGCCCTCCTCGGGACCGACGAGGTCACGCAGGGCACCCTCAGCCTCAAGAACATCAAGACCGGTGAGCAGCGCAGCCTCGCCGCCGCCGACCTCGCCGCCTTCCTTCAGGAGCACGCATGAAACGCACCGCCATGATCGGCCACCTCACGCCCGCGCACGCCGGGCAGACCGTCACCCTGCAGGGCTGGGTGAACCGCCGCCGCGACCTGGGCGGCCTGATCTTCCTGGAACTGCGTGATCGCAGCGGGCTGGTACAGGTGCAGGTCGAACCGGACTCCGCCGCCTTCGCGGACGCGGACCGCCTGCGCGCCGAATACGTTGCGGAGATCGAGGGCACGTACCAGGCCCGCCCTGAGAGCCAGCGCAAGGGGGGCTTGGCGGACTTCGAGGTGATCGCCACCCGCGTTAAGGTGCTGAACACCGCGAAGACCACGCCCTTCGAACTGGAGAAGGGCGACAGCGTGGCCGAGGACATCCGCCTGAAGTTCCGGTACCTCGACCTGCGCCGCCCGGAGATGCAGCGCAACCTCGTCCTGCGCAGCAAGGCCGTCGCGGCCGTCACCGAGTACCTTGACCGCGAGGGCTTCGTGCAGGTCGAGACGCCCATGCTCACGAAGTCCACGCCCGAGGGCGCCCGCGACTTCCTGGTGCCCAGCCGCCAGAACCCCGGCGAGTTCTACGCGCTGCCGCAGAGCCCGCAGCTGTTCAAGCAGATGCTGATGATCGCCGGGTACGACCGCTACTACCAGCTGGCCCGCTGCTTCCGCGACGAGGACCTGCGCGCCGACCGCCAGCCGGACTTCACGCAGCTCGACATGGAGATGAGCTTCGTGGAACTCGATGACGTCCTGAGCACCCAGGAGGGCCTGATGGCCCACGTGTTCCGTGAGACGACGGGCGTCGATCTGCCCGTGCCGTTCCCGCGCATGGCGTACATGGACGCCATGAACTTCTACGGCTCGGACAAGCCGGACCTGCGCTTCGACCTGAAGTTCACGGACGTCACCGACCTGTTCCAGGGCGGGGAGTTCAAGGCCTTCGCCGCCGCGCAGGCCGTCAAGGTCATCGCGGCGCCCGAACTGACCCGCAAGCAGATCGACGAACTCGAACGCATCGCCAAACAGAACGGCGCCGGGGGCCTCGCGTGGCTCAAACGCGACGGCGACGGCTTCACCGGCGGCATCAGCAAGTTCGTCACCGCGCAGGCCGCCGAACTGATCGCCCGCACCGGCATCGAGCAGGGCGGCACCCTTCTGTTCACCGCCGGCGAGTGGAAGAAAGCCGTCGGCGCGCTGGGCGCGGTCCGCCTCGCCCTGCGGGACCTGTTCGACCTCGCCGCCGCTGGCCCGCAATTCCACATCTCCTGGGTCACCGAGTTCCCCCAGCTGGAATTCGACGACGACAGCGGCACCTGGACGTACATGCACCACCCCTTCACGGCCCCTCACCCCGACGACCTGGACCTGTTCGGCACCGACCGCCAGGGTGAAATCCGCGCGCAGGCGTACGACCTCGTCCTGAACGGCTTCGAGGTCGGCGGCGGCAGCATCCGCATCCACGACCCCGCCGTGCAGGCGAAAATGTTCCAGGCGATCGGCTTCAGCGCCGACCAGGCCCGCGACAAGTTCGGGTTCTTCATGGACGCCCTCGAGTACGGCACGCCCCCCCACGGCGGGATCGCCTGGGGCTTCGACCGCCTGATCATGGTCATGAGCGGCGCGACCAGCATCCGCGAGGTCATCGCCTTCCCGAAGAACAACCGCGGCGTGGACCTGATGGCACTGGCGCCTTCCCCCGTCGAGCCGGGCCAGCTGGCCGACGTCGGCCTGAGCGTAGCGACGTCCGAGAACTGAGATGAATTGGGGAGGGCATCCTCCCCTTTTCTTTGAAGATAGAAAGTGAAAGTATTCACGATTAATCGAATTCGTGATAATATTAGTCTCTATGCCGTGAGAAGTTGCCAGCCGTTCTGCGTTCTGTTCAGCGTGATGTCATCCGTGTTCTTCAACATGAATTGCCCGCCTTGCCACACCTCGCGGACATCCAGGCCCAGCAGGTCCGCCAGGGCGATCCGGATGATCCCACCGTGCGACACCAGCGCCGCATCTCTGTCGGGCAGGCTGTTCACGTCCGCAGCAAACCGCGCCGCGATCTCCCGGAACGTCTCACCCCCCCGGAAGCCCAGCTCACCGCCGCCCAGCTCCAGGCGTTCCGGATGCTGCTTCAGGGCCGAGTACGGCTCGCCCGCCCACTCGCCGCAGTCCACCTCGTGAATCCCCGGAAGGACCGTGACCTGCACGCCCAGGCGCTCCGCCAGGGGCTGCGCCGTCTGCTGCGCGCGGCGATACCGGCTGGCATACACCGCCTGCGGGCGCGGCTCTCCCCCGCCGATCCGCCCGGCCATGGCCCGCGCCTGATCGTGACCCGTATCGGTGATCTCGTCGTTCGCGCTGCTGGCGCCGCGCAGGATGCCCGCCTGATTGCCCTTCGTCTCGCCGTGCCGGATGATCCAGAGTCGCATGCGCCCAACTGTACCGGGCGCACACGACTCTGGACTGCGGCGGATCAGGCGGTCAGGGCGTCCCGCACAGTCTGCGTGATGGGCGTAGTGGGGCGGCCGATCAGTCGGCTCAGGTCGCGGCTCTCGCTGGCGAGTTCGCCGCGCGTGATGCCGGTGTCGCTGTCGGCCAGGACGTGCGCGAAGCCCTCGGGCACGCCGAATCCGGCGAGGGTCCGGGCGTACTCCTCGGCGCTGAGGTCGTGGTACGCGACGGGCTGGCCGCTCTGGCGGGCCACCTCGGCGGCGAGGTCGGCCAGGGTAACGGCCTCGTCCCCGGCGAGTTCGTAGGTCTGCCCGGCGTGCCCGTCGGTGCTCAGGACGGCGGCGGCGGCCGCCGCGTAGTCCTGACGGGGTGCGGGGTTCAGCGCGTGGCTCCCGGCGGCCCCCAGGATCGCGCCATTCGTCACGGCTCCCTTGAGGTCGTAGTTCTCGGTGTACCAGCCGTTGCGCAGCAGCGTGAAGGGCACGCCGGAATCGCGCAGGAGCGCCTCGGTGGCCTGATGGTCCCCGGCGAGGATCATACGGCTGCGGTCGGCGTTCAGGATGCTGGTGTACACGATCAGGTCCACCCCGGCGTCGCGGGCAGCGTCGATCACGTGGCGGTGCTGGCCGACGCGGTCATCGAAGTCGTTGCTGGAGACGAGCAGCAGGCGGTTCACACCGTTCAGGGCGGCACTGAGGGTGTCGGGCTGCCTGTAGTCGGCCTGGCGCACCTGGATGCCCTGCGCGGCGAGGTCGGCGGCCTTCGCAGGGTCGCGGACGAGAGCGACGAGGTTCCCGGCGGGCACGCCCCGGTCCAGGAGGGCCTGGAGGGTGAGGCGGCCGAGGTGGCCGGTGGCGCCGGTGACGGCGATGAGGCGGGCAGGTGTGGTGGTCATGGTGGACTCCTGTGTGGGTGAGAGGCGGAACAACTCGTAAGGATTTCACTTACATGTTGGGCAGAGGAACGTCAGCCTGCCCGGGCAGCCAGGTCCCCCAGCACGTCCGCGAGGGTCGTGCGGGCCAGCTCGGCTTCCATCGCGGCCTGCGCGCACCCGAAGCGGGCTTCCAGGGTGGCCTGGATGTTCGCGCCGACCGGGCAGGCCGGGTGCGGATGCTCGTGCAGGCGGAACACGCTGGCCTCGCCGTTCACGGCGCGGTACACGTCCAGCAGGGTGATGTCGCGCGGGTCGCGGGTCAGGCGCGCGCCGCTGACGCCCTGCTGAGTGGCCAGCAGATCCGCACGGCGCAGCAGGCCCGTGACGGTCCGGATCACGACCGGGTTGGTCCCGACGCTGGCGGCGATATCGGCCGAACTGGCGTGCTCGGGGAACTGGCTGATGATGCTGAGCACATGCACCGCCACGGCATACTGACTGTTCACGCACTCACCTCCACCAACATGTCGTCAATTTACTTACAGGCTGGGAGGAAGTCAAGGGTGGAGTCTCCCCCACCCCCCGGACGTTCAGCGCCCCAGGCGGACCGTGACCACCGTGGTATCCGCGAAGGGCTGCACGTTCACCGCGCGGCCCACATCCACCAGGAAGGCGTTCCAGCCGCGCTTCAGGCCTGCCTGGAAGCCCTTGCTGGCGGTCACGTTCACGTCGGTGTTCACCCACACCACGAACAGGTTCGCGCCGCGCACGTCCGCCATCACCTCACGCAGCTGCTCGTTCTCGTCGCGGCGCCCGTTGTTGTTCTGGTCGCGGTACGTGAACAGCTTGAGTTCCGCCACCTGCGCCTGACCGCTGACCTGCACCGGGTCGATCACGCCGGGCCAGTTCACGTTCTGCGGCGTCAGCGTCACCTGCGCCCGCGCGGTGGGGGCCGTCGCGGGCAATTCCAGGCTGAACTGGCCCTTCTCGACCGGCACGCTGCTGACCTCCTGCACGACCTGCCCGAAGGGCGTCACGACCACACCGGCCACGCGCAGGTCCGGTGGCAGGTTCCCCCCGGCGACCGAGCCGCGCACCGTCAGGGCGTCAGCGGCACCGGCGGCCAGCAGAACAAGGGAAGTGGCGAGTGTGAAGGTCTTCATACACCCAGTCTACGCGCGGGGCTGACGCCCATGTGACCGCAGGTGACGATCAAGGTTCACCCGGGTCTCATGCACACTGGGAGCAGGAGTCGGCCGTCCAGCACGGCGCCGCGCACAGCCCAGCCCCACGCCAAACAGGGAGGGCCACCCACGCGGGCAGCCCTCCCTGGACAGCAGGGGCGCTTACTTGTTCAGCGCCTGCTTCACGAGGTCAATGATCTCGGGCATGGTGTCGGCCACGGGCACGTTCGCCGCCTTGAAGGCCGCGAGCTTGCTCTCGGGGGTGCCGACGTCGCCCATGATGATCGCGCCGGCGTGACCCATGCGCTTGCCCTTGGGCGCCGAGCGGCCGCTGATGAAGGCCACGACGGGCTTCTTCATGTTCTGCGCGATGTACTCGGCGGCGGCTTCCTCGTCCGCGCCACCGATCTCGCCGATCACGACGACCGCGTCGGTGTCGGGGTCGGCCTCGAACAGAGGGAGCACGTCCGCGAAGGTCGTGCCGATCACGGGGTCACCGCCGATGCCGACGGTGGTGCTCGTGCCCATGCCCGCGTCGTTCAGCAGCTTGGCGGCCTCGTACGTGAGGGTGCCGGAGCGGCTGATCAGGCCGATGCGGCCGGGGTTGGCGTAGATCTTGTTCGGCATGATGCCGACCTTGGCTTCCCCGTTCGTGACCAGGCCGGGGCAGTTGCCGCCGATCAGGCGGATGCCCTCGCCACCCTGGGCGCGGTTCTGCGCGTCCAGGGTTTTGACTTCCTGCACGGCGCGCATCATGTCCACGGTGGGCACGCCCTCGGTGATCAGGACGATCAGGGGCATGCCGGCGTGCGCGGCTTCCAGCACGGCGTCCGCGGCGCCCGCGGGGGGCACGAAGATGATGCTGACGTTCGCGCCGGTCGCGGCCTTGGCTTCCGCGACGCTGTTGAACACGGGCCAGCCTTCGAAGTCGGTGCCGCCCTTACCGGGGGTGACGCCCGCGACGACCTGCGTGCCGAAGTCCTTCATGGCGCGGCTGTGGCTCGCACCTTCACGGCCGGTCATGCCCTGCACGATGACCTTGCTGTCTTTATTGACGAGGATACCCATTACTTGTTCGCCTCCTTGGCGGCCTCGTCGGCAGCCTCAAACATGGTGGGGTACATCTGGATCAGGGGGCTGTTCACGTCCGCCAGGAGGGCCTTGGCCTCGTCCTCGGCGGTGCCCGCGATGCGCATGCGCACGGGCTTGGTGAGGATGCCCTCGTTCAGCGCCTGGATGACGCCCTTGGCGACCTCGTCGGCGCGGGTGATGCCACCGAAGATATTGATGAAGATCGCCTTGACGTCACTGTCCTTGCTGACGAGCTTCACGGCGTTGTACACGACCTCAGCCTTGGCGCCGCCGCCGATGTCGAGGAAGTTCGCGGGCTTGGCGCCGGCGCGGTTCACGACGTCGAGGCTGGTCATCACGATGCCCGCGCCATTGCCCAGCACGCCCACGTTGCCTTCGAGCTTCACGTACGCGAAGCCGTACTTGCTGGCCTCGATCTCGAGGGGGTGCTCGGCTTCCAGTTCGCGCCAGTCGGCCAGATCCTTGTGGCGGTACATGGCGTTGTCGTCGATCTCGAACTTGGTGTCCAGCGCCAGCGGGGTGCCGCTCTCATCGACGAACAGGGGGTTGATCTCGACGAGGACGGCGTCACGCTTCAGCGCGGCCTCGCTCATCTTGACCATCATGTCGGCGATCTTGTTCAGGTTGCCCTTGAAGCCGGCCTTGATGGCCACTTCGCGCGCCTCGTAGGGGCGCAGGCCCGTGACGGGGTCGACGCGGTGCTTGATGATCTTCTCGGGGGTGGCGGCGGCCACTTCCTCGATCTCCATGCCGCCCTCGGCGCTGGCCATCAGGGTGTAGCTCTGCACGTTGCGGTCGACGATCATGCCGACGTAGTACTCGGTCCCGGCGTCGATGTCCACGGCCTTGGTGACCAGGACCTTGTTCACGGTGAGGCCCTTGATGTCCATGCCCAGGATCTTCTCGCCGTTCTCGAAGGCCTTGTCCTCGGTGGGGCTGAACTTCACGCCGCCCGCCTTGCCGCGGCCGCCGACGTGCACCTGCGCCTTCACGACGACGGGCTGGCCGTACTCGCGGGCGATCTGACGCACTTCGTCGGGGGTGCGGGCGACCTTGCCGTCCTGAACGTTGACGCCGAACTGGCGCAGAATTTCCTTGCCCTGATACTCGTGAAGTTTCACGACTGTTCCCTCCTTGGGGTGAGTGACCTACGCGGCCGAAATCATTTGTCCCGATCAACGAGTATAAGCGCACTTTTGAAAAACCCCGCGCGGCTGTCTCCGGTGGGGGAACAGTCCCGGTGCAGCGGCGGTGGTCGCCCGCGTGGACGGGCGGTGTCAGGCTCAGGTGAGGGGCGCCGTGTTACTTTGCCTGTCATGACTCAACTTCAGGAGTTGCGCCACGCGATGGCCCGCGCCGGACTGGACGCCGCGTGGATCAGCGATCCCGCCAACGTCCGCGCCGTGAGCGGCTTCAGCAGCGGCAAGGACGGCAAGGTGCTCGTCACGCAGAGCGCCGCGACGCTGTACACCGACGCGCGCTACACGGTGCAGGCGGCCGAGGAGTCCCCGCTCGACGCGTTCATCGCGCGGCCGCCCGCCACGCTGGAGCACGCGGCCCCCGGGCTGGCGGGGTTGCGGGTGGGCTTCGAGGCCGATCACCTGACGGTCGCCGCGCTGGAAGACCTGCGTGACCATTGGCCGCAGGCGACCCTGGTGGCGGTGCAGGGACTGGTGCAGAGCCTGCGGGCCGTGAAGTCCAGCGCGGAGGTCCAGGCGATCCGGGACGCCCAGGCACTGGCCGATCAGGTGTTCGCCGAGGTACGTCCCCTGATCGTGGCGGGCGCGCGGGAACTGGATATCGCCACCGAGATCGAGCTGCGGCTGCGCCGCGCCGGGGCGCAGAGTGCCTTCGACCTGATCGTCGCCAGCGGTCCGCGCGGCGCGATGCCGCACGGCTCGGCCAGTGACCGCGTCATTCAGGACGGCGACCTCGTGACGGTGGATATGGGCGCGCAGCTGCGCGGGTACAACAGCGACATGACCCGCACGGTCGCGGTGGGCACGCCCGGCGCCGAGATGGCCCGCGTGTACCGCGCCGTGCTGGAGGCCGAGGAGGCCGCAGTGCACGCCGTGAAACCCGGCGTGCGCACCGCAGACCTCGACCGGCTGGCGCGCGACATCCTGACCGGGCACGGCCTGGGCGAGGCGTTCGCGCACTCGCTGGGGCACGGCGTGGGCCTGGAGGTCCACGAGGCGCCCAGCCTGCGCGGCACGAGTGACGACGTGCTGCAGCCCGGCATGGTCATCACCATCGAGCCCGGCGCGTACCTGCCCGGCGTGGGTGGCGTGCGGATCGAGGATCTGGTGCTCGTGACCGAGGACGGCTACGAGGTGCTCAGCCACTCCCCGAAGGAGACGCTGTGAAGTGGCGCGCCGCGCTGCTGGCGGCCCTGCTGCTGGGCGCGGCGCAGGCCGGAACGTACCGCGTCAAGGCCGGGGATACCCTCTGGGAAATCGCGCGCACCCATGGCCTGAGCGTGGGCGCGCTGCTGCAACTCAACGGGCGCCGCAGTGAGACCATCCGGGTGGGCGAGGTCCTTCAGGTGCCGACTCCGGGCGGCGCGACCATCCGCGCGGCGTCCCTGGCCCCGGCGGCCGCCCCGCAGGTCTTCCAGCAGGGACAGGCGGTGTACTACGGCGGGCGTGACCACCCGCAGACCACCATGACGGCCGCGCACCTGAGCCTGCCGTTCGGGACGTGGGTGAGGGTCACGCACGTCCGCACGGGCCGCAGCGTGGACGTCCTGATCAATGACCGGGGGCCGTTCGGCGTGCAGTCGCGCGTCATTGACCTGTCCACCGAGGCGGCGCGGGCCCTGGGCATCATCTCCGAGGGGATCGCGCCGGTCACGCTGAGTGTCCTGAGCCGGCCCTGACGCGCGCAGGCGGGGACGGGCGGTGTAGAATCGTTCGGGTTTCAACCACACACGACAAGTTGATGTGCTTCACCCACCGAGGAGGATGGTTTCAATGACGATGGAAACGGCACTGCTGACCCTGGACACCCTGGCCAAGTACCTGAAGGAAAAGGAAGTCCAGCTGGATATGGAAGAGAACAACGGCCAGCGCTTCATCCGCATGGGCTGGCGTTTTGAGATGGGCGACGCGGCCGTGCTGGTCAGCGTGAACGACGGCCCGAACAACACCAGCCGCCTGGAAGTCACCTGCGTGACCCAGAAGCAGTACGGTGACCGCCGCGCGGAGATCGTGAACATGCTGAACGACCGCAACCGCGAGCGCGCCTTCGCCCGCAGCATTGACGCGGACGGCAACGTGTGGCTGGAGTACGTGGGCTTCTACCCCACCCTGGCCGAGATGCCCCAGGAGACCTTCGACACGCTGTTCGGCGGCGTGCTGATGCACTTCCAGGACGACTACGCCGCGCTGGAAGGCTTCGTGCCCCAGATGCAGCAGCAGCCCCAGGCGTAAGCCGACGGGTGAGATGGGCGGGGTCACTCCCCGCCTTTCCTTCAGATCTATAAGTGAATAGTTTCACGATTTTGCTAGGACGTGAAAAATTTGCCTTCTTTGCTATTAGACAAAGAAGAAGGGGGCTGGGTGTCCATTAACCTAGCCCCCTTCTCTCCAGGTCTGTTCTCAGCGGCGCACGGCCAGCAGCTCCTCAAGGCGGGCCACGTAGCCTTCCAGGGTGCGGAAGGTCGCCTCGACCGGCGCGGGGCTCAGCATGTCCACGCCTGCCTCACGCAGGGCGTCGATGGGGTCCAGGCTCCCGCCCGAGCGCAGGAAGCGCAGGTACGACTCGCGCGCGGCGTCCGGATCGGCGCTGAACTGCTCGAGAATCTGGTGCGCAGCGCTGATCCCGGTCGAGTACTGGTAGGCGTAGAAGTTCGCGTACAGGTGCGTGCTGAACTGCGCCCACAGGATGCCGCTGCGCTCGCGGTCCATCGTGACGCCGTCCCCGTAGCCCTCGGACAGCAGGTCGGCGGTCAGGGTGATCAGGTCCGGCGCGCTGAGGGTGCCGCCCGCCTCGATGCGGCGGTAGGCCTCCAGTTCAAAGGCCGCCAGGGTCGGCATGATGAAGAAGTACCGGTGGAAGTTCGACAGCGCCTCCTCGATGATCTGCACCTCGAACTCGGTGTCCCCGGCCGCGCGGGCCTGCGTCAGGAGGTGCTGCCTCACCATCGCCTGGTTGAAGTTGCTGGCGACCTCGGCGTGGAAGAGGGTGTAGCGGGGCACGCCATACCCGTGTTCGCGCTGCGAGAGCAGGGAGTGCATGGAGTGCCCGATCTCGTGCGCCAGGGTGGAGTACGAGTTCATGGTGCCGTTCCAGGTCATGAAGATGTACGGCTTCACGCGGCCGCCACCGTTGCTGTACGCGCCCTGGCGTTTGCCGTCGTTCTCGGCGTAGTCCACCCAGCGCTCGGTGGTCAGGCCGGGCACCATGTCGCGCACGTAGGCCTCGCCCAGGGGCGCCATGCCGCCTTCGAGCCACTGCACGGCCTGCTCGTAGGACACGGCGCGGGGGGGCACCAGCGCAGCCTTCACGTCGTACTCGCGCAGTTCGGGCAGGCCCAGCCACTCGCGGCGCACGCGCCAGTAGCGGTGCCAGACCGGCGTGTTCGCGCGGTACGTGTCGAGCAGGGTCGTCACGACGGCGGTGGGGATGTTGTCCGGCGACAGCGACGCGCTGATGGTGTCCGGGTAGTTCCGCGCGCGGGCCAGGAACACGTTCTGGCGGACGTTCGTGGCGTACATCGCCGCCTGCGAGTGCCGCGCGGCAAGGTGCGCGTCCGCGTAGCCCTCCCAGGCCTCACGGCGCACCTCGCGGTCCGGGTGGGCGGTCAGGCGGTCCACGTTGCCCTGCGTGACGGTCTCGCCGCCCGCCGTGCCGAAGCGCAGGTCCATGTTCGCCAGCGCGGGGTGAATACCGCGCTCGGAGGCGAAGGGAGCCTGCACGGCACCGAGGAGTTCCTCGACCTCGGCACTGCGGACGTGGGGTTTGCCGCGCAGGATGCGCTCCAGGCGCACGCGGTGCTCGGCGAAGTCCGGCGTGTCCAGCCAGCCGCGCACCTGCGCGTCGTCCAGCGCGAGGAGTTCCGGACGGAAGAACGCCGCAGCGCTGCCGAACTGCGCGCCCAGGGTGGAGGCGCGGTCGCGGCGGGCGGCGGCCACGGCGTCGCGGCCATCCACGCTGGCGGTCATGCTGGCGTAGGACATGAAGCGGCCCAGGCGCAGTTCGAGGTCGTTCGCGGCGCGCAGGTACGCCAGCAGCCCCCCGGGCGTCCCGAGCTGTCCCGCGTGGGCAGACAGCGACCCGAGGTCGCGGGCCAGGGCGTCCCCCTCCGCCGACCAGGCGTCGGGCGTGTCGTAGAGGGCCTCAATGTCCCAGGTCTGCTCACGGGGGACGTCGCTGCGGGGCGGCAGCGCCTTGATCGTTTCAGTTGGCATGCCGGAGGCTAACACTCTGCGCGCGGGCGCGGGTTTACAGTGACCCCCATGTTTGGACGGAACCTGTGACCACCACCGCCCCTCCCGCGCAGAGCAGCGGCCTGGGCGCCATGCTGCGCCTGCCGCACGCCCTGCCGCTGGCCCTGAGCTGCTTCCTGCTGGGCTTCGGCCTGTCCCTCGCCGTGCCGTACATGGCGCTGTACGCCGTAAAGAAAGCCGGCATGAGCCCCCTGCAACTGGGCCTCTTCCTGACCGTGAACGCCATCAGCGCCGTGATCATCGCCACGCTGCTGGCCCGCTGGTCCGACCGGCTCCCCAACCGCAAGCCCATCGTGCTGGCCACCATGGCCGCCGGGACGGCCGCGTACGCCCTGATCGGCGTGACGCCGCACTTCGCGGGTCTGCTCGTGATCGGCGCGGGCCTGCTGTCCCTGGGCGCCGCCGCTTTCCCGCAGATGTTCTCCTTCGCGCGCGCCAGCCTGCAGGACGTCCCCACCGATCTGGCCGACCGCGCCATGACGCTGCTGCGCGCCGTGTTCAGCCTCTCGTGGGTGGTCGGCCCGGGCCTGGGCGCCGTGATCCTGGGCGCCGGGAACTACACGGCGGTGTTCCTCAGCGCCGCGGCGTGCTTCGCGCTCTCGGCCCTGCCACTGCTGCGCGTGCCGGGGCGCCGCCCGCAGCCCACGCCGGGCATCACCCCGGACCTGCCCGACACGCCCCGCCCCGCCGCGCGCCGCGCCATCGCGCTGGGCGCCCTGGCGTTCGTGCTGTACGGCATGAGCATGCAGATGGGCATGGCGATGTTCCCCCTGTTCATTACCGAGACGCTACGCGGCACGAGCGGCGAGGTCGGCTTCCTGGTGGGCCTGTGCGCCCTGCTGGAAATCCCGGTGATGATCGCGCTGGTCACGTGGCGGCGCCTGCCGGGCGTGCCGACGCTGGTCGCGGCGGGCATGGCGCTGTTCGTGGCGCACTTCGCGCTGGTGTATGTGGCGGACAGCATGCCGCTGCTGATCGCCGCGCAGGTCATCCGCGCGGTCGTGCTGGCGATCCTGGCGGGGCTGGGCATGACGTACTTCCAGACGCTGATGCCCGGGCGCTTCAGCGCCGCCACCACGATGTTCGCGAACACCGGCAGCATCGGGGGGATGCTCAGCGGGATCACGAGCGGCGCCGTCGCGCAGACCCTCGGGTACCGCAGCGTGTTCCTCGTGTGCGCCGCGCTGACCCTGCTGGGCTTCCTGGTGATGACCTGGACACATCGCCGCCCCGCTCCCGAGTCGACACCGCACACCTGACCGCACGGCAGACGGCCCGCCCCCACATACCGGGGCGGGCCGTCGGTCACTTCAGCGTTCAGTTCTGCGAGCAGCCCTCGCGGATGCTCGCAGCGAGGGCACCGACGTCCTGCCCGGCCTTCACGGCGTTGATGAACGCGCTGCCCACCACGACGCCGTCGGCGACCTGCGCGACCTGCGCGGCGGTCTCGGCGTCCTTCACGCCGAAGCCCACCGCAACCGGCACCTTCGCGTGCTGGCGGGCCAGGGCCAGCATGGCGGGCACCTCGTTCAGGGCGCTGCCCTCGCGGGTGCCGGTCACGCCGGTCACGCTGACGGCGTACAGGAATCCGGTGCAGGCCTCCGCGACGAGTTTCACGCGCGCCGGGGTGCTGGTGGGCGCGATCAGGAACGTGACGGCCATGCCGTGCTCGGCGGCCAGATCCGCGATTTCCAGGTCCTGGTCGGGCGGCAGATCCGGAAGGATCAGGCCGTCCACCCCGGCCTCCTGCGCCAGCCGCATGAATTCACGCGGGCCGACGGCGTAGATGGGGTTCACGTACGTCATGATCACGATGGGCGTGTCGTGCCGCGAGCGGAGTTCCCTGACGAGCGCGAGCGTGTGGCGGGTGCTCGTGCCGCCCGCGAGGGCCTGCTCGCTGGCGCGCTGGATGGTGGGCCCGTCGCCCAGGGGGTCACTGTAGGGAATGCCGACCTCGAGGATGTCCGCCTGCCCCAGCAGGGCGTCCGCGACGGCGGGGAACGCCTGCGCGGTGGGGTACCCGGCGGTCATGAACGGAATGAACGCGGCGCGGCCCTCGGATTTTGCGCGGGCGAAGGCGGCGTGCAGTCGGGCGGCGCCCGGGGTGGTGGGGGTCAGGGTGGCGGTCATGCGTGCACCTCCGGGGTGCGGGGCGTGGGCGCGGCGTCCTGCTCGCGGCCCAGGTCGAGGAGGCGCATCACCTCGGCCACGTCCTTGTCGCCGCGGCCGGAGAGGTTCACGACGACCGTCTGGTCGGGGCGCATGGTGCGGGCGAGGTTCACGGCGGCGTGGATGGCGTGCGCGGTCTCCAGCGCGGGGATGATGCCCTCCAGGCGGGTCAGGAGCTGCAGGGCGTCGAGTGCCTGCGCGTCGGTGACGGGCACGTACTGCGCCACGCCGGTCTCGGAGTACAGGCAGTGCTCGGGGCCGATGCCGGGGTAGTCGAGGCCCGCGCTGATGGAGTGCGGGGGGACGATCTGACCCTCGTCGTCGTTCAGGAGGTACATCATCGCGCCGTGCAGCACGCCGACGCGGCCCCCGGCGACGCTCGCGGCGTGCCGGCCGGACTCGACGCCCTCACCGGCGGCCTCGGTGCCGATCAGGAGGGGCCGCTGGTCCTCGGGCAGGTACGCGAAGGGCGCGAAGATGCCGATGGCGTTGCTGCCGCCGCCCACGCACGCGACGATCGCGTCGGGCACGGGGCGGCCCTCCAGGGCCTGGTGCTGCACCTTGACCTCCTCGCCGATGATGGACTGGAAGTCGCGGACCATCGCGGGGTACGGGTGCGGCCCGACGACGCTGCCGAGGATGTAGAAGGTATCGCGGACGTTCGTGACCCAGTCGCGGATGGCCTCGTTCGTGGCGTCCTTGAGGGTGCTCGTGCCGGACGTCACCTCGCGGACCTCGGCGCCCAGGAGTTTCATGCGGAACACGTTCAGCGCCTGACGGCGGATGTCCTCGGCGCCCATGTACACGATGCACTCGAGGCCCAGCAGGGCGGCGGCGGTGGCGCTGGCCACGCCGTGCTGCCCGGCGCCGGTCTCGGCGATGACGCGCTGCTTGCCCATGCGTTTGGCGAGCAGGGCCTGCGCGAGGCAGTTGTTGATCTTGTGCGCGCCGGTGTAGTTCTGGTCCTCGCGCTTGAGGTAGATCTTCGCGCCACCCGCGTGCTCGGTGAGGCGCTGGGCGAGGTACAGCCCGCTGGGGCGACCCACGAAGTCCTTCAGGAGGCGCTCGAGTTCGTTCAGGAAGGCGGGGTCGTTCCGGGCCTCGGTATAGGCGGCCTGGAGTTCGTCCAGGGCGGGGATGAGCGTTTCGGGCACGTACCGTCCGCCGAAGCGGCCGAAGCGGCCCCGTTCGTCCGGCTGGGGGTAGGTGGGGAGTTGGAGGGACATACTGACAGGGTAGGACTGCCATGTCGAACGGGCGTTAGGCAAACTTAGACAAGTCATCTAAGTTTGTGGGGTCAGGTACCAAGTTCAGCCCGCCCGAGCTCAGTCCGCCACAGGGGCAGCAGGTCGGCCGCGCTCACCTCGTCCGGCACCGACCAGCCCAGACTGCGGGCCAGTTCCGACAGCACCCGGCCCGGCGCGTCCCCGGCCTCACGCAGCGCCTGCAAGGGCGGGGCGCCGCCGCGTTTCGCCAGCCGTTCCCCCCGGAAATCCAGCATCAGCGGAACGTGCCAGTAACGGGGCGTGGGCAGCCCCAGCGCCCGCTGGAGCGCCACCTGCCGGGGCGTGGCGGTCCAGAGGTCCTCACCGCGCAGGACGTCCGTGACGCCCGACGCCGCGTCGTCCACCACGACCGCGAGGTGATACGCGAACACCCCGTCGTTGCGCCGCAGCACCACGTCCCCTACCTCGGAAGGGAGGTGCTGGCAGAGCGTCTCGCCGCGCCACCCGTCGTGGGCGCAGACCACCGCGTCAGGTACGCGCCAGCGCAGGGCCGCCGGACGCTCCGGGTACAGACTCCCTGCGCGGCAGGTGCCGGGATAGACCGGCTCCGCGCCGTGCGGGGCGCCCGCGCTGTCCTGAATGGCCGCCTGCAACTCCCGGCGGGTGCAGGTGCAGGGGTAGGTGTCCAGCCGCTCGGCGGCCGCGAGGTACGGGTCCAGCCGCCGCGACTGGATGACCTCCTCGTCCCAGTCGAGGCCCAGCCACTCCAGATCGGCGCGGGTCACGTCATACGCCCAGTCGCGCACCCGCCCGGTATCCAGATCCTCGAAGCGCAGCAGGTGCCGCCCACCGTGCGCGCGGGAGTGCAGCCACGCCAGCAGCGCCGTGCGGGCATTGCCCAGGTGCATCGCTCCGGTGGGACTGGGCGCGAAGCGGCCCACCACTCCTCCCCTCAGCGCCGTCACTCCTTCTCCTTCAGGTCGTCCCACAGGGCCACGAACACGCCCACGACCACCGCCCCCAGCGCCAGGGCGTGCAGGAAGCGGCCCAGGCCCGGCGCGGCATCCAGCGCGTTCCAGATGGTCAGCAGCTGCCACCAGTCGTGCGTGTCCGGATCACCCGTGATCAGCGGCAGATTCCGCAGCGGCGCGTCCGCGACATACGCCGACACCCCGGCCAGCGAATGCGCCAGCCACAGGGTCACCAGTCCCGCCGCGAAGCGCTCGCCGCGCGCCAGGAACACCCCGATGCACGCGGCAGGCACGAGCAGCTGGAACAGGCTCCCGCCCAGCAGCATCACGACCTCCCCCGCCCACATGAGCAGGACGTGCCCGGCCTCGTGGAAGATCAGGTTCACGTTCCCCAGGAAGCCCGGCTCGGTGGGGCGCACCACGCCCGGCAGCGTCACCCACAGGGTCAGCAGCAGGCCCAGCACGCGCGGCCACCACGTCGGCAGGGTGAGCGTCAAGGGCGCTGCCGCTCCCGCAGCCACGCCAGCAGCAGATCCTCGACCAGCTCGCTGACACTCTCGCCACCGTCCGCGCGGACCTGCCGCCACACGGCCCGCACGGTCTCCTTGCGGAGGTACACCGCCTCCAGCCGCTCCGTGCCGCCCACGCGGGACTCGTCCGGGGCGGGGGCACTCTTGCGCGCCCCGCCCTTCTTGCCCCCCTTGCCGTTCCTGTCCAGGTAATCGAAGCGGCCCACGGTCACCACAACTCGCGCGACAGGGTCTCGATGTCCGCCCAGGCGGCCAGAGCGCGCGGGTCGCGCACATCCCGGGCCAGGACGCCCAGTTCCGCCGCGCGCTGGTAAGCGAGGTACGATCGCACCAGCGTGTTGCACACCGTCACGCCCCCCTCGCGCAGGTCCTCACGCAGCACCTCGGCGGCGTGCCCGACCGGAGGCACCCGCGTCAGGATCACGCGGGACTGCCGCGCCGCACCCTCCTCGGTCAGGAAGTCCAACAGTTCGCGCGTGGCGTCCACCTCCAGCGGACTCACGCCGCTGGGCACCAGGATCAGGTCGGCCCGCTCGGCCAGCTGGCGCAGGTCCTTGCGGCGCGGGCGGCCCTCGGTGTCGATCAGCACGAGGTCGAAGGCCGCGAGTTTCTTCGGTTTCACGTCGTCCGCCGCGACGACCGGGAAGGGCAGCGCCCCGGCCCGCTCCGCCCAGCGGAGGCTGCTGCCCACCCGGCCGTCCTCGTCCACCAGCAGGACGTTGTGGCCCTGCGCGTGCGCTGCGCCCGCCAGATGCACCGCCAGGGTGCTCTTGCCCACGCCGCCCTTCTCCGAAGTGATCGCCGCCACGCGTGCCATATGCCCGGAAGCGTAGCAGACGCGGCGGCGGCTCCGCGTCAGGCGGACTCCGATTGAATGGTTTGAAAACCGTTCAATCCGAGCGGATGCGAGTAGGAGCAAAGCGGGTGCCGGGCGTGGAGTTGGCAACCCGGAACATCGCCGGGTTGCCAACGAAACAGATGGAAGCCGCGGCAGGCACCACGTACCATGGGGGCCGATGATCACGCCCGAGCAGACGCAGGAACTCCACGCCAGCGAGATCTACTGGACGGCGCGCGCCATGCAGGAGCAGGGCAGCCGCTTCTACCGCGCGCTGGGCGACGCGCTGCACGCCGCCGACGCCGCCAACCGCCGCCTGATCCTGGCCACCTGGCCGGACGCCTGCTGGGACTTCTACCGGCGCGGCCTGCGCCTGCGGGCCGCCGAGGGCGAGGGCTGACCCAGCAGCACCAGCGTGATCTCGCGCAGCGCCGTGACGAGCAGCGACCACAGCGTGGCCGGGCGCACCCGGGCCAGTCGCTCCCGGCGGCGCGCCACCCGCTCCTGCGCCGCCGGTTCCGCACCGGGGAGGGGCTGGCCGATCAGGAGGTGCAGGGCCCCGCGCCAGAAGCTCATGCACCGGGTACGCGTCCCGGAGGTCAGCGGTTGCCGCTTCGCGACGGCCGCCACGGTGCGCGGGCGCGCGGGGCGTAGAGTGGGCCACCATGAGCACCCCGACCCTCCTGGCCGTCTTTGCCCACCCTGACGATGAAGCGTTCAGCGTGGGCGGCACCCTCACCCACTACGCCCGGCAGGGCGTGCGCGTCGTGCTGGCGTGCGCCACGCGCGGCGAGGCCGGGAAGATCACGGTGCCCGGCATGACCGTGGACGACCTGGGCGCGCAGCGTGAACAGGAACTGCGCGACGCGTGCGAGGCGCTGGAGATCGGTCCCCCCGTGTTCCTGGATTACCACGACTCGGGCCGCTACGAGCGCACCCGCCACGACGACCCGAAGGCCCTGATGAACGTCAGCCCGCTGGACGTCGAGGTGAAGCTGCGCGCCCTGATCGAGGACGTGCAGCCGCAGGTGATCGTCACCTTCGACCCGCACGGAGGTTACGGGCACGTCGACCACCTGCAGATGCACCGCGCGACCGTCGCGGCGTTCTTCAGCACCGGTCACCTCCCGTACGGCGGGCCGCAGCGGCTGTACTACACCGCGCTGACCACCGAGGCCGCGCAGGGACTGGCCCGCATGGGGCAGGATCTCGATCCGCTCGTGTACGGCGTGGCGGCGAACACGCTGGCCGTGCAGATGGACGTCAGCGCGTACGCCACGAACAAGAAGGCAGCACTCATGGCGCACGGCACGCAGACCGGCGAGCAGAGCCTGCTGGGCCGCATGACGCCCGAGGAACGCGACGCGATGGAACGCCGCATGCTGGGCACCGAGGGCTTCAGCATCGGCGGCACCCGCACCGCCCTGACGAACTACCCGCTGAGCGGCCTGTTCGACGGGCTGGGCTTCGACGGGCTGAACTGACAGCGGTGGCCAGAGGTAGTGAGGAGTGTCCTCAAGGCCCCTCAAACGAGATCAAAGTGCCTTGCCTTCACCGCGACCGCCTTCCGCTATCCCCTCTCCCCCTGTGGGAGGGGGAGGGAGGCGCGAAGCGACGGAAGGGTGAGGGGGCCACCGGGCGACTCCGGATGACGTGGAATCACTTGTATCCCGTCTGAAACGAGCAGAGCGAGACGCCGTGGACCACAGCGGTGGAGACGCCCGGTCTGATCAGTCTGGGGGTTCTCTGCACCCCCGTTGTGGGTAGCAGAAAGGCACCCGGATTCCAAGTCCGGGTGCCTTCTGGTCTGGGTGCAGGTCAGCGCTTGCGCTTGCCGCCGGCGGGCTTTTTCGCCGCGCCGCCGCCACCGCCGCCCCCACCACCGTGGGTGCGTTCCTTGGCGTCGCGCATGAACGAGCGGAGTTTTGCCTCGAACTGCGGGCTCTGACGGCCGATCGCGCGGGGGCGGGGCACTTCCTCGGGTTCCTCGAGGAGCTCCTTGATGGAGAGGTCGAGGCGACCGCGTTCGTCCCGGCCCAGAACCTTCACTTCCACGTTCTCGCCCTCGCGGACGTGGTCATGAATGTTCCGCACGAAGGAGTGCGCGATCTGCGAGATGTGCACGAGGCCCGTCTCGCCGTTCTCGAACTGGATGAACGCGCCGAAGTCGGTCACGCGCGTCACGCGGCCCTCCACGACCGCGCCGGAATCAAGCTGCACCAAAGGAAGTCTCCTTGCAAAGCATGAGTGGCATCTTACACCATCCCCGCCCGGGGTGGGCGACACCTGCGTGCGTCCATGAGTGTCACGCTAGAGTGCAGCTCATGAAGTTGCGCGGCACCCTGGGCGGCCTGAACCTCCTGATCGAACCCGGCGATACCGGCAGCAGCGTGCAGGACGCCCTGAGTGTCCGCACGGAGCTGCTGGCGAGCGCCGTGACCCTCGAATTGCAGGGCGACGCCGACCCTGAAGCGGTCGAGGCGGCCCTGCACGCCATCCGCGCCGCGGGGGGCACGCCGGGGCGCGTGCGGGCGCCGCGCGTAAGCGTCCCCACGCCCGCCCCCGCGGACAGCGCGCCCCGCCCGGCGCCGCTGCCCGCCCGCACGGAGATCCTCACGCACACGCTGCGCGCCGGGTACCACCGGGAGTTCCCGGGCAGCGTGATCGTGCTGGGTGACGTGAACCCCGGCGCGGAGATCCTGGCGGGCGGGGACGTGATCGTGGTGGGCGCGCTGCGCGGCGTGGCGCACGCGGGCCTGGGCGGGCACGCGGACGCGATCGTGTGGGCGCGGCCCATCGCCAGCACGCAGATCCGCATCGGGGACGCCGTGGCGCGCGCGCCCGAGGGCAGCAGCCTGAGCAACATGCGCCACCGTGAGGATCAGCCGCTGGCGGAGATCGCGCGGCTGCAGGACGGCGTGATTCACATCGACGTGCAGAAGTAACGACAGGAGGGAGGGGCGGCCAGATTGACCCTGGCCGCCCCTCCCGACTCGCTTACAGCTCCGGGAAGCGCACGCCGCCCAGCAGGCGGTTCAGTTCGGCGGTCAGGGACAGCAGGCGGCCCTCGCTCCCGGCGGGCGCGACGAGCAGCGCGCCACACGGGGTGGCCGCGCCGGCAGGCGTGACCGGCAGGGCGAGGCTGGGGTATCCGGCCTTCGCGGCCAGTCCGTAGCCGTGGATGCCGGGGAAGATGACCAGGTCGAGGCCCTGCGCGAACAGCGGGTCGAAGCCGCGCGTGCGGGTCAGGCGCAGGTCGCGCTCGCGGGCCTGGAGGTAGGCGGGTTCGGTCGCGTCGCCGCGGGTGCCCTGCGAGGCGTGCAGCAGGGTCTGCCCGTAGCGCAGCAGGCGTTCCGGGTCGGCGTCGTTCGCGTCGATGACCGCCTGGAGGCTGCGCGGGCCGGTCGTGACCGTGCGCAGGTAGGCGTTCAGGTCACCCTTGAATTCGTGCTCGAGGACCTCGAGGCTCCAGCCGTGGGCGTTCAGGTCGGCGCGGCTGGGGAAGGCGACGTCGTGCAGGGTCGCGCCCGCGTCGAGCAGCGTGGCCGTCAGGTGGTCGAGGGCGGCGGCCTCGGCGGGCGTGACGCCGTTCTCGTCGCAGATAACGCCCAGGTGCGCGCCGCGCAGCACGTCGGGCAGGACGGTCAGGTCGGGCACCGGGAGGCGGCGGGTGGCCTCGTCCAGGTCGTCCGGCCCGGCGATGACGGCCAGGATCATCGCGGCGTCGCGGACGCTGCGGGTGATGGGCCCGGCGGTGTCCTGGCTGTGACTGATGGGCACGATGCCGGTGCGGGGCACGAGGCCCAGGGTGGGTTTCACGCCGATCACGCCGTTCTGGTGCGCGGGGCTGACGATGCTGCCGCTCGTCTCGGTGCCGATCGCGGCGGCGCACAGGCGCGCGGCGACCGCCACGCCGCTGCCGCTGCTGCTGCCGCCGGTGTCCAGGCCGTCCCCCCAGGGGTTCACGGTCTGCCCGCCCGCGCTGGAGTACCCGTTCGGCATGGCGAGCGTCATGAAGTTCGCCCACTCGGTCATGTTCGCCTTGCCCAGGATGACGGCCCCGGCGTTGCGTAGCCGGGTCACCAGAGGCGCATCGGTGTCCGGGATGTGCCCGGCGAGCAGGGCGCTCCCGGCGGTGGTGGGCAGGCCCGCCACGTCGATGTTGTCCTTGATGAGCATGGGCACGCCGTGCAGTGGGCCGCGCCGGTCGGCGCTGACGGCGTCCAGGCGGTCCGCGTCGGCCTGTGCGGCCGGGTTCACGGTGATCACGGCGTGCAGGCGATCGTTCAGGGCGTTCAGGCGGCCCAGGTACGTGCGGGTCACCTCGCTGCACGTCAGGTCGCCCCGGCGGGTGGCGGCGGCCAGGGCGGCGGCGTCCAGGTCGAGGATCGGGTCAGGTTGCAGGGTCACGCCCTCCACTGTACGCACGTCTAAGTCCGGCGGCCGTGGGCTGGGACGCGGTACGGTAGCGTTCAGGGCATGAGTGACCCAGCCCCTGCAACCGCTGCCGTGCCCGTTCTCACCGCCGGGGTGGTGGCGTTTCAGGGGAATCCCGGTTCGTACGGGGAGATAGCCGCGCTGAACGCCATGGCGGGAACGACGGATACGCGCGGGTACCCGACCTTCCACGAGGTCGCCCGCGCCGTCGAGACCGGCGAGGCCGAGTACGGCGTGCTGCCGGTCGAGAACAGCCTGATGGGCGCCATCCACCAGAGCATTGACCTCCTGAGCGAGACGGACCTGCATGTCGTGGGCGAGGTGGTGGTGAGGGTATCGCACTGCCTGATGGCGCTGCCCGGCGTGGAACTCGGCGACATCCGCCGTGTGGCGAGCCAGCAACCGGCGCTGGACCAGTGCACGGACCTGATCCGCAAGCACGGCTGGCAGCCGGTCGCCGCGCACGACACGGCAGGCAGCGCGAAGAACCTCGCGCAGAGCGGCGAACGCGACCTCGCCGCCATCGCCAGCGAACGCGCCGCGCAGCTGTACGGCCTGAACATCCTCCAGCGGAACATCGAGGACGAACCGTTCAACTACACGCGCTTCATGATCCTCGCGCGGCACGAGCCCGCCCCGTCGGACGCGCCGCACAAGACCAGCCTCGTGTTCGCCGTGCGCCACACGCCGGGCTTCCTGGTCGAGACGCTGAACGAACTGCGCGGCCTGAACCTGTCGCGCATCGAGAGCCGCCCCCGCCGCGACCGCGCATGGAGTTACCTGATGTACGTGGACATCGAGGGCGACGCCCGCGACCCGAAGGTCGCCCAGGCGCTCGCCGGGGTGCTGCGCAAGGCCAGCTACGCGAAGATCATCGGCTCGTACCCGAGTGCCCAGGGCACCGTGAACTGACCGCAGGGACCGGGCACATTACGCGCCGTACCGGGGCGGTGTGTGGGACGATGCGCCCGTGCGCCGCGCCCTGCTGTCCCCGCCTGCCTGCCGTGACCTGAATGCCCTGCGCGGGGCGGTGGGGGGCCGGGCGGTCCTGGTGACCGGTGCGTCGTCCGGGGTGGGCGAGGCGACGGCGCTGCGGCTGGGTGCGGCGGGGGCGACGGTGCTGCTGCTGGCGCGGCGCGAGGAGCGACTGCGCGAGGTGGCGGCGCGGATCGGGGCGGCGGGTGGACGGGCGGTGGTGATCCCAGCAGACCTGAGCGATCCGGCGTCGGTAGACCTCGCGGCGGAGGTGGTGCGGTCGGTCGCGCCGGTCCTGGCGGGCGTGGTGAGCAACGCGGGGCGCTCGGTGCGGCGGCGGGCGCTGGACGGCGCGCCGAGGGCAGACCTGGAGCGGCTGCTGGCGGTGAACGCGACGGGTCCGGCGCGGCTGCTGCTGGCACTGCGCCCGGCGCTGGGGCCAGAGAGCGTGGTGGTGAACGTGTCGAGCGTGTCCGCGCGGCACGTGGGTGCGCCGCGCTGGGGGGCGTACCAGGGCAGCAAGGCGGCGTTCGACCTGTGGGTGCAGGCGGCGGTGGCCGAGTGGCCGGGGGTACGGGGCACGTCGGTGTACCTGCCGCTGGTGCGCACGCCGATGATCGCCCCGACCCGCGCGTACCGGTTCCTGCCCGCGCTGAGTGCCCCCGAGGCGGCCGAGGTGGTCACGCTGCCGTTCGTGCGGCGGGTGACGCGGGTCGCGCCGTGGTGGCTGCCGGGCGTGGAGGTCGCGGGCATCGTGTGTCCGGGCGTCCTGGCGCGGGGGCTGGCGTGGGCGGAGCGGATCGAGGCCCGGCTGGAGCGGCGACGGTGAGGCGGACGTGGGCGGCGGTCCGGGCGACGGGAGCGCTGGGCGAGCGACCCGTGCGCGCAGCCCTGTCCCTGCTGCGCTGCCTGGGACGCGAGGGCCCGACCCTGGCGGGCGTGGTGGCGTGGCAGGCGCAGCGCGCCCCGGAGCGGCTGGCCCTGACGGACGGGACTGAGCGCCTGACCTACGCCGAGTTGCAGGCGCGGGTGCAGGAACGGGTGCGGGCGTGGCGGAGCGCGCACCCGCCGGGCACCCTCGTTGGACTGGAGTGTGGAGGCGGGCAGGTGGCGTTCGTAGTGGACCTGCTGGCGGGCCTGCGGCTGGGCTGGCGGGTCGTGCCGCTCGCGCCGGGTCGGGCGGGGCTGCGGCTGGCGTATCCCCCACCACCCTCTTCCCCATTTGTTGCCGGCCGGAGAGGCTGGGTGCCGCCGCGTGCAGGCCGCCCGGTGCTCATGACATCGGGCAGTTCCGGGACGCCCCGGCTGGTCCGCTCGGCCGTGCGGCCCGTGGCGGCGCTGCGGGTCGCGGGGGCGCTGCTGGACGCGCTGCGGCCACACCGGGACGCGGCGGTCGTGCTGCCCCTGCCGCTGTGGCACGGGCATGGACTGGCGACCCTGGCGCTGGCCATGGGGGTGGGGGCGCCGCTGCACCTGCGGGCCGGGGCGTCAACGGAAGCGATCTGGGCCACGCTGGAGACCGAAGGCGCGGAGGTGCTGGCCGTCGTCCCCACGGTCCTGCACCGGCTGCTGGCCGCGTCAGGGAACGCGCCCCGGTTGCGGGTGGTGCTGAGCGGGTCCGCGCCACTGTCGCCAGAGCTGGCGACCGCGACCCGCGCGCGGCTGGGGGACGTGCTGTTCGATGCGTTCGGCAGCACGGAACTGGGCGTGCTGACCCTGGCGACCCCGCCTGACCTGCGCGCCGCGCCGGGGTCGGTGGGTCGGTCCCTGCCGGGCGTGACCGTACGGGTCGCGCCGGACGGGCGGGTCCTGGCGCGCGGGCTGCTGCGTCGGGGCTGGCACCCGACCGGTGACCTGGGCGTGCTGGACGCCTCTGGACGGCTGACGCTGCGGGGGCGCGCGGACGACCTGATGGTGATCGGCGGGGAGAACGTGTGGCCCGCTCAGCTGGAAGCGGCGCTGCTGGCCGTGCCGGGGGTCGTCGCGTGCGCGGTCCTGCCGGTGCCGTGCGCCGAGTACGGACAGCGGCCGGTGGCGTTCGTGGAGGGTGACACGGACGAGGCGACGCTGCACGCCTTCGCGCTGTCGCGGTGGCCGCGCCGCCTGAGACCCGTTCGGTGGGTGCTGGGTCCGCTGCCGAGGACGCCGCTGGGAAAGGTGGCGCGCGGTGATCTCCGTGCCCGCCTTTGATGCTCCTGTTCCCGATCGACACGACGAATAAGACTAATAAGTGAATAGTTTCACGACTAGTCTAATTCGTGAAATTCTTGTCCCTTCATTCCACCTCCTGTGCGGTAAAATACCGAAATGATCGCCTACAGCGAGGTCAGTGCCTTCACCGAGACGCCCGGGCACGGCAACCGGGCGGGCGTGGTGCTGGACGCCACGCACCTCTCCCGGCAGGACATGCAGGCGCTCGCCGAGCTGCTGGGCGCCCCCGAGACCGTGTTCATCACCCGCCGCGAGGGCACCATCGCGCGCGTCCGGTACTTCACGCCCACCCAGGAGGTCGACTTCTGCGGGCACGCCACCATCGCCCTGGGGTTCACGCTGGCACAGGCCGGACAGTGGCCCGACGGGCAGGACCTTCACCTCGACACGCTGGTCGGGCGCGTCCCACTGCGCCTGCACACCGAGGCGGGCGTGCCGCGCCGCGTGTGGATGCGTCAACCCTCCCCCGCCTACCGCGCCGTGCCCGCCACGCTGCGCGCCGATCTGGCCGAGGCGCTCGGCATCGACCACCGCATGATCCACCGTGGCCTGCCGCTGGCCGCCGCGAGTACCGGCCTCTGGAGCGTGTTCGTACCGCTGCTGGACGCCGTGATCCTCGACGGGCTGGAGCCGGACCTGACGCGCGTCCACGCGCTGAGCGACGCGCTGGGCGTGGGCAGCATCTACGCGTACGCGCCGATGGGCGTGAACCGCTTCGCCGCGCGGGACTTCGCGCCCGCCCTGGGCATCCCCGAGGACCCCGTGACGGGCAGCGCGGGCGGCGCCCTGATGGCGTTGCTGGCCAGTCAGGGCCGCCTGCCGGTGCGCGGTGAACGCGCGTGCGGCCTCGTGTACCAGGGGCACGCGCTGGGCACGCCCGGCGAGGTCGAGGTCGAACTGGAACTCGACGGGCAGCGCGTCACGAAGGTCCATGTGGGCGGCTGCGCGACCGTGGAACGCGAGGGCGTCTGGGCGCCCCCCACGCCCGCCACCCGCTGAAGGAAACCTGCACGACCCGGCACCCCCCTGACAGGCGGGGTCTATCATTCCCGGATGCTTGGACTGATCTGTGTGGATGTGGACGGCACCCTGGTGGGCACCGGGAACCTCGTGCGGGACGACGTGTGGGCTGCGCTGGCGGATGCCCGCGCGCGCGGCGTGCGGATCGCGCTGTGCAGCGGTCGCCCAGCCATCGGCAACGCCCGCGCGTACGCCGAGCGGCTCGACCCGGACGGCTGGCACGTCTTCCAGAACGGCGCGAGCATCGTGAACGTCGGCAGTGGCGCCAGCCTGTCCGAGGCGATTCCCGAGGATGGCCTGAACCTGCTGATCGACCGCGCCGCGCAGACGGACCGCCTGCTGGAGGTCTACACCGACCTGGAGTTCGCCATCACGAAACCCGGCGATCTCGCCGAGCGGCACGCGGCGCTGCTGGGCGTCCCGTACGACGCGCGCACCCCCGGCAGTCTGGACGGCACGGTCGTCCGCGCACAGTGGGTCGTCCCCCGCGCCGAGGAAGGCACGGTCGTCGCCGAACCGCACCCCGGCATGGACCTGCACCCGGCGGGCAGCCCGGTCATGCCGGACGCGATGTTCATCAGCGTCACGCGCGCCGGGGTCAGCAAGGGCACCGCCGTGCAGCGCGTCGCGGCGCAGTACGGCCTGAGCATGGACCGCGTGATGATGGTCGGCGACGGCGAGAACGACGTCACCGCGCTGCGCGTCGTCGGCCACCCGGTCGCCATGGGGAACGCCGACGCACCCGCCGTCGCCGCCAGCCGTTACCGCGTCGCGCACGTGGACGAGGGCGGCCTGCGGGAAGCGGTCGAACTGGCCATGACCCTCTGACCGCATGACCTTCGACACACTGGACCTGCGCTGGGAATCCTGGGACGGCGAGGAGGACACGGTGCTGATCCTCGTGAACGGCACGCCCCTGGTGGAACTGGTGCGCCGCTGGGAGGACGTGGCCGCGCAGGCGACCGGGGAGCGGTCCCTGGCGGGCAGTTACGCCGGCCTGCCTGCTCGATTCGCAGCGGAGATTCAGACGGCGTGGCTGGGTGAGCCGGAGCGGGACAACCTCCTGAGCATTTTTGTGGGAGAACGGGTCGCCCTGCTGGAATGTGGCTGCGGAGAGTTGCTGTGCTGGCCTCTCGTCGCCCGCATAGAAGTGGGCGAGCGCGAGGTGCGCTGGCTCGACTTCCAGCAAATACACCGAATGAAACAGGAAGTTCCTCCAGTGCGAGCAAATCGCCCACCGACGCCGTTCTGGTCGTATGAGGGGTTCGGGCCGTTCGTGTTCGAGCGGGCGGCGTACACGCGGGCGGTGCGGTCGCTGACACGGGCCTCCACCGATTCTTGATCTCCCCCGCCGGGCCCGCGCTGGGCGTGGCAGGCTGGGTGAATGCTGGAGCTGGTGAAGGGCTGGACGGAGGTCGTGGCGACCGGGGTGGAGGTCGCGGCGGCTCTGATCATCGCGCTGGCGGCGCTGCTGGCACTGATCCGGGCGCTGGTGGCGTTCGTGCGGCCCTCGGCGCAACCGGACGCGCAGAAGGAGTCCCTGCGGCTGGAGTTGGGCCGCTGGCTGGCGGTGGCGCTGGAGTTCACGCTCGCGGCGGACATCCTGCGCACGGCGATCGCGCCGTCGTGGGACGATATCGGGAAGCTGGCGGCCATCGCGGCGCTGCGGACGCTGCTGAACTTCTTCCTGCAGCGCGAGATCGACGGGCACCGTGCGCGGGGGGCCGAGGCGGCCGCGCGGGAGGACGGGGTCAGCTCAGGAACAGCCGGGCGCTGACGAGCAGGACGATCAGGCCATACATCCACTTCACGAAGGCGCTGCCGCGCAGCATGGCCATGCGTGCGCCGAGCGCGGCGCCGAGGGCGTTGGCGAGGCCCATGGGCAGGCCGATCCACCAGACCATCTGCCCGCCGATCAGGAAGAACAGGAACGCGCCGAGATTCGTGGCGAAGTTCAGGGTGCGGGCGTTGCCGCTGGCGCGCACGAGGTTGAAACCGGCGAGGGCGAACAGGAACATGGCGAACGTGCCGGTGCCGGGGCCGAGGAACCCGTCGTACATCCCGATGATGAATGTGCCGGGCAGGGTGAGGGCCAGCGTGCGGGCGGTCAGGCCGGGGTAGCGGTCCTCCAGCCCGAAGGACTTGTTCGCCAGCACGAGGGCGCCGACGCCCAGGATGACCACGCCGACCAGGGTGCGGAAGGCGTCGGGGTTCACGAAGTGCACGAGATAGGCGCCGATAGCACTGCCCAGCAGGGCCAGGGGGATCAGGCGCAGGACGAGGGGCCGGTCCACGTGGCCCTTGCGCCAGTACTGCACGGTGGCGCTGCCGGACCCGAAGATCGCCAGGAGTTTGTTCGTGGCGACGACCTGCGCGGGGCTCAGGCCCATGAAGAACAGCGTGGGGAGTGTGATGGTGCCGCCGCCCCCGGCGACCGCGTCGATGAAGCCCGCGAGGAAGGCGAGGGGCAGGCCGTACAGCAGGACTTCGGGACCGGGCACCGGCACAGCGTAGCGAACGCGCCTGTGGTCGCGTCCCCGTGCGGGGGACGTTAAGCAGGGTTCTGGGGGGGCAGGGAGGGGCGTGCTAGCCTCCGCGTCATGAGTGCCGCTTCACCGTCCGCCCCTGGCCCGCTGTTCGAGACCGCCGTGGTGGCGGGCGTGGGGCTGATCGGCGGGAGTGTCGCGCTGGGGCTGCGGCAGCGACTGCTGGCGCGGCGCGTGATCGGTCTGGACGCCAGCCCCGAGGTGCTGCGTGAGGCCGAGGCGCTGGGCGTCGTGGACGAGGTCCGTACGGGGGGCGGCGAGTGGCTGCGCGGCGCGGATCTGGTGGTGCTGGCCGCGCCGATGCGGGCCCTGGCGCCGCTGGCGCGCGAGCTGGCGCCGTTCCTGAACCCGGCGGCGCTGGTGACGGACGTGGGCAGCGTGAAGGGCGGCATCGCCGCCGAGATGGAGCGGCTGGGCGTGCGGCACTTCGTGGCGGGGCACCCTATGGCGGGCAGTGAGCGGGGCGGCGTGACGCACGCGCGCGCGGCGCTGCTGGAGAACGCCGTGTGGGTCCTGACGCCCACCGACCACACGCCGCTGACGGCCCTGAGTAAGGCCCGGACGCTGGTCGAGGAACTGGGGGCCGCGCCGGTCGTGATGCCGCCGGACGCGCACGACGCGCTGGTCGCCACGATCAGTCACCTGCCGTACCTCGCGAGTCTGGCCCTGACGCACATGGTCGCGCGGGACGAGCGGCTGAGCCTGCTCGCGGCGGGCGGCTTCCGGGACCTGACGCGCGTGGCGAGCGGCGACCCGCGCATGAGCCGCGACATGGTCGTGGAGAACAAAGGCGCGCTGCGCGAGGCGCTGGGGCGCTTCCGGCGGCAGCTCGAGCGCCTGGAAGCCGACCTGGACGAGCCCGAGGAGCTGCTGGAGGCCGCGCGTGAGGGCAAACGGACGCGTGACAGCCTGCCGATCGTGCGCCGGAGCCTGTTGCCGCAGCGGCACGATCTGGTCGTGGCCGTGCCCGATAAGCCCAATCAGATCGGGGCCGTGACGCAGGCGCTGGGCGCCGCGGGCGTGAACATCAAGGACATCGAGGTCCTGGCGATCCGCGAGGACGGCGGCGCGATCCGCCTGGGCCTGGAAACCCCGGAGGACGTGGCGAGCGCGGCGGCGATCCTCCAGGCGGCGGGGTTCGAGGTGCGCGGGCGCGGCTGACCGGTCCTGCAGCTGGTGGGCGTTCACGCAGTCTTGATGGGAGCGGGGTAGGGTGAGGGGATTGTGACGGACGCTGACCCTGCTTCACCTGCCCCGCCCGCCCGGGCACCCGCCGCGCCCGGCGGGAACCTGACGGCCATCGACATGTTCCGGGGCCTGACGATCATCGAGGTCGTCGCGCACCACTCGACCGGGGTGATGCTCCGGTACCTCGACCCGGCCTCGACGGCGCACCTGTACACGTTGATCCTGAACCGCACGCTGCACTTCGCGGTGCCCGCGTTCGTGTTCCTGTCGGCCGTGGTGCTGACCCGCAGCCTGCTCAAGCGCTTCGAGCCGCGGCGGTACTTCTGGCGGCGCCTGACGCGCGGCGGCTGGCCGTACCTGCTCTGGAGCGTGCTGTACGCGCTGTGGTACGTGTGGACGGACCAGCGCCTGCCCGAATCCCTGACCGACCCGGCCCGCTGGCGCGACTGGCTGCTGTACGGGAAGGCCAGTTACCACCTGTACTTCCTGCTCGTGGCGCTGGAGGTGTACGTGGTGCTGCCGCTGATGCTGCCCCTGGCGCGGCGCAAACCCAGCATCACGGCGGCGCTGATCTTCGGCGCGGCGTTGCAGCTGGGCCTGTACCTGCTGAACCGCGAGGTGCTGCGCCTGCCGTTCCCGGCGAGCACGGTGCTGTGGTACATGCTGCCCATCACGCTGGGCGTCGCGGTGGGCGCGCGCCTGGACGAGTTCCCGGCGTGGTGGCGGCGCAGGCGCTGGGTGCTGCTGCCCGTCCTGACGCTGGCGTTCAGCCTGTACCTGCCCGAGGCGCTGGCGTACGCGCGCGGCGAGCGGGTCACGCCCATCGTGTACTCGGGCCTGTCGTGGGTGTACACCAGCCTGACCGCGCTGGCGCTGCTGGGACTGGCGTTCCGCGTGCAGCGCAGCGCGTCCACCGTGCGCCTGACCGTGGCGCTGCTGGGCACCGTCAGCCTGCAGGTGTACCTGATCCACCCGGCGCTGCTGCAGGCGCTGGAACGCTGGGACGCGCCGCAGGGCGCGCCGTGGCAGGTGGCGCTGACCATGCTGGGGTACTTCCTGCTCGCGCTGGGCATCCCGGCGCTGCTGGGCCGCGCGCTGCTGAACACGCGCCTGAGCACCTGGCTGTTCGGGCGGTGACTGGCCCGCCCTGCTCCCGTGAAGGCGCGCCGCGGACCGGCCGGCCTGCGGATGAGGGGGCTCTCAGCCGCGCAGGGCCGGGGAACGCTACAGTGCCGCGCGGTGAAGGGACAGGCTGGGATGAAACTGAACGTGATGGCACTGGCAGCGGGCCTCCTGTGGTCGGCCGCGTCCGGGATGGTGCTGGGACCGCAGGTGACCGGGCACCCGGGGCACCCGCCGCTGCATCACGCGGCCGTACCGGCGGGCGTGTGGGTGCCGGTGGGGAGCGGCGCGGCGCTGTCGCTGCTGCGGGTGCCGCGTGCCTGCACGCAGGCGTGCGCGCTGGTGGTCGTGTCGCACCCGCGTGGGCAGTCGGCGGCGCACCTGCGTGACAGTGCCAGCGCGTCGGTGCTGACCTCGGCGCTCATTCACGCGGGCTTCGCGGTGCTGCTCTCCGGGGACGATGGGCCGACCAGCTGGGGCAGCCCGGCGGGGCTGGCGGCGCTGGGGCAGGTGCACGCGCAGGCGACCGACCTCTTCCCGTGGTCGGGGCGCACGTACGCGCTGGGCCTGAGCATGGGCGGCCTGATGGCGCTGCGCTCGGCGCTGCCCGGCGCGCCGTACCCGGTCGAGGGCGTGGCGCTGATCGACGGGTGGGTGGACCTGCGCGTCGCGTGGGGCTCGGCCCTGTCGCGCCGGGAGGAGATCGGGGCGGCGTACGGACTGCCCGACCCTCCAGAGGACCTGAACCCGGCGTGGCTGGCCCGGACCTGGGGGCGGCGGCCGCTGCTGGTGTTCGGCAGTCCGGATGACCGCACCGTGCCGTTCGAGCGCAACGGCGAGGCGCTGTGGGCCGAGGCGGGCGAGCCGGACGTGGGCGGACTGGTGCGCCTGAGTGGCGGGCACCTGGGCGGGAACCGCTTCACGCCGGAGGTGGCGCGGCAGGTTGCGGCGTTCTACCGGGTGCTGGAGGGCCGCCGGTGATGGGAGTCGGGCGGGAGTGTTCACGCCTTTCCATTTCCGGCAGGGGAATGTGAAAGACTTAACGGCAGTGAATGACGTGCAGGCTCTGAACGCCCAGGTGGCATTGAAGGATCGGGTGACCCTCAGCGAGCGGGCGGGGGTACGCTGCGAGTCGGCGTGCTGGGCGGGCCGGGCCGTCTTCCTCAAGACCCTGATCTTCGACGATCCGGACACCCGCGCCCGCTTCGAACACGAGGGCAGCGTGGCGGCCAGCGTCCGACACCCGCTGATCGTCTCGCCGGTGGCGCAGCTGCGGGACACGCTGGTCTTTCCCCTGATCGACGGCGAGACGCTGCGGGACCGCCTCGACCGGGGACCGCTGGCACCGGAGGAAGCGACGCTGGTGACGGGAGGTGTCCTGGCCGCGGTGGCCGCGCTGCACGCCTGTGGTGTCACGCATCACGACCTGAAACCGGAGAACGTGATGCTCGCCGGGGGCGGCACGACGTTCGAGGCGGCGCGCCTGATCGACTTCGGCATGAGTCACTCGGTGCAGCTGCCGCTGGACATCCACAGCGGCACGCGCATGGGCACGCCCCACTTCATGGCGCCCGAACAGTTCCTGGGCGTGCGGGGTGACCCGCGCAGCGACCTGTACTCGGTGGGAGTGCTGCTGTTCGACTGCCTGGCGGGCGGGCCCCCGTTCGAGGACGCGTTCGGCTGGCTGACCGGTCTGAACGAGGCGCAGGCGCCGCTGCCCGGGCCACCGCCGGTGCGGGCGGTGCTGGCGGCCTGCCTGCACCGTGACCGCGCGCAGCGGCCCGCGTCGGCCGCGGCGCTGTACGCGGCCCTGAGTGAGGCGCGGGCAGCGCTGGGCTGGTCGGCCCTGCCGGATCTGGCGGACTGGATGGGCGAATGCCGCTGATCGCGTTCACCGGGAACCGGTTCCTGGCCGACGAGACCCTGCGGGACACGCTGCGCGCCCGGGGGCTGGACGCCCGCTCGCTGCCGCGCGTGGCGGGCGAGGACGTCACGGCGGACGCGCTGGGCCCGCACCTCAGCCCAGGGCTGTTCGGGGACGGCGGCGTGATCGTGGATCTGGAGGGCGTGAAGCCTGACAAGGGGCTGCTGGAACTGCTCTCGGGCGCGGCGGTGACGGTCGCGGTGCTCGACGAGTCGCCGCCCGCCACCCGCCTGAAGGTCTATGAGGGTCGCGGCGAGGTCGTCCCGTCCCCCGCTCCCGCCAAGACCGGGGACGTGGCGGGGTGGGTGACCACGCGCGCGAAGAAGACGAAACTGCCGCTGGACCGGGACGCCAGCCTGTATCTCGCGGAGGTCTTCGGGGCGGACCTGGCGGGCATCGCCGGGGAGCTGAACAAGCTGGCGCTGCTGGACGGCCCGTTCACGCGGGAGACCGTGCAGCGCGTGGTGGGCCGGGAGCCGCCGGGCGACAGCTTCGCGATGCTGGGCGCGGCCACCACGGGCCGCCCCGGCGAGGCGGTCACGCAGCTGCGGCGCCTGCTCGCCAGCGGCGAGGACCCGTTCAAGCTGATGGGCGCGGTCGTGTGGCAGTACTCGCTCGTGGCGCGCTGCGTGGCGCTACAGCAGGAGGGCGGGCGCGTCACCGAGCAGGTGGCCGCGCAGCGGCTGGGCGTCAAGCCGTACCCGGCGAAGAAGGCGCTGGAGGTGGCCCGCCGCCTGAACGAAGCGAAGATCCGCACGCACCTGGGCCGCATCCTGGACGCGGATCTGGCCATGAAACGCGGACTGGACGCCGGGGTGGCGCTGGAGCGCCTGATCGTGCAGCTCAGTGTGTAGGCCTGTGCAGGGAGTCAGGGCGACGTGGTGACCCGGTCGCTGATCCGCGAGACCGAGTCCGGGCGGGTGCAGGGCCGCGCGCTGCTCGTGCGCGGCGAGGTGGCGCTGGCATGGCTGGGCGTGCCGTACGCGGCGCCCGCCTCCGGCACAGGCCGGTTCCGGGCGCCGCAGCCGCACCCGGTCTGGACGGGCGTGCGGGACACCACGCAGTTCGCGCCGGACGTTCTGCAACCGCTGGACCCGTCCGTGACGCTGCGCCCCTCGGTGGAGGGCCGTCTGGTGCTGAATGTCTGGGCTCCGGCCACGCCCGGCCCGCACCCGGTCCTCGTGTGGTTCCACGGGGGCGCGTACCGCGCGGGCAGCGGACGGCTGTACGACGGGCGCGAGTACGCCGCGCAGCGGGGCGTGGTGGTCGTGACCGTGAATTCACGTCTGGGTCCGCTGGGCTACGCGGATTTCGCGGGGCTGTTCGGGGACGACCGCTTCGCCGTGAATGCCGGCTACCTGGATCAGCGGGCGGCGCTGGCGTGGGTATCCCGCAACGCCCCGGCGTTTGGGGGCGACCCGGCCCGCGTGACGGTCGCGGGAGAATCGGCGGGTGCCGTGACGGTGAACCTGCTGCTGCGCGACCCGGCGGCGCGCGGCCTGTTCGCGGGCGCGGCCGCGCAGAGCGGCGGGGTCAATCAGCTGTCCACCCGGGAGAACAGCGTGGAACTGGCCGCCACGTACGCCCGGGCGCTGGGCGTCACGGCCGCCACCCGCGACCGGCTGTGGACGCTGCCCGCAGCGGCGTTCGTGCGCAGCCTGCACACGCTGGAACGCGTGCGGCCCCGGCAGCTGAACTCCCGCCCCACGCTGGACGGCGCGGTCCTGCCCGGCAGTATCGCGGAGCTGCTGGCGCGCCCGACCGCGCCCGTGCCGCTGCTGGCGGGCGCGAACCACGACGAGTACGCCCTGTTCGTGAAACTTCCGGACCGGGTGTTTCCCCGCACCGACCGGGCGCTCCTGACCCGCGTCCTGACCGGCGCGGCAGGTGACGCGCGCGCCCGGGCGATCCTCGCCGGCTACCCGGACGACCCGGACGGGCTGGTGGCGCTGGGCACCGACCTGTTCTTCCACGCGGCGAACGACGCCCTCCTGCGCACTCATCCGGCCCCCGCGTTCCGCTACCGCTTCGACTGGGGCACGCGGTTCTTCGACCTGGGCGCCGCGCACGGCCTGGAACTGCTGTTCCTGTGGCCTTCCCCGATGGGCCTGTCGTCGGGCATGCTCCGGGGCGGGCACGGCGCAGCCCGCGCCCGGCTGGCAGACGCCATGCAGGCGAGCTGGGCGCACTTCATCCACCACGGGCATCCGGGCGCAGCCTGGACTGCGTGGACGCCCACGCAGCCGCAGGTCACGCGGCTGGACCTGGGCGGCCTGACCCTCACGGACGCCGGGGAGCGGGAGCGGATGGACCGCTGGCAGGGCCTGCTGCCCCTGATGCCCTAGGGCGAGCGGGGCGGATAGAGTGGCCGGGTGAAACGCCGGTTCCTGGTCCTGCCCACCTTGCTGCTCGCCACCGCGTGGGGGTGGCGCTGGGCCGGACTGGGCGCGCTGCGCCGCGCACGCTCCGCCCAGCCCGGCCTGGGACTGATCTTCGAGGGGGGCCCGCACCCGCAGGTCACGCCCCGGCTGCTTGACGTCCTAGACGTGGCGGCGGTTCAGGCTACCTTCGCCCTGGACGCGGCAGGAGTGCAGGCCCAGCCCGACCTGACCCGGGCGGTTCAGGCGCGCGGGCATGACGTGGCCGCGCGCGTTCCGTCCGGCCTGGGCCCGTGGACGGCGGCGCGGCAGGCGCGCCAGTCGGTCCGGACGATCCGCGCGGCCCTGGGGCAGGACCCGGTCGGCCTGAGCGTGGGGGGCGCGCCGTCCCTCTCCGGCTGGCTGGGGGCCTTCCTGGGTGGCGGGCGGGTGATCGCCGGGCAGGGCCTCGGCACGGCGGCCGAGCTGCGTGGCGTGCGGCCCGGCGCGCTCGTACACGTCAGCGGCACGGATATCCAGGTGGCGGAGCGTCTGCCCGACCGCCTCGCAGCGCTGCGCGCGCGGGAGTTCGAGGTGCTGCCCCTGCGGGAGCTGCGGGGACTGCGGCCCGAACGGCCCCGCGACCTGCCCGCCACCGCCCTGCAGGAGGTGGACGTCTGGTACGACCGGCTGGGCCGCATCCGCCGGGTGGGGGACCGGGCGAGCAGCCTGTTCCGGGCGGGTGCGGCGCCCTACCCGCTGGCCGATCAGGTGCTGCGTGAGGGGGGTGTCGTCCACCGGGGGGAACGGCTGGTCGAGTTCCATCTGGATAGCGCGCGCCTGACGGAACTCGCCGAGCGGCCGGTGGCGGGGCGGCGGATCGTGACGGCGTCCGTGCGGGATCTGGCGCGGGCCCTGCGGGACGATCCCGCGCTCAGCCGCTTCCCGGCGGTGTTCAGCATCAGCATCTTCTCGGACGTGCTGGGCCTGTACGGGTTCACGGTGGTGGACCTGCCGGAGGCGCACCGCCGCCGCCTGACGTGGTGGTCACGGGTGATCCGCCGGGCGTACGGCATCTCGGATCCCAGCAAGCAGCATGTGCCGAAACTGGCGGTCATGTCCCGCGCCGCGTTCGTGGAGCGGCACGCGCGGGAGTAGTCGGAGGCAAGGGACCGGAGACGAGTGCCGTCCGGGCTCTCCTCTGCTCCGCCGCCCGCCCCGCCGGATCGGGGAGTGCGCAGCCAGTTTCAGCTCATGCGGGCGTCGCGGTCGGTGTCGGTGCGGGGGGTGGCGGCCTGATCCCAGCGCCAGCCTCCGGCGCGGGCCATGGCGTGCAGGCGGGCCCGCAGGGCCGCGTGGGTGTGCAGGAATCCGTCGAATTCCTCGTCCACTTTCAGGTTCAGCCCGGCGTCCCGCAGGGCCGTCAGGTCCGGGGGTGGGGGCACCTGGGCGTCCCGCAGGGCAGGGTGGCGCGCCTGGGTGCGCTCGAAGGTGCGGCTCAGGCTGTCCACGCTGGCCAGGGCACGGTTCAGCCCGCGTGGGCAGTCGCCGCGCAGCGCGCCCTGGATGATCAGCAGCGCCTCGCCCAGGGCGGGCAGGTGCAGATCCAGGGCGTCCTGACGGTCGTGGTCGTGAAAGCGGTGCAGGTACGGGGAGTTCAGGTGCGTGGCGTCCAGGCGGTTCAGCAGGGGTTGCAGGTCGCCGGTCAGGCTGGCCAGGCCCCGGTCGTGATCGAGCGCGGCGTTCAGGATGAGGGCCTGCGCGCCCGGCCCGGCCCGGTGCAGCAGCAGGCCCAGCTCGCGCCGTTCGCTGCGGGCCTGCGCGACGGGCACCACGAACGTGATCGCGAAGGTCAGCAGGAAGAATCCGTTGACGGCCGCCACGTCGGTCAGGACGCGCCAGAACGGCTCGGGGGCGATGATCTCGCCCAGTCCCAGGGTACTGATGGTGTACCCGACGAAGTAGAAGCAGGCGATGAACGTGGCGGGCTGGCCGCTCTCGGCGCCGACCAGCGCGCCGGGCTGCGACCAGAAGATCAGCGTCCAGCCCAGCCACGTCAGGACCGTCCAGGCGGTCAGGGTGCCCGTGATGAGCAGCGGGGTGGCCCAGGACAGCAGGGCGCGGCGGCCCCCCGAGCGGGCGGCGCGGCGCAGCAGGCCGTACACGACGCGGTGGATGACGCGGCTGAGCCGACCCTCACCGGTCTGGATGCAGGTGACGATCAGGTCGATGAGGACGGCGGCTACCATCACCGTACCGGGAATCCAGAGCAGCGACCGGAGCATGCCGGGCATTCTCGCGCGTGCCGGCGGCTGAGGTCATGGCGGGCAGGTGAAGGCCACTCCACAGTTACGTGGGGCCCGGAGCGGGGGGGACAGTTGGGCGCCTTCCGGCGTGGCTCGCCTGGGCAGATGCTCTAGAGTGACCGGGAGTTCACTTCCACGTGTGATGTCTGCGAGGTCAGCATGCCGATCCGACGGTTCCTTCTTCCTGCCCTGGCGCTGAGCGGCCTTCCTGGGGGCGTGACCGCTCAATCTTCCCCGACCGTCCCTGACCGTGACCTGCTGCAGGCGGCGGCCGTGCTGTACGGCGCGGCGCAGGTGGGCGGCACCATCCGCGACTGGTGCCTGAGCCGCGCGCCGGGAGACCGCGCGGTGATCGAGCAGGGGTTCGCGGCGTGGCAGGTGGCGTCGGGCGTGCCGCAGCTGGAGGCGTACCTGAAGGCCGCCGCGCCGGAGGTCCTGCCCCGGCTGCGGGCCCTGGCCGGGGAGCGCCGCGCGCAGACCGAGGCGGCGCTGGACGCGGGGAGCGCCTCGCCGCGCGACGACTGCCGCGCCATCCGGGCGCAGCTCGGCACGTACGCGAACCTCGCGCAGCTGTACCCGGCGGAGTATGCGCGCACCGCTGCGCTGCGCCAGGGCACCCCGGCGCCCGCACTGGTCGGTCAGCCCACCGCACCGGCCGCCCCGGTGGGGAACGGCGGGCTGTTCATAACGGGCACGAACTTTTCACCGTTCAACCGCGCGTTCGTCCTGAAGGTGCTGGGGGCGGCGGGCGGTCAGGCGCCCTTCACGGCGGGCGGCCCACTCGGTCCCGGCGCGTTCCGCTGCGTGCGGGAGGACACCGACGAGGACAGCACGCCCGTCGCGGCGTACCGGTACACCCTGAACCTGTACGGCGACGGCGGGGTGCGGGTGGTGCAGGCCAGCGTCCGCCCGCGCAGCGGGGCCGCGTATGACCTGAAGGATGAGGCCGGGACCTTCACGTACGACCGGGCGTCGGGCACCCTGTCCGTCACGGCGGACGGCGACAGTGACGTGCTGGAGGACCTGATCGTGGGGGCCGGGTCGTACGACAGCCTGATCCGGAAGGTCACACTGTTCAACTTCTTCCGGGCGATCAAGGACCGCAGCGGGCGGCGGCTGCTGTACGGGCAGCAGGCGTACGGGGCGCAGGCCGACACCACCCAGACGGTCTGCACCCCGGCGGGCGCGCCGGTCGGTGTCTCCCCGGTCGAGCAGGAGCGGCGCGCGCGGGCGGAGGAGGCGCGGATCTTCAACCTCTACCGCGCGGCGCCGGGGCAGGGTCTGAAGGCCACGCAGATCGAGGGGATCGTGCACGGATACGCCACCCGCTCCGACGGGATCAACGTGCTGGGTGAGGAGTCGGTGGTGCTGCTGCTGAAGGACGGCCGGGCGTACTTCAACCTGCGCTGGACTCCCAGCGACCTGAACGTGGCCGCGTCGGTGAAGGGCGAGCCGGGCATGTGGGGCCAGTGGCGGCGCCGGGGCGCGGCGCTGGAGGTGAAACGCGGGGGAACCTGGGCGGCGCTGCCCGGCACCCTGGCCGTTCCGGGCGCCTCGCCCGAGCGGCTGAGCGGCGACTTCGAGTTCTTCTCGGCGTACACGTCGGGCACGCTGATGTCCGGCGCGACCGCCACGACCCGCGTGACGTACTCGTTCCGGCCGGACGGCACGTACACCCTGCGGGGCGGCAGTGCGGTGTACGGCAACCTCGACACCGGCGCCACGCAGACGACCGGCGCGGCGGTCGGCAGTGACCCCACCCGCAGCGGCACGTACCGTTTCGACGGGTACACGATGGAACTGCGGGACCATGCGGGGACCGTGACCCGCACCGCGGCGTTCTTCTGGGACCGGTCGAAGACACACCTGTACCTGGGCGACCGGTCGTACACCCGGCAGTGACGGGCAGAAGGGGTAGAGGGGCGCCCGGCAGTCACCTCGGGCTCCCCTCTGTCCCCAGGGTTCAGGTCAGTTCGTTGAAGACCGCGCGGCTGATCACGAGCTGCTGGATCTCGCTGGTGCCCTCGTAGATCTCGGTGACCTTCGCGTCACGGTACAGCCGCTCGACGGGGTACTCGCGGCTGTAGCCGTTCCCGCCGAAGATCTGGATGGCGTCGCGCGTGACGTCCACGGCGGCCTCGCTGGCGAGCAGCTTGGCGATGCTGGCCTCCTTGCCGTACGGGCGGCCCTGGTCCTTCAGCCAGGCGGCCTTCAGCGCGACCAGCCGGGCGCTCTCGATGCGGGCGGCCATGCGGGCGATCTTGAAGGACACGCCCTCGAACTCGCGCAGGGGCTTGCCGAACTGCTCACGCTCGGCGGCGTAGCGGGTGGCGTGTTCCATCGCGGCGCGCGCGATCCCGAGGGCCTGCATGGCGATCCCGATGCGGCCCGCGTCCAGGCTGGCCAGCGCGATGATCAGGCCCTGGCCCTCGTCACCGACCATGTTCGCGTGCGGCACGCGCACCCCGTCGAAGGTGACGGTGGTGGTGTGGCTGGCGTGCAGGCCGAGTTTCTCCTCGGGCTTCCCGAAGCTCAGGCCCGGCGCGCCGTTCTCGACGATGAAGCAGGACACGCCGCGCGCGCCTTGAGCGCCCGTGCGGGCCATGACGAGGTACGTGTCCGCCTGACCGCCGCTGGTGATCCAGGCTTTCGTGCCGTTCAGGACCCAGTCGTCCCCGTCGCGGGTGGCCTGCAGGCGCAGGCTGGCGGCGTCGCTGCCCGCGCCGCTCTCGGTCAGGCAGAACGCGCCGATGTGCTGCCCGGCGGCCAGGGGGCGCAGGTACCGGTCGCGCTGCGCGTCAGTGCCGTAGCGGAGGATCATCTGCTCGGGCAGGCCGTTCTGCACGCTGACGATCACGGCGACACTGGCGTCGGCCGCGGCGACCTCCTCGAGGCACAGGGCGTACGTGACGGAGTCCAGGCCCGCGCCGCCCCACGCCTCGGGGACGGTGGCGCCCATCAGGCCCAGGTCGGCGAGGCCACGCAGCTGCTCGCGGGGGTAGTCGCCGCTGCGGTCGAACTGGGCGGCCAGAGGGGCGATCTCAGAGCGGGCGTAGTCGCGGACGTGCTCGACGATCAGGCGCTGGTCGCTGCTCAGCGCGAAGGACATGCCGTGGTCGGCTTCGGTGACGGTCATGCCCCCAGGCTACCAAACGACCGTTAGGCAGCGTCCGGGCCGATCGGGCCACAGGGATCAGGCCAGAGCGATCAGGCCGAGCAGATCAGGTCAGCGCGGCGGCCAGGGCCTCCTCGATACCGCGCCCACGCCAGCCGGTCTCGACAGTCGCCGCCTCGCTGCCCTGCCAGCGCAGGTGCGCGCCGATCACCGCGCCGCCCGCGATCGCCAGCGCCGCGCCGCTCAGGGCGTCCAGCGGCGCGTCCGGGCACAGGCGCGCGGCGGCTGTCCTCAGCGCGGGCGCCAGGGGCAGTGGGGGGCGGGTGACGCGGACACGGGCGGGCAGGTTCACGCCGCGCAGTGTAGAGCAGCCCGGCGCGGGTGACCGCCGGAGAAGGCGTGAACTTCCTCACCGCAGCGGCGCGGGGCGCACTTACAATTCAGCGGATGTCCGTGCCGTCTGTCCCTCCGGTTGCCCGCGCGCCCTCCTGGCAAAGGGTCCTGCTGCTGCTCCTGTGCGCCCTGCTGCTGCTGGCGACTGTCACACTGGGCCTGCTTTCACTGGGCCTGTTCTCCTCCCTGTCCTCGAACGGGCCGCTGTGGCTGCGGTCACTGGGCGTCGTGGCGACCACACTCACCTCCTCGGCCGGTCTGGGGGGGCTCAGCGGGATCGCGCAGGCGTTCACGCTGATGCTGCTCACGAGCCTCGTGGCGGCACTGGCCGCCTTCGTCAAACCGCGCTGAGCAACGCCTAAATCATGAGCATTTTTTTACGTGCTCCTCATGCTGCGTGCTACGATTGGGGAGTTTTGTACCGGAGGCGAGTGTGAGGCTGTCAGAAGACATCGGAATTGACCTTGGAACGGCGACGTTCCTGATTTACAGCAAGAGCCGCGGCCTGGTGCTGCAGGAACCCAGCGTGATCGCCATGGCCCGCGACAGCAAACAGGTCAAGGCGGTGGGTGAGGAAGCGTACCGCATGATCGGCCGCACGCCCGGCGGGATCGTCGCCGTGCGCCCCATCAAGGACGGCGTCATCGCCGACGAGGGCCTCACCGAGAAGATGATCAGCATGTTCCTGCAGAAGGTGCAGGGCGGCGCCGGACGCCTGTTCGGCTTCAAGCCGCAGCTGATGGTCGGCGTGCCCAGCAACGTCAGCGACGTGGAAAAACGCGCCGTGCTGCGTGCCGCGATCCACAGCAACGCCCGCCGCGCCTTCCTGATTGAGGAGCCGCTGGCCGCCGCGATCGGCGCGGGCCTCAAGATTGCCGAACCGGTCGGCAGCATGGTCGTGGACATCGGCGGGGGCAGCACGGACGTCGCCGTGATCTCGCTGGGCGGCATCGTGGTCAGCGAGTCGCTGCGGATCGCTGGCAACGAGTTCGACGAGAGCATCATCCGCTACGTGCGCCGCAAGCACAACGTCCTGATCGGCGAACGCACCGCCGAGGAGATCAAGGTCAAGGTCGGCGCGGCCATGCTGCTCGACGACGCCGAGAACCTCACCGCCGAGGTCCGCGGCCGCGACCTCGTGAACGGTCTGCCCAAGACCATCAGCCTGGACTCCACGGACGTGGTCGAGGCGCTCTCCGAACCCGTCACGAAGATCGTCGAGGGCGTCAAGCGCGTCCTGGAGATCACCCCGCCGGAACTGGTGAGCGACATCATCGACCGCGGCATCGTGATGACCGGCGGCGGCAGCCTGCTGCGCAACTTCGACGAGCTGCTGCGCCAGACGACCGGCATTCCCGTCGCCGTGGCCGAGAACGCCGTGGAAGCGGTGGCGGTCGGCACCGGCATGGCGCTGGAGATGATCCCGGTGCTGGGCGACTCGCTGGTCAGCAGCGACAACTACCTACGTCACTGACCGCGTCCGGGCCTGCCTGGCCCCCGGTGGACGATGGGAGGCGGCCCGAGCGTGCCCCTCCCATCGCCGTGTCTCACCCGTCCACGCCCCTGCCCCGGAGGTTGCCCCGCATGGATCCGATCCTGATTCAAGACGTCCTCAAGACCCTGCCCCACCGCTTCCCGTTCGTGATGGTCGACCGCGTGCTGTCCATCCAGGACGGCGAGGTGCACGCCCTGAAGAACGTCACGGTGAACGAACCGTTCTTCACCGGGCACTTCCCGCAGGAACCCGTGATGCCCGGCGTGCTGATCGTCGAGGCGCTGGCGCAGGCCAGCATGTTCTGCCTGCACGGCCAGCTGGAACCCGGCACGATCGGGTACCTCGCGGGTGTGGACGGCGCGCGCTTCAAACGCAAGGTGATTCCCGGCGATCAGCTGCACCTGCACGCGAAACTGGAGTTCCTGCGCCGCGGGCTGGGCAAGACCACCTGCCGCGCACTGGTGGACGGCGAGGTCGCCGCGGAAGCCACCATACTGTTCGCGGTCGCCAAAGGGTGAATGAAGGCGTGAAGGAACCCGCGCGGACGGCCGCAGCGGGTACGCTGCGCGGGATGCCTGCCCCGGAGTGCCGTTGACCCGACTGACCCGTTACGTGACGCTGGAGCTGCTGCCGCCGCTCCTGGCGGGCACGCTGCTGTTCACGGCGATCCTCAGCTTCGGGTACTTCTTCATCTCCAGCCAGTGGCTCCAGGGCGTGCCGGTCACGCTGGTCGGGCAGTGGATCGCGTATCAGGTGCCGGACACGCTGGTGAAGGTGCTGCCCATGGCGGTCGTACTGATGACCGTGGTGGCGTTCGGCCGCATGAGCACCGAGCGGGAACTCGTGGCGGTGCAGTCCGGCGGAATCAGCCTGGGGCGCGTCGCCCGCCCGGCGGCTGTGGTGGCGCTGCTCGTCACGGCGCTGTCGGTGTGGCTGAGCCTGTGGGTCGCGCCGAGGTTGAACGTGGAGACGCGCGGCCTGTACTGGGACGTGCTGACCGGCGCGGGCCTGTCACAGCTGAGCGGCAAGACCGTGGACCTCGGGGACGGGGTCACGCTGTTCATGCGCGGTTACGACGCCACGACACGGGAGTTGCAGGGCGTGCGCCTGGAACGCTGGGAGTCCGGCAACGCCCGGCTGGGCACGCTGACCTTCGCGGACCGCGCCACCTTCGAGAACCGCGTGCTGACCCTGCGGGACTACCGGGTGTTCCGTGTGGACTTCGGCGCGGCCGCCCGCCTGCCCGGCGCCGCGCAGAACCCGCTGACGCTGCCGGGCACGGTCGCACAGACCTTCCCCGCCATCCGGTCCGGGAGCACGCTGCGGGTGGACACCGGCCTGAGCCGCGAGGAGACCCTCGCGAAGTACGCCGACGCGGTGGGCGCCGACGCGCAGGGCTGGCCGGAGCTGATCACCGCCCTGACGAAGCCGGGTGTGAAGGCCGCCGAGCGGGACGCGGCGCGCGTCACCCTGAACCGCAAACTGGCGCTGCCGTTCGCAAACCTCGTGCTGGCGCTGGCCGCCCTGCCGTTCGCGCTGCGCTACGGGCGCACGCTGGGCGTCGCGCTGGGACTGGCGCTGCTGCTGGCCGTCGCGTACTACCTGCTGTTCTTCCTGGGCCTGACCCTGGCCCCGCTGCTGCCCCGCGTGCCGGAGGCCGGGGTGTGGCTGGCGAACGTGGTGTTCGCGGCGCTGGGCCTGACCCTGCTGAGGCGCGCGTGACCGGGCCGGACCGCCACGACCCGCTCCGTGCCCTGATCGTGTCCGCGTCGTTCGGCAGCGGGCACCATCAGGCGAACGGCGCGCTGGACGCCGCGCTGCGCGACCTGGGCGTGCCCCTGGACGCGCGGCACGCCGACCTTCTGAAGTACATGAGCACCCCCGAACGCGTGATCACCGCCGGGACGTACGACCTGTGGCTGCGGCACATGCCCGGCGTGTACCGCGCCTTCTATCACCTGACCGACACCGACCGCGCGCCCACCGCGCAGGCCTTCGGGTGGCTGGGCTACCCCGCCATGCGCCGCGACGTGCTGGAGGTCCGCCCCGAGGTGGTCGTCAGTTCCTACCCCACCCCGGTCGCGCTGGCGCACAACGTCCGCCGCCGCACCGGCACCGACTTCCTGAACGGCCTGGTCATCACCGACTACCGCGTGCACCAGCACTGGGCACGCGCCGAGGCGGACTTGCTGATGGTCCCGAACGAGGAGGCCCGCGAGCAGCTGGGTCGCTGGCGCATCCCCGACGACAGGGTGGAGGTCACGGGCATCCCCATCGCGCGGGTGTACCGCGACCTGATCGGCGCCGACCGCGCCGCGCTGCGTCTGAAGCACGGTCTGGACCCGGACCTGCCCCTGATCCTGATGTCCGGCGGCGGGACCGGCAGTTACCGTGCGCTGCCGCAGGTGCTGCGCGAACTGGGCAACCTGGGCCGGCGCGTGCAGGTGCTCGTGCTGGCGGGCGCGGACGGGCACGGCGTCGTGCAGGTGGGGGGCGCGACCCTGCACCGCCTGGGGTTCACCACGAACTTCCCGGAACTGCTCGCCGCATCCGACCTCGTGGTGGGCAAGGCGGGCGGCCTAACCGTCGCGGAGGCCACCACGCTGGGCGTGCCCCTTGTGGTGCACGCCCCCATCCCCGGGCAGGAGGAGTTCAACACCGATTACCTGGAACGCCACGGCGCGGCCCTGTGGGCGCGGTCCCTGGCCGACGTGCGTCCGGCGGTGCTGCGCGCCCTGGACGCCGACGAACGCGCCCGGATGTCCTGCGCCGCCCGGCGGGTCAGTCGCCCGGACGCGGCCGAGCAGGTCGCGCGGGTGCTGCTGCGCCGCCTGGGCCGCGCGTGACCCGTCCCTGGCGCTGGCTGGCTGGCCTGGCCGCCGGGGCGGCGGTGTACATCGGCCTGCCGTACCTCCTCGTGCAGCGCGGCGGACTGGGCATCATCACGCGGGGTGACCCGGCCGGGCGGCAGGTCGCCCTGACATTCGACGACGGCCCCGACCCACGCAGCACCCCGCACGTGCTGGACACGCTGCGCGCGGCGGGCGTGCAGGCGACGTTCTTCATCCTGCCCACGCTGGGGCGGCAGCACCCGGAGCTCCTGCGCCGCCTGCTTGCCGAAGGGCACGAGGTCCTGCCGCACGCGCACCGGCACCGGCATGCCTGGACCCTGCCGCCCTGGGTCGCCTTCCGTGATCCGGGACAGGCCACGCGTGGGGTGGAGGCACTGACCGGTACGCCCCCCCGCTTCCAGCGCCCCCCGCACGGCGCGTACAGCCTCGCCACGGTCCTGGGGCAGCGCGCCGCCGGAGTCACGGGCATCCACTGGACGGTCGAGGCCCGCGACTGGGCACCGGACGCCACCCCCGACACCGTCCGCGCCGCAGTCCAGCGGCAGGTAACGCCCGGCGGGATCATCGTGCTGCACGACGCCGGGCCGGGCGCGCGGACGACCCCCGCGGCCCTGCCCGGCATCCTGGAAGACCTCCACAGGGGTGGGTTTGAGGTCGTCCCGCTGCGCGACCTGCGCGGCGCGCGGCCCGGCACCCTGCGGGACGTGTGGTGCACCCTCCGCGGGCGGTGAATCCCGTACCCTGGGGCGCGTGAACTACGACGAGTTTGCCGACCTGTACGACCACCAGTACGACGTGTACCGCGACGACCTGCACCACTACGCCCGCGTGGGCGAACAGGCGCGCGGGCCCGTGCTGGAGATCGGCTCCGGCACCGGCCGCGTCACCACGTACCTCGCGCGGCGCGGCGTGGACATCACCGGCCTGGAACCCAGCGCGCGGATGATCGAACGCGCCCAGGAACGAGCCCAACGCGACGGCCTGACCGTGAAATACGTGCAGGGCGACGCCCGCACCTTCAGCCTCGACCAGCGCTTCGACACGGTCATCGCGCCGTTCAACGCCCTGATGCACCTCTACACGCCCAACGAGCAGCTTCAGGCCATGCAGACCATCCACGCGCACCTGCAACCGGGCGGGCACTTCACCTTCGACCTGTTCGTCCCCCGCTTCGGCAAACCCCACACCCTGCGCCACGAGGGCGAGACCTTCCACGCGCCCGACGGCAGCCGCACCGACGTCTTCCTCGTGCAGCGCCACGACAAACCCCGCCAGCACATCACCACCGAGTACCACGTGGACACCACCGCGCCCGACGGCACCCTGAAACGCCGCCACTACACCCTGACGCAGCGGTACTACACCCGCTACGAAGTCGAGTGGCTGCTGCGCTTCGCGGGCTTCGAGAGCCCCCGCGTGACCGGCTCGTTCCAGGGCGGCCCGCTCGACGCGCACAGCGAGGTCATGGTCTTCAGCACCCGCGCCGTGTGACGGATGAGTGAACGCCGAGCGGGAGAACCCTGTCTGGGCTCTCCCGGTGTCGGCGGTCATGGCACAGTCCCTCTGCGGGACTGAAGTGGAGGGTCAGGTGTTCAGTCGTGCGCTCCGGCGAGTTCCTTGTGGCTGCCGAACTGCTCGGCTTCGGTGCTGCCTGCCAGGGCGGTGGTGCTGCTCTGCCCGCCCCCGGCGGCCTGGGCGACCAGGTCGAAGTACCCGGTGCCGACCTCGCGCTGGTGCTTGACGGCGGTGAAGCCGCGTTCCTGGGCGGCGAATTCGCGTTCCTGGAGTTCCACGAAGGCGGTCATCTGGTTGCGGGCGTAGCCGTAGGCGAGGTCGAACATGCTCATGTTCAGGCTGTGGAACCCGGCCAGGGTGATGAACTGGAACTTGTAGCCCATCTTGCCCAGTTCGACCTGGTACTTGGCGATGGTCTCGTCGTCGAGGTTCTTCTTCCAGTTGAAGCTGGGGCTGCAGTTGTACGCCAGCAGCTTGCCGGGGAACTGCGCGTGGACGGCCTCGGCGAACTTGCGGGCGTCTTCCAGGTTGGGGACGCTGGTCTCGCACCAGATGACGTCGGCGTAGGGGGCGTAGGCCAGGGCGCGGCTGATCGCCTGGTCGATGCCGGGCTTGACGTAGTAGAAGCCTTCGGGGGTGCGTTCGCCGGTGCAGAAGGGCTTGTCGTTGTCGTCAATGTCGCTGGTGAGCAGGTTCGCGGCGTCGGCATCGGTGCGGGCAATCAGGACGGTGGGCACGCCGCTGACGTCGGCGGCGAGGCGCGCGGCGTTCAGGGTGCGGATGAACTGACTGGTGGGCACGAGCACCTTGCCGCCCAGGTGACCGCATTTCTTCTCGCTGGCCAGCTGGTCCTCGAAGTGCACCCCGGCGGCGCCCGCCTCAATCATGGCCTTCATCAGTTCGAAGGCGTTCAGGGGGCCGCCGAATCCGGCTTCCGCGTCAGCGACGATGGGCACGAAGTAGTCGATGTCGGTCTTGCCTTCGCTGTGCTGGATCTGGTCGGCGCGGCGCAGGGTGTTGTTGATGCGCTTGACGACGTCGGGCACGCTGGAGGCGGGGTAGAGGCTCTGGTCGGGGTACATCTGCCCGGCGTTGTTGGCGTCCCCGGCGACCTGCCAGCCGCTCAGGTAGATGGCTTTCAGGCCGGCCTTGACCTGCTGCATGGCCTGGTTGCCGGTCAGGGCGCCCAGGGCGTTCACAAAGGGCATCTCCTTCATCTGGCGCCACAGTTTCTGCGAGCCGTGCCTGGCGAGGGTGTGCTCGATGGGGAGGCTGCCGCGCAGCTTGACGACCTCGTCGGCGCTGTAGTTGCGCCGGATGCCCTGCCAGCGTTCCTCGGTCTGCCAGGTCTTTTCGAGGATCTCGGCGGGCGTGCGGGGGTTGGTGGTCATGGTGGAGCCTCCGTGGGGTGTGAGGGGCGATCCGCCGCGCCCGGTCCGGGCGTGGAAGGTCTGGGGGTTCGGTGGGTTGTGCCCGGTGTGGGCGGTGCCTTGCGGTGAGGGCATTGTGCCGGGCCGCCCGCCCCGAAAGTGATGGTGTACCCATGACAGGTGGAAGTACACCACCACTTCAGATACACCACCTGGGTCCCAGCAACCGAATGGGGCGCCCGGCCTGCACCGGACGCCCCGTCACGTGAACAGGCTCAGCCGTTCAACCACTCCGCCAGGGTCGCCTCGAACGCCGCGTGATGGTCATGGTGGTACAGGATGCTGTGGAACCCGGCGGCGTTCGCCGCGTCGATGTTCTCCTGCACGTCGTCCACGAACGCCACATGCGCTGCCGGGACGCCCATGGCGGCCTCCAGCGCCGCGAACGACTCCGGCGAGGGCTTCTTGTGTCCCAGCTCGTTGCTGAACACCGGCTGGTGGAACCGCGCGAAGCGCGGATCGCGGCGCAGGTGGTCACTGACCACCGGGTAGTTGTTGCTCAGCAGGCCCACACGGACGTCCGCGGGCAGCGCCGCCAGCGTGGCGTACATGGGCGCGTTGTCCGCGATGCTTCCCAGGTACAGTTCCTCGAAGTCGCCATACGGCATGGGAATCCCGGCTTCCTCCTGCATCACCGTCCAGAACTTCGGGAGCGTCCAGGCGCCGACCTCCAGCTGCCGCACGTGCCGGAAGTACGAGTCCCGCACGCGCTCCACCGGCACGCCGCTGCGGTCCGCCACGTTCTGCGTGCTGCGCCCGTCGAAGGTTCCCACCGTGAACACGCCGCCCCAGTCGAAGGCCACGTGCCGCTTCTGCTCGCTCGTCATCCGCCCGATTGTGCCGCACCCGCCCGGCGCTTCCGGGGGCGCTGTGCAGTCATACGGATTCCGTTTATTTCGTTGACAGATCGGAACGCCGCCGATCTGCCAACTCCACGTCCGGAATCCGTTTCTCTCCTCCTCGCATCCGCTCGGATTGAACGGCTTTATAAGCCATTCAATCGGAGTCGGTATCAGACCGCACGCCTACTCGGGCAGCAGCAGTCCCCGGCGGTCCCACGCGGTCAGGTTCAGGGCGTGCATCGCCTGCCAGGGCCGCACCCAGTCCGCGTCGGGCTGCACCTTCTGCGCCCGCCCGTGCCGCAGCACATGGGCGCGGTGTGCGCTCAGCAGGTCCGGCACCGGGCAGCCCGGGTGCAGGTGCACGTCGATCTCCTCGCTCAGGGCCGGGGCGTACGGCTGCGGCGCGTTGCTGGTGAGCACCCCGGCGAACCCGCTGGCCCGGTCCCGCAGCCAGCTGATGAGCTGCACGAACGGCCAGCCGTGCGCCGGGTCGTCCGGCGTCTCGCTCCAGCGCAGCGCGGCGCTCACGTCGGGTTCCAGCACGTACGCCCGCACGTGCCGCACCTCCGAGATGCCGGGCAGGTACAGCGTGCCGCGCGTCAGGGCGCCGGCCGCCAGCAGGTCCTGATGCTGGGCCGTGAGCGCGCGGGCCTGTTCAGGACTGGCTCCCCAGGCGCGTTCCTCCAGCGGTTGCGGGGTCAGGGTCTGCGTGACGGTCGGCCCCGGTACGGGGCGGCCCTCGAGTCGCGCGCGGCTCAGGTCGGGCAGCAGGGCGACCGCGCGCTCCGGGCCGACCAGACGGTGCAGTTCATCGTCCGTCAGGGCGGCGAGATTCAGTCGGCGCGGCACGCCCATCATCATAACGTGCCCCACTTACATTTTCAGCACAGCTTCATCCAGCGGCGCCGGACTGACACACCTGCGCCTGCGCGTCACGGCCCGGCGGGTCACGCTCCACCCCCTATAGTGCAGGGATGACCGATCCCGCCCCCCACACCAACGACCTCCAGGCGGTCGCGCAGACCCTCCTGAACCACACCGGCCCGATCGTGGTGCTGTCCCACGAGAACCCGGACGGGGACGCGCTGGGCAGCGTCCTGGGGCTGACCCGCGCCCTGCGGCAGCTGGGCCGCGAGGTGATCGCGCCGATGCAGGTCCCGCGCTTCCTGGCGTTCATGCCGCAGCCGGGCGAACTGGGCGAGCGCCTGCACGACTGGCCCGCCGGCGCCCTGGCCGCCGTCCTCGACGTGGACAACAACGACCACGTGCGGGTGGCGGGCGCCGACCTGAGCACCTTCACCGGCCCGGTCGTGAACGTCGATCACCACGGCACGAACGCCCGGCGCGCTGACGCCCTGGCGGTGGACCCGGGTCAGCCGGCGGCCGCCGTGATGGTCGCGGATCTCATCGATCTGCTCAGGGTCGAGTGGAACGAACAGATCGCCACGCCGCTGATGCTGGGGCTGATCACGGACACCGGCTCGTTCCGGTTCGATTCCGTCACGCCCCAGGCGTTCCGGGCGGCCGCGAAGCTGCGCGAGGCGGGGGCCCGGCTCGGCTGGATCAGCGACCGCCTGGGGCAGAACCCGGTGACGTACTACACGCTGCTGCGTGAGGTGCTCGGCACGCTGGAGTTCCTGCACGGCGGCCGGGTGGTGCTCGCCCGCGTGGACGAGGCGATGCTCGAACGTGCCGGGGCGGCCTGGGAGGACGTCGAGAACTACGTGGGCATGCTCCGCAACGCCGAGGGCTCACAGCTGGCCGTGATGGTCAAGGATTACGGGGAGCGCGTGAAACTCTCGCTGCGCTCCCGTGCGGGCGTCAGCGCGCAGAACATCGCCGTGGCCCTCGGTGGCGGCGGGCACGTCCCGGCCGCCGGCGCCAGCCTGAACCAGCCCTGGCCGGCCGTCGCCCCGCAACTGGACGCGGCGATCACCGCGGAACTCACGCGGGTGGACCAGCTGAGCAACGGCCACTGACCTGCGGTAACGTCCGGCTGGACGGCGGACCCGCTGCACGATCAGGGTCCTCCCGTCCAGCCGCAACGACCCTGCCCTCGCCTGTCCCCGGACACCGGACCTCCAGCGTCAGGGGCTCTCCGGCACCTCTGCCCGGGCAGGAGCAGCGGCCAGCACGTCCCGCAGGGCCGCGTTGATCCACGCGAAGGCGCGGCGGGTGTTCGGCATGGTGTACGTCTGGTCGGCGCCACGCTGCATGAACACGTACACGAGGTGGTGGCCGTCCACGGTTTCCACGTAGCCGCTGTAGGTGAGCAGCTGCCAGCCGTTGCCGCCCTTGGCGCCCACGTACCGCACGCGCTTCTGGTGCGTGATGGTCAGCGCGGACTTGCCGAAGCCGGTCGCCATGACCGTCCGCTGCCACTGGCGGGACCTCTGGGACAGGTCGGGCCGCAGGAATTCCTGAGCGACCAGCGTCCCGAACTCGTACGGGGTGCTGAGGTTGTAGACCTGGGCGTCCAGCGCATCGTCCCGGCGGTGGTCGAAGTACTCGTTCAGTTTCCGCTGCACGTAGTCGGCCCGGTACTTCTGGGCATCCTGGTCGATCAGGGCCGCCATCCGGCGCTGCTCGTCACCTCGCGCGTCCAGCCAGCGGCTGGTGCCGTTGAACGCCGCCGACAGGCCGGACTGGGCCACCCACCAGTCCTTGGTGGGCAGGATCAGGCGCGTGCGGCAGAGTCCCAGCCGGTCGGCCACGTCCTGCACGGCGTTCAGACCCACGCGGCGGTGCAGGATGTCGGTGGCGGTGTTGTCGCTGTTGTGAATCATCCGCTCCGAGAGCGTCCGGACATCCGAACCGTCGAACGGATAGCTGCCCAGCGACTGGTTCTGCCGGGTCACGTCGAACCGCTCGGCAGGATCGACCGTCCCCGAGTCCACCCCGCGCAGCAGCGCCCACAGTACCGCCTGCTTGTACATACTCGCCAGCGGGAAGACGCTGTCGGGATTGGTGGCGACGGCGCGGCGGACCGTGAGCGTGGCCGGGTCGACCTCGGCCACCCACAGGCCCAGCTGCCCACTCAGGTGATGCGGGGGGGGAGGAGCCTTGGGCACCGCTGGCGCGGGCTTCAGGCAGCCCCGGTCGTCCCGCAGCGGATCGGCGGCCGCCTGCGGCTGGCCCAGGCGAGCCTGCCCCGGCACCGACTGACGTTGCAGGGTCACGTGCCCCTCGCGCTGCGGGGCGGGCTGGGCGCAGCCCAGCAGGACGGCGGGCAGCCACCACGCGGCCCGGTAGGACAGGAGCCTCACGTCAGACCGTGACAGGCTCCAGGGTCACGCCCACCGTGCCGGGCCCCGCGTGGGTCGCGACGACCGCGCCGATCTGGTGGTCGCCCATGTCCTCGAACGCCAGGCCCGCCAGACCGGCGCGCACCTCCTTGACGTACTCCTCGCCGCCCGGGGTGCACATCACGGCCAGGCGCGCGCTGCCGTGCTTGGCCACGTATTTCTTCACGTGATCGACGATGTCCGCCATGGCCTTCTTGTGGCCGCGCACACGGCCGCCGGAATCCACGCGGCCGTCCTTGACGACCAGAATCGGCTTGATGTTCAGCAGGCTACCCAGCAGCGCCTGCGCGCCCCCGATGCGCCCGTTGATGCGCAGGAAGTCCAGGGTGTCCACCGTGAAGCGGATGTCGGCCTTCGCGCCGGCAGCCTCGAGCTGCCGCACGATCTCCCCCATGCTCAGGCCCTGGTGCGCCAGTTCGGCGGCGCGCAGGACGCGCAGGCCCAGGCCCATGCTGACCGAGCGGCTGTCCACGACCGTGACCTTCCCGGCGAACTCCTGCGCGGCGAGGCGGGCGCTGCCCACGGTGCCGGACATCTGCCCGCTGATGTGGATGCTCAGCACCTGATCGGCCTTCTGCAGCGCCGCGTAGTACGCGGCGGCAAATTCGGCTGGGCTGGGCTGGGAGGTGCTGGGGGTCTTCTTCCCGGCCTTGAGGCCCGTGAAGATGTCCTGCGGGGTGATCTCCAGGCCGTCTTTGTGCATCTTGCCGTCGAACAGCACGTACAGCGGCACACCGGTCACGCCGATCTGAGCAAGCAGCTCTGGCGTCAGGTCACATGTGGAATCCGTGACGATCGCAATGGTCATTCCCTGATACTAGCGTGACCTTAGACCCGGTGCAGACAACCACAACGCGAAACCGCCCCGATGTGGGGCGGTCCGCTGGCGGGATCGTTACTCGGACTTCTTCTTCGGCTGCCACTTCTTGCGGCCACCGGCGCCGGGTTCACTCGTCGCCTGCTGTCCCTCCTCGAGCAGGTTCTCCCCGACCTGTTCAAGGTGCACGTGCTCCGTGATGGGCGCGGCGACCGGTTCGGGGGCAGCAGCGGCCTGCGGCGCAGTGGCCTGCACGTCCGGCGCAGGGGCCGCCGCAGCCTTCGGCGCCCACTTCTTGCGCTCGCCGGTCGGGGCGGGCGTGGCAGGCGCCGTGGCTTCCGGCGTCACGGCGGGTGCGGGTGCAGCCTGGGTAGTCGCGACCTGAGTGGTCGGCTCCGCCGCTTCGGTCACGGGCGCGGCACTGACCGGCTGGCCCTTCGGTGCCCACTTCTTCCGTTCATCGGTAGCAGGGGCGGCGACGGTCGCCGCGTCCGGCGCGACAGCGGGGGCCACCTTGCTCAGCACGGCAGGTGCGGTGGGCTCGGTGGACGCCAGGGCGGGCGCCGCCTCCACTTTCGCCTTGGGCGCCCACGCCTTGCGGGCGGGCGCGTCCGTGCCAGGTGCGGCCGGAGCAGGCTCGGCCTGAGTGACGGGAGCGGGGTTCACGTCGTCCGCCTTCGCCTTGGGTGCCCAGGCCTTGCGGGCTGGAGCGTCGGCGACAGGGGCGGTGGGGGTGGGGGCCGGGGCAGCGGTCGCATCCGGGGCGGGCGTGACGGGCGCGGCACTCACGTCGTCGCCACCTTTGGGCTTCCAGCTCTTGCGGGCCGGGGCGTCGGCGGCAGCAGCCGGGGCAGGTGCGGTGGGCGCCACGTCGTCGGCGCTGGCCGCTTTGGGTTTCCAGCTCTTGCGGGCGGTCGCCTCGGGGTGCGCGGCCTGCGCTTCGGGCTGGGTGCCCTGGGTGGCGTCGGGGCTGCCGGGCTGCGCGTTGATGACAGCGGCGGCCGTCTCGCCCACCACGGCGTCTGGGGCGCCGGCGCCGGGCCGGTCACCCGTGCGCTCCATGGGGGTCTGCGCGTTCGGGGCGCTGACGACCTCGAGCTGCTCCAGCGGGGTGGCGCCTTCCACGGGGCCGGTGGGGGCGGCCTGCTGCCAGGTGCCGTCGGCGCGCTGCACGCTCTCGAGCATGAGTTCCGCGACGTCCTTGACGATGATGTCGTCGCGTTTCTGCTTCTCGGGCGTGGAGTTCATCATGGCCTTGCAGAAGGGGCAGCCCACGGCGACGACCTTGCCGGTCTGCTCGAACTCGTCGCTGGCCGCCTTGGCGCCGTCCAGGCGGGCCTGGAGTTCACGGAAGCGGTTGTCGCTGATGCGCTCGCTGCCCTCTTCCTCTTCCTTCCAGAACTGCGCGCCGCCCGCGCCGCAGCAGAAGGAGTTCTCGCGGCTGCGTTCCAGGTCCAGCACCTCGCCCGCCATCTTGGTGATGAGGGTGCGGGGCGCGTCGTACACGCCGTTGTGGCGGCCCAGGTAGCAGGGGTCGTGGTAGGTGACGTTCTCGGCGAGCCGTTCCATGGGGAGCTTCCCGGCGGCCACGAGGGTTTCGAGGTACTCGGTGTGGTGGATGGTGCGGTAGTCGCCGCCGAGCTGCTTGTACTCGTGCCCGATGGCGTTCATGCAGTGTGGGCAGGTCGCCACGATCAGTTTCGGCGCGACGGTGTTCAGGGTCTCGACGTTCTCGGCGGCGAGCTGCTGGTACAGGAACTCGTTCCCGGCGCGGCGGGCGCTATCGCCGGTGCAGGCTTCCTTCTTGCCCAGCACGGCGTAGTTCACGCCGGCCTTGTCGAGCAGCTGCACGAACGAGCGGGCGACCTTCTGCGCGCCGGGGTCGTAGCTGGCGGCGCACCCGACCCAGTAGATGACGTCGGGTTCCGGGTTCTCGTCGATGGTGGGGACCTTGAGGCCCTCGGCCCATTCCATGCGCTTGTCGCGGCTAATGCCCCAGGGGTTGCTGGCGCGTTCCATGCCACGGAAGGCGGTCTGCAGCTGCGGGGGGAACTCACCGGCGACCATGACCTGATGGCGGCGGATGTCGATGATGTCGAGCATCTGCTCGTCCTGCACCGGGCAGACCTGCATGCAGGCGCCGCAGGTGGTGCAGGCCCAGACCGATTCCTCGTTGATGGCAAATTCCAGCAGCGGGTGCGCCGTGTTCGCGCCACCCTCGAAGGGCGCAGGCTTGAGCGTGAAGGGGCTGGGGTGCGACCCGATCACGTTCAGTTCCATGCGCTTGTTGATTTCCAGCGCGGCGGGACTCAGGGCCTTGCCGGTCGCGTTGGCCGGGCAGACGTCCTGGCAGCGGTTGCACTGGATGCAGGAGTACGCGTCGAGCAGGCGCGGCCACTCCAGGTCCTCGAGTTTCTCGACGCCCAGTTTGGGTTCCTCGGCCTCCATGGCTTCCTCCAGGCCCTTCATGGGGGGGAGGACGCCGCTGCCGACCGGGCGCTTCAGGGCGTAGTTCAGGGGGGCCATGAAGATGTGGATGTGCTTGGTGAACGGGAAGTACGCCAGGAACGCCAGGACGCTGCCGAGCGCGCCCCAGTACCCGAAGACGCGCCAGCCCTCGATGGCCTGCTCGCTGGCGCCGTTAAAGAGGAGGCGGCCCAGGGCGCTGCTGAATGGCTGGAAGGTGTCGTACCCGCCGAGCGCGCGGGCTTCCTCGGTCATCTTGGCGGCGTTGCCGAGCACGCGGCTGCCCACGTGGAAGGTGATGAACGACGAGACGATCAGGCTGTCACGCAGGATGTAGTTGGCTTTCAGCAGCGGGTGCAGCAGCGTCTTGTCGGTGAAGCGGAAGTCGCGTTTGCTGGGCAGGAACAGGCGGCGGATCAGCAGGCTGATGACGCCGACAAGCACGAGCATGCTGAGCAGGTCCGCCAGGAAGTTGTACCCGGCGAGCAGCGGGCTGTCCTTGGAGTAGATGTGGAACGGCAGGTAGCCTTCCAGGCCGTCCACGACGTTGACCAGCAGGTAGTACACGAAGCCGTAGAAGATGAACGAGTGCAGCACGCTGATGGCGGTGCGGCGGCGGAAGGTGCGCTCCTGGGTGAGGCTGACCCGGATGGCGTACAGCACGCGCTGGACGGGATTCCCGGTGCGATCCTCGCTGGCGGGGGCGCCGCGCGCGACGCGGCGGTAGAGGCGGTAGAAGCCCCACGCGCCGAAGCCACCGGCCAGGAGGGCGAAGAGGAAAAACAGCAGTTTGTGGATCAGGGGCAGCAAGGGGGCAACTCCTTCGGTCGGATGGGGTCTGGGGCGGATCCGGAGACCGCAGCGAAAAATTGTACTGGGTCAAAGTATAGGCGATGGCCGGCTCGGAGCGGAACGCCCTCACCATACCCCCACCCCACCCGCAGCGGGCCCGACTGGCCGCGCGCTCACCGTGCCGGGCGGCCCCGTTGCGGTAGCCTCAGCGCGTGAGCCTGACTGCTGCCGAACTTCAGACGTATCTGCACGCCCTCGTCCGCGGGGACCTGAAACTCGCCACGATGATCTGGGGCCCCCCCGGCGTCGGCAAGAGCAGCGTCGTGGCGCAGGTCGCCGCCGCTCACGGCCTGGACTTCGTGGACGTGCGCCTCTCCCAGCTGGCCCCCACCGACCTGCGCGGCCTGCCGGTCCCCGAGAGCGACGGGCAGGGGGGGGGCGTGAGCCGCTGGTACCCCCCGGAATTCCTGCCCCGTGACGGGCGCGGCATCCTGTTCCTCGACGAGGTGAACATGGCCCCGCCCACCATGCAGGGCATGGCGCAGCAGCTGATCCTCGACCGCCGGGTGGGCAGCTACGAACTCCCGGACGGGTGGTTCGTGTGGGCCGCCGGGAACCGCAAGGAGGACCGCGCCAGCGTGTTCGACATGCCCGCCCCCCTCGCCAACCGCTTCCTGCACCTGACGGTCCGCCCGGACTTCGACTCCTGGCGCAGCTACGCTCTGGGCCGGAACCTGCACGAGCACGTCATCGCGTTCCTGACGTTCCGCCCGGAACTCCTGCACCGCCTCGACCCGCAGCAGCCGGCGTGGCCCAGCCCGCGCGCCTGGGAGATGGCCTCGCGCCTGCACCGCGCCGGACTGGACGCCACGCCCGCCATCGGCGAGGCTGCCGGAGCTGAATTCAGCGCGTTCGTGCGCCTGTACGAGCAGCTGCCCGACCTGGGCATCGTGCTCGAAGGCCGGGGCGCGGGCCTGCGCCTGCCGGACGAACCCAGCGTCCGCTACGCCGCCGTCGTCGGCCTCGCCGCGCGCGCCGCCACCGCCGACGAGGCGTACCACGCCTTCACGTGGCTCGCCGACAGCGCCGGACCCGAATGGCTCCAGCTGTACGTCGCCACCCTCGTCAGCAAATTCCAGGCCATCGGGCAGCTCGCGGACCTCGCGGAACTCGTCGGCCGCGACGAACGCCTCGCGACGCTCGTGCAGACCACGCTGAGCCTCACGGAAAGCGCGTGAGGCGGGTTGATGGTCGATGGTTGAAAGTGGATGGAGAACAGCTTTTTCCATCAACCATCAACTTTCCACTGTCAACACCGGGAGCCCCGTGACCCCGGTCCCGGTCACCCCGGAGTTCCAGCGTCTGATCTCCGGCTCCCGGTTGCGTCTGCGGGGGCGGTCGGCGTTCTTCGCGACGCTATTGCTGCACGCGGAGTTCGTACCGTCCAGGGAGGTCGCGGCGGCCGGTACGGACGGCGAGCGGGTGTACGTGAACCCGGAGGTCGCCGCGACGCTGGCGCCGGACGTGCTGGACGGGCTGCTGCTGCACGAGGTGCTGCACGCGGCGCTGTCGCACGTGGAACGCCGCGGCCCGCGTGAGAAGAAACGCTGGAACAAGGCCGCCGACCTGATCGTGAACGGCATGGTGTCGGCGGCGGGGCTGCCCACGCCGCCGCAGTCGCGGCGGGACGAGCACCTGGAACGTCTGAGTGTCGAGGAGGTGTACACGTCCATCGAGGCGGAAGCCCAGGGCGACGGTGAGGACGAGGGGGACGACCTGCTCGACGGGCCGCCCAGCGACGCGCCGCCGCGCGGGCAGAAGCCGGGGCAGGCCGGGCAGACGCAGCGGCAGTGGCAGCAGGCGCTGGCGCAGGCGCGCAGCGTGGAGGCCATGAGCGGCAAGGGCGACGACCCGCTGGGCGAGCACCGCGAGTTGCAGCGCCTCGCCCCGGCGCGACTGGACTGGCGGGCGCACCTGTGGCGGTTCCTGGCGCGCACCCCGGTGGATTTCGGGGGGTTCGACCGGCGGTTCGTGGGGCGCGGCCTGTACCTGGAGGCGCTGGACGACGAGTCCCTGACCGCGCTGATCGCGGTGGATACGTCCGGCAGCGTGGACGACGACGCGGTGCGGGCCCTGGTGGGCGAGGTGCAGGGCGTGCTGGGCGCGTACCCGCACGTCCGCGCGACCCTGTACTACGCGGACACCGAGGCGTACGGCCCGCACGACCTGACGCCCGGCGGCGAGATCCCCCCACCGCAGGGGGGCGGCGGCACCGACTTCCGCCCGATCTTCAGGTTGCTGGACGAGCATGAACCGGACGTCCTGATCTACCTGACCGACGGGTACGGGGACTTCCCCGACGCCGCGCCGCGCCTGCCCACCCTGTGGGTCGTGCCGCCCGGCGGCCTGGAGGACGAGGGCTTCCCCTTCGGTGAGGTCCTGCGCCTGGAGGAACACACATGATTGCGACGAGTCGCCCTGACGGCTTCGAGGTTGCCCTGACGCTGACCCCGGAGGCGGGGTCGGTGTGGTTCGTGTTCGACGGACCAAAACTGGTGCTGCGCGCAGACGGCACCCTCCCGACTGGCGAGGCTCCTCTGCCCGCGGTGGACGTGACGCCGCTGGGCACCCTGAACGGCACGTCGTATCTGGCGGCGGGCCTGGACGGTGACCTGCCCGACGGGTTCCAGTCGATCCCAGTCCGATCCGGCTTCGGCCGTCTGCCGGAGCACCACATGGGGCTGGCCGGGTACGCCGCGCAGGTCATCGAGTTCGCGCGGACTCACCGCTACTGCGGCCGCTGCGCCACGCCCCTCAGTGACGCCACGCATGAACGCTCGCGCCGCTGCCCGAACTGCGGCCTGACAGTGTACCCGCGCGTGGCCCCCGTCGCGATGATGCTGATCCGGCGCGGCCAGGGCCGGGACACCGAACTGCTGCTGGCCCGCAGCCCGCACTTTCCGCCCGGCATGTACTCCGCGCTGGCGGGCTTCGTGGAACCCAGCGAGACCCTGGAAGCCGCGGCCCGGCGCGAGGTGCAGGAGGAAGTCGGCGTGCAGATCACGGACCTGCGGTACCAGTTCAGTCAGCCGTGGCCGTTCCCGCACTCGCTGATGCTGGGCTTCACCGCCGAGTACGCGGGCGGCGACATCACCCCGCAGCCCGGCGAGATCGACGACGCCCGCTGGTTCCCCGTCACCGACCTCCCCACCCTGCCCGCCGCATTCAGCATCGCGCGGGCACTGATCGACGGGACGGTGGCCGAGGCCCTGGCGTAACCACCGGACCTGCGTCCCCCCCTGCCCCCCTCGCCTCGTGCCATCATCGCTGCGATGACTGGTGAGCTTGACCCGCGGACGCTGACGATCTTGGGTGTGGAGGGGGCGCTGGAGGCGGCGGGTGCGCCGCGCGCGACGGCGGATACGCTGTCGGGCCTGTCGGCGCATCCGGACGCGCGGGTGCGGGCGCGGGTGGCGCGGCACCCGAACACGCCCGTGGAGGTGCTGGGGTCCCTGGCGGCGGCGTACCCGGCGGACGTGCTGGCGAACCCGGGGCTGCCACTGATGCGGCTGGCGCGCCCGAACCTGCTGGGGGTGTTCCCGGCGGACGGGGTGATCGCGCTGCTGAACGCGCCGGGCGTGCCGGGGTGGGTGGTGGATTCGGCGCTGCGGCACGAGGATTACGCGGTGCGCACGGCACTGGCGGGCCGGGCGGACCTGAGTGCCGAGCGGGTGGCGGCGCTGGCGCAGGACGCCGGGTGGCAGATCCGCGAGGCGGTCGCGCGGCGCGACGCGCTGCCCGAGGGGCTGGTGCGGCAGCTGGCGGCGGACGACGATTACGACGTGCGCAAGGCCGTCGCGTCCCGCCCCGACCTGCCGGGCGACGTGCTGCGGGTACTGGTCGGGGACGCGCACGGCATGGTGCGGGCCGGGGTGGCGCGGCGGCTGGATCTGCCGCTGGACTGCATGATCCAGCTCGCGGCGGACGGCGACCCGGACGTGCTGGCGACCCTGGCGCGGCGGGTGGATCTGCCCCGGTCGGTGCGGGAGTGGCTGGCGACGAACGATCAGCCGCTGGTGCGCGCCGCAGCCCTGCAGGCGTGGACGGTCCCGGCGGAGTGGCTGGCGCGGGCCGAGGTGGACGCCGACCCGGACGTGCGCGCCGCGCTGGCCCGCCGCCCGGACACCCCGGCAGAGGTGCTGACGCGACTGGCGGGCGACGAGTCCGAGACGGTGCGCCGCGCCGTGCTGGACCGCAGCGACCTGCCGGAAGGCGCGGTGCTGGCCCTGGCCCGCGCGCCAGAAGCGGACATCCGCCTGCACGTGGCGAGCGCCGAGGGGATTCCTGCGTCGGTGCTGGACGCCCTGCTGACCGACCCGGACGCCAGTGTGCGGACGGTGCTGGCAGTACGCCCGGACCTGGGCGAGGCGCAGCTGGAGGTGCTGGCGGGCGACCCGAACCCGGAGGTGCGCCGCGCCGTGGCCTACGCGACCGCCACCCCGGGCGGGACGCTGGCGGGGCTGGCCCGCGACCCGAATGCCGGAGTGCGCCGCGCGGCGGCCCTGCACCCGAACCTCAACCCCGAGGACCTGGGGGTCCTGGCCGGGGACACGGACGAGGGGGTGCGGCTGGCCGTCGCCGGACGCGCCGACGTCTCCCCCACCGTGCGGGACGCGCTGCGGGCCGATCCGGAGGCGAGCGTGCGCGAGGAAGCCGCGCGGGTCGGCGCGTGACCGACCTCCGACTGCCGCTAGGAAGCGTGAAGTTCAGCGTGCGGGCCGTGATCCTCTGCACGCGCGGGGACACGCTCCTGACGAACTGCGGGCCCGGCGAGCACGGCAGCGGCTTTCACTTTCTGCCGGGCGGCGCGGTCAGAGCGGACGAGGATGCCGCGCAGGCCGCCGCGCGCGAATGGCACGAGGAGACCGGCCGGACCGCAGGCGCGCTGCGACTGGTCGGGATCGTCGAGAGCTTCTTCGGCCCGGCAGGGCGGCGCGAGCACGAGATCGGCTTCTACTACCACCTGCCCGCCCCACCCGACCTGCCGGACGGGACGTTCACCGTGCAAGACAACCCGGACGTACAGTACCAGTGGGTGCCCTTCGACCGCATCGAGGCGACCCCGGTGTACCCGCTGGTCGTCCGGGACCTGCTGCGCGTCCCGCCGGGCGAGATCCGGCACATCCTGAACCGGGAGGCTTGACCCGCCTCGCCCTCATTTCGCCATGCAGAACACCTGCCTCAGAATCGTGCGGATGCACCCGTCGCCCGCTTTCGGGCTGGGCGGCGGCCCATCACTGGCCAGGGCCGGAGCACCGAGCAGCAGGACGGTGGCGGCGGCGGTGATCAGACGTTTCAGGTTCGACATGTGGCCTCCTTGACTCCCGCCTGCGCGGGGTACGTACAGTCCACCGCAAGCGGCGTGCAGATGCACCTCTTGCTTTCGTGAACCAGAAATGCGCTGCCCCCGCCAGGAGATCCGGCGAGGGCAAGAGGGGGATGAACCATTCAGATGGCGAGGCCCTGGGCGTGGGCGCTGACGTCCTTGCTCTCGTACTGGCCGGGCGGCAGGCCGATGCTGGGGGTGTTGGCCTCGAACTCGTCGCTCCAGCCGACTTCCTCCAGGGCTTTCTTCCACGCGCCGATACTCTCGTTCCGGTAGATCTGGTAGGCGGCCATGCCGACCTCGGGGCCGCCGCGCGCGATGACCGATTCCACCCAGGCCCACTTGGCGGACACGTTGCGGAGTTCGGCGGTGGTGCGCAGTTCCTTCTGGATGCGTTTCATGCGCTTCTCGATGGTCTGCACGCCCGCGAAGGGGTCGGCGAAGTGCGGCGTGTGGCGTTTGGGCACGAAGGGGCTGATGCCCAGCGCGATGCGGTTGATCTTCGCGAGGTCCTTGGTGAATTCGATCAGTTCGGTGATGTCGTCGTCGTTCTCGGGGCCGAGGCCGATCATCATATATACCTTGACGCCCTTGAAGCCCAGGTCGCGGCTGATGTGCGCGGTCTTGGTGAGGTCCTCGGTGGTGATGCCCTTTTTCAGCCAGCGGCGCAGGCGTTCGCTTGGGGCGTCGCTCGCGACGGTGAAGGTGCGCAGGCCGCCCGCCTTGAGGATCTCGGCCAGTTCGGCGTCGACGGTGTCGGCGCGGATGGAGCTGACGCCCAGCTTGATGCCGCGGTCGGTCAGGGTGCGGCCCACGTACTTGGTGTGCGGGAAGTCGCTGAGGGCCGCGCCGACCAGGCCGACCTTCTCGACCCAGTCGGGGATGGTGTCGAGCAGTTCCTGCGCCTGGTTGTTGCGGTTCGGGCCGTACATGGTCCGCGCGAGGCAGAAGGTGCAGGGGCGGGGGCAGCCGCGCTGGGCTTCCACGAGGAACATGTTGCTCAGTTCGCTGTGCGGCGTGACGATCTGGCTGTACGCGGGGAGCAGTTCCTTGGGCGCGGTGGCCCACTTGGGTTCGTGGGCGTGCCGCGCGGGCAGGAAGATGCCGGGCATCCCATCGATCAGGTCGTAGAAGTCCTCGCGGCTCTCGGCTTCGCGCAGCGCCTCGCTGATGACGGGCACGATCTGCTCGCCGTCGCCGATGACGATGATGTCCGCGAAGGGCGTCAGAGGGTAGGGGTTGCTGCTCGTGAACGGCCCGCCGATCATGACCAGCGCGTCGCTGTCGTCGCGTTCCTCACGCAGGGGGCGCAGGCCCGCCACGTCCAGCGTGCGGATGATGTTCGTCAGGTCCAGCTCGAACGAGACGCTCAGGGCGAACAGTTCGCAGTCCCCGGCGTCACGCCCCGTCTCCACGGTGGGCAGGGCCTGACCGGTGCGTTCGAAGGCGTCCACGTCGTCGGGCAGGAAGGCGCGTTCGCAGGCGACGCCCTCTTCCTGGTTGAACATGCGGTAGATGACCTGGTAGCCCAGCGAGGCCATGCCCACGGAGTAGCGGTTCGGGAAGGCCAGGGTCACGCGGACGGGGGCCTGTTTGTAGATCGTGCCGGTCTCGTCGTCCAGCAGGGGTTTGATGGTCGTGCGCCAGTAGCTCAAGGGTCCTCCGGGGGCGCGCGGCTGGAGGGGGGTGTCCCTCCGGGCTCCTCACCGGGTCCGCCCGGGGGGCGGCGCGCGTCACAATCGGCGATTCTAGCGGACGTGCGCAGGTGCAAGTGGGGGGCGCGTCACGTGCCGCCGCGTGCCGGGACCCACGGTGGGGGCATGGGAGGCGTCCGGCGCGCGGGGGGTGCATGGCGTAGAATGCCGCGCATGAAGAGTGATCCCGTGGATCTGACCCTGTTCCTGGCGCAGAGCGTGGTGGACCAGCCGTCGCTGGTGCGCGTCTCGAAGCGCGGCCCGACCGTGATGGTCCGCGTCGGCCCCGGCGAGGAGGGCCGCCTGATCGGCCGTCAGGGGCGCGTGATCCAGGCGATCCGCACGCTCGTGCGCGCCGCCTCCGACCCGCGCGAACGACTGAACGTCGACCTGGACGCGCCCCGCAAAGCGTGACTGGCGGGGTGACGGGCGGGCAGGACCGGACGCGGCTCGGGTACTTCCTCGGGCCGCATGGCGTGAAGGGCGGCGTGAAGGTGTACGTGCTGGGTGACCAGGAGCAGTTCCGCGCGCTGAAACGGGTGTTCGTGGAGGGGCGCGGCTGGCTGCGCGTGGCGCGGCTGGAGATGCTCGCGCCGGGCGTGGCGCTGCACCTGGCGGGCGTGACGTCGCGCGAGGCGGCCGAGGAACTGCGCGGCCTGAACGTGTTCGCGGCAGATGACGAGCTGCCCGAGCCCGAGGAGGGCGTGTACTACTACCACGAGCTGCGCGGCCTAACCCTGCACGGCGCGGGTGGCGAGGTGCTGGGCGAGGTCGTGGACGTGGAGGACGGCGGGCATCAGGACCTGCTGGTCGTGCGGCACGAGGGCGGCGAGTCGTTCGTGCCCCTTCAGGCGCCGTACGTGCTGGTGAACCTGAACGACCGCAGGCGCCCGGCGTCGCTGGCGCTCTCCGCGGACGCCCCGGCGGGGCTGCTGGAGGCGGATGCCCCTGAGGTCGGCGGCGATGACGCCTGAGCCCACCCCGGACGGCCCGCTGACCTTCTCGTTCCTGACGCTGTTCCCCGAGCTGCTGGCGCCCTTCGCGTCCGAGGCGATCCTCGGGAAGGCCCGCGAGCGGGGGCTGGTGGACGTGCGGCTGGTGAACATGCGGGACTACTCGCAGAACAAACACCTGAAGGTGGACGACACGCCGTACGGGGGCGGGGCGGGCATGGTGATCCGCGTGGACGTCGCCGAGCGGGCGCTGGCCAGCCTGCCGCCTGCCGACGAGGTGATCCTGTTCAGTCCGGCCGGGCAGCCGTTCACGCAGGCGGTCGCGGAGGAACTGGCCGGGAAGGCGCACCTCGTGTTCCTGTGCGGCCGCTACGAGGGCTTCGACGCCCGCGTGGAGGGGCTGGTCACGCGTGAACTGAGCGTCGGGGATTTCGTGATGATGGGCGGCGAGGCGGCCGCCGCGTGCGTGCTGGAGGCCGTGGCCCGCCTGCGACCCGGCGTGCTGGGCGACGCGGACTCGCACCGGGCCGATTCGTTCAGTTCGGGCCTGCTGGACTACCCCGAGTACACGCGGCCCCTGGAGTGGCAGGCGCAGGAGGTGCCGGAGGTGCTGCGCGGCGGGAATCACGCGGCCATCGCGGCGTGGCGGCGTGAGCAGGCGCTCAGGCGCACGCTGGCGCGCCGCCCGGACCTGCTGACCTCGGCCCCGCTGACCCCGCAGGACAGCGCCACGCTGCTGACCCTGGGGGCCACCCCGGACGACCTGACGGGCTGGGGCGCGCCCCCTCCACCACCGCCGAAGAAGCCGAAGCGGAAGAAGAAACCGGACGCGACGCCCTCCGGGACGTGAGAAAACAGGCGTTCCCACGGTTTCTCTGTGGGCTGCGCTCAAGTTCAGGTCAGCGGAACGCGCCACCATACTCCTGTATGCGCGTTCCGCTGTTTCCTCTGCCGAATCTGGTGCTGTTTCCGGGCGTGGTCCTGCCGCTGTACGTGTTCGAACCCCGGTACCGCACGCTGCTGGCGGACGTGCAGGCCAGCGGGGAACCGTTCGGGATCGTGCGCATCCTCCAGACGTCGAAGGAGTCGGACCTGCCGTTCCAGGACCGGGTGTCGCGCGTGGGCACTCTGGCGCACCTGCGGCACGCCGATCCGCACGAGGACGGCACGAGCACGATCATCATCGCGGGTGGCGACCGCTTCCAGGTGCAGGAGTTCCACACGGACTACGCGTACCTGAGTGCCGATGTCGCCCTGTGGCCGCTGGAGACCGAAGGCGACCTGAGCCCCGCCGAGGCCGAGGGAGCCGCGCACGCCACCGCGCGTGAACTCCTGTCCGCGCTGCTGCGCCTGAACCCGGAGAACACCGAGGCCCTGCGCGCCGCCGCCCCGGAGGACCCCCTCCTGATCGCCAGTTTCGCCGCGAGCGTCCTGCCCCTGAGCCCCGAGGCGCGCGAGGACACCCTGCGCGCCCGGACGCTGCTGGACCGGCTGGACCACCTGCTGGGACAGGTCCCGACGACGGCGAAGACGTTGAACTGACGGGCAAGGGTCGAGGGTCCAAGAGTCGAAGGGAAACAGCCCCAGACGCTTGGACCCCTGACCCTTCGACACCCAAATTCTGTCCCGCACATAATCGAGTCCGCTCTGCTAGGCTGTGTGCTCGATGGCGACGGTGGCGGAATTACGGGAGAAACTGCGGCGGCCCCTGGCGGCGGAGCTGGCGTCCGGCTGCCAGAACCGTGTGGTGGCAGGCGGCGTGGAGAAACTGCTGGCCTCGCCGCTGGGGAATCCGTTCCCGAAGGTGCGTGAGGCCCTGGCCGGATACGCGGGCCTGGACGCCCAGGGGCGCGAGGTGGTCCTGCGCGCGGCACTGGACCTGCTGACCGAACCCGACAGCCAGAAGACCGCGACCCGCGCCGCCCCGGTCGCCAAGCGGGTCGCCGTGCCCACCGCCGAGCCCGGCGAGCGCCTCCCGCCGGACGCGCCGGTTGAGCGGCTCGACAGTGGCCCCGGCGGCGCGCGCAAGCTGCATACGCTGGGCCTGCACCTGCTGCGCGACGTGCTGCACGCCTACCCGCACCGCCACGAGGACCGCCGCGCCCTGCCCGACCTGTCCGAGGTCGAGGAAGGGCAGAAGGTCACGGTGGAAGGCCGCGTGGTCGCCAAGTCCCGCCGCAGCCCCAAGCCCGGCATGCAGATCCTGGACGTGACGCTGGAGACGCCGTCCGGGGGGCGCGTGAAGGCCACGTGGTTCAACCAGCCGTGGGTGGAGAAGCAGCTCCGCGAGGGGGCCCGGCTGGTCCTGACGGGCCGCGTGAAGCGCTTCGGGCGCAGCGTGCAGCTGGGCGTGGAGCACCTGGAGACGGTGGACGGCGCGCAGGACAGCCTCAGCACCGGGCGGATCGTGGGCGTGTACGACGCGAAGGACGGCATCTCGCAGGAGTTCCTGCGCCGCGCCGCGTTCCGCACGTTGCAGGCCGTCCCGCTCGACGATTACCTGCCCGCGCACTGGCGGCGGCAGTACGGCGTGACCGACCTGGGCGACGCGCTGTGGGGCATTCACTTCCCGGCAGACGAGGCGCACCTGAGCCGCGCGAACCACCGCCTGCGCTTCGACGAGTACCTGTTCCTGGAACTGCGCATGCTCCTCCAGGGTGAGGATGCCGTGCTGCAGGGCAAACGCTTCAATGCGAAGGGCGACGACATCCACACCTTCGAGGGTGCCCTGCCCTTCCGCTTCACGAACGCGCAGCGGCGCGTGCTGCTGGAAATCACGGACGACATGCGCAGCGACCGCCAGATGGCCCGCCTCGTTCAGGGGGACGTGGGGAGCGGCAAGACCGCCGTGGCCGCCTGCGCCCTGTACCTCGCCGTGCGGGACGGCTACCAGGGCGCGCTGATGGCTCCCACCGAGATCCTCGCGCGGCAGCACTACGCGAACCTCGTCGGGTACCTCGGGCAGCTCGACATCCGCGTGGGCCTCCTGATCGGCGCGATGACCCCCAAGACGAAACTGGAGATGCAGACCCGCATCGCGGAGGGGGACGTGGACGTCGTCGTGGGCACGCAGGCGCTCATTCAGGAGAACGTCCGCTTCGACAACCTCGGGCTGGCCGTCGTGGACGAGGAACACCGCTTCGGCGTGCAACAGCGCCGCAAGCTCCTCGCGGGCCGCCCCGACGTGCTCGTCATGAGCGCCACGCCCATCCCCCGCTCGCTGGCGCTGACCGCATACGGCGATCTGGAACTCAGCATCATCGACGAACTTCCACCGGGCCGCACGCCCATCGAAACCAAACTGATTCAGGACACCGCCCGGCAGCAGGCGTACGGGTTCGTCATGCGCCAGATCCGCGAGGGACGGCAGGCGTTCGTCGTCACCGCCCTCATCGAGGAGAACGAGAACCTCGAACTCCTCGCCGCCACGCAACTCGCCGACGACCTCAAGACCATCCTCCCGGAAGCGCGCATCGACCTGCTGCACGGCAAGATGAGCGCCGCCGAGAAAGACCACGTCATGGACCGTTTCCGCGCGCACGACTTCGACATCCTCGTGTCCACCACCGTCATCGAGGTCGGCGTGGACGTCCCCAACGCCACCGTCATGGTCATCGAGAACGCCGAACGCTTCGGCCTCGCCCAGCTGCACCAGCTGCGCGGCCGCGTGGGCCGGGGCAGCGCCCAGAGCTACTGCGTCCTGATCGCCGGGGAACACAGCAAGAAGACCCGCCAGCGCCTCAAGATCATTGAAGGCTCAACCGACGGGTTCGTGATTGCCGAGGCCGACCTGAAACTCCGCGGCCCCGGCGAGATCCGCGGCACCCGTCAGAGCGGCATCCCGGACCTGCGCCTCGCAGACCTCGCCAACGACACGCAGATCATCGAACAGGCCCGCGAACTCGCCAAACACATCCTCGCGCACGACCCGAAACTGGAACACCCCCGCCTCCAGTACCTGCGCAGCGAACTCCAGAACCGCAGCCAGAGCGTCGCCTACCGCGAAGTGATCTGATGACCCCGCCCCCATTGATCGTGTACGTGGATGTGGACGAGACGCTGGTGCGGAACGTGGGGCGGTCACGGGTGCCAATCCCGGGGGCGATCGCGCATGTGCGGGAGCTGGCGGCGCAGGGCGCGGAGTTGTACTGCTGGAGTTCCGGCGGGGCCGCGTACGCGCGGGACAGTGCGCGTGAGGTGGGCCTGGAGGGGGTGTTCGCGGCGTTCCTGCCCAAACCGCAGGTGATGCTGGACGATCAGCGGGTCGAGTCGTGGCGGCGGCTGGTGCAGTTGCATCCGCTGTCCTGCCCGGGCGAGTCGGTGGCGTCGTACCGGGCGGCGCTGGACAGCACCCGCCGGTCAGAGCGCTGAGGCCCTGACCGGCGGGTGGGAACGGTTCAGGCGAACCGGAAGGGATTACTTGATATTGCCGTTCAGGCCGTTGGGGTAGAAGCCGCCCTTCTTGGCGCCGGGGGCGAGGTAGACGATGTTCAGCACTTCGCGGGTGCTGCGGGGGAAGGCGACGCCGTTCGCGTCGGCCGGGGCGATGACGGCGCGGCCGGCGTTGTCGGTGAGGCCCTGATCCTTCATGCCGCCGACCTTGCCGCGCAAGTTGCTGATGGCCTGCACGACCTGCCCGACGTACAGTCCGGCGGCGGCGCTGACCTGGCGCTGCTGGAAGAGCATGCTGCGGATCGCGCCACCGTGGTACGCCTCGACAGCGAGGATGCCGGCAGCGGCCTGGAGGTACGCGGGGTTGGTGATCAGGGTCGCGGCGCCGTTGTACGCGGTGACGCCCACGTCCTCGAAGATGAACGCGCCGTGCAGGAAGAACAGGTCGTTGGCGAAGGGGTTGAAGCCGTCGATCTTCCCGCCGGACGCGGCCTGTCCGGCGGCGCGGAAGGCGCCGTTCAGGTCGATGACGGGGCGGGGTGCGGCGGCCTTACCGAGTGCGCCGTGCAGGAATTTGACGTGCGCGAGTTCGTCCTCGGCGATGTCGCGGGCGAGGGCCTGGACGTTGCCGTCCTTGAACTGCATACCGCGATCCTGGTCGAGACTGGCGGGCAGGATGATGTCGGCGCCGCCGCCGATCTTGCGCAGTTCGTTCACGCGGCCCACGGCGGCGAGGTAGAAGGCCGCTTCGAGGTATTCGAGGTTCAGGGCGAAGTTCAGGACGTCACCGTCGATGTTCTTGGCGGGGGCGGCGCTGGCGGTGCTGCCCGCGGCGAGGCCCATGGCGGCGGCGCCCAGGCCAAGCTTGCCGAGGAAGCCCATGGCGGCGCGGCGGTTCATGGCGGTTTCGTTCTGGGCGTCGGTGATGATCTGCTGTTCGGTGTCGTGGCTCATGGTGGTACTCCTGGGTGTGGTCGCCCCTGGACGCCGCCTGTCGGGGGGTCCGGTGTGGGGGTGGGGAGGTTGGGGGGGTGAACCGTCGCCGGGTGGCGGGGTTCGTTCTTGACATCCAGCCATATGCGGGGCGGGGCGGGGTTGGATCACCGCCCGGGTGAACGTGAACGCCACATGAAGGCGAGTGGGGTGGGTAGAGTGGGCGGCATGAGTGACCAGCCCACCCTGTTCGAGCGGATCATCGCGCGGGAGATTCCCAGTGACATCGTGTTCGAGGACGAGCATTACATCGCCATCCGGGATATCGCGCCGAAGGCTCCCATTCACCTGCTCGTGATTCCCAAGCACATGACGCCCCGCGTGGACGCCATCACGGACGCCGCCGAGATGGGCGACCTGTGGCTGACGGCCGTGAAGGTCGCGCGGCAGCACGCCGAGGACTACCGGCTGGTCGTGAACTGCGGGACGCAGGGCGGTCAGGTCATCTTCCACACGCACATTCACGTTCTGGCAGGCTGGGCGCACGGCCCGGACAGCGACACCTGATGCCGTTCGAGGGGGTGCTGTTCGATCTGGACGGCGTGCTGGTCGACAGCGAGCACCTGGCGGAGGGGGTGTGGGTGCGGACGCTGGCCGAGCATGGCCTGCCCATTCCAGCGAACGAGTTCTCGCATCTGGCGGTCGGGCAGACCTTCCCGAACGTGCTGCTGCGGTTGCAGGAGCTGCACGGCTGGACGGCCACGGACGCGTTCCTGCCGGTGCTGGAGGAGCGGTTCAATCAGGCGTTCCATGACCTGCCGGCCATTCAGGGCGCGCGGGAGACGCTGCTGGCCCTGCGTGCGGCGGGCATTCCGTTCGCGGTGGCCAGCAACAGCGAGCGGGGCCGCCTCCACCTGAAGCTGCGTTCGGCCGGACTGGCGGAACTGGTCGGCGAGCACGCCTACGATCCGTCGTGGGTGGGTGGGCGGGGCAAGCCGCACCCGGACCTGTACGTGTTCGCGGCTGCCCGGCTGGGCGTGGACGTCACGCACTGCGTGGTCGTCGAGGATTCCGTACCGGGCGGCACGGCCGGGGTAGCGGCGGGCGCGACTCTGTTCGCGCTGCTCGCCGCCGGGCACATCCACCCGGACAGCGACGCGCAGATGCAGGCCATCGGGGCCGCGCGGGTGCTGCGCTCACACCGGGAATTGCAGGAGGCACTGGGCCTGACGGTCAGTGGCTGACAGGTGGGCGAGGCTCCGGGTGCCTCGCTTTCGCTTGACTTCAAACTCTACATATGTTGTTAATTGGGCATGCCACGCCCCCCCAACTCCAGCCCGCACACGAAAGCCGTCCTGCACGCCCTCCAGCAGACCTACCCCGCCCACACCTACGGCTACGATCTCTCCAAGAGCACCGGACTGAAAAGCGGGACCCTCTACCCCATCCTCCAGCGCCTGCACGAACAGGGCCACCTGGACGCCCAGTGGGAACAGTCCCCCCACCCCGGCAAACCCCCCCGCCACATCTACCGCCTGACCCAGAGCGGCCTGCAACTGGCCCGCGACCGCCACGACCACAACCCCACCACCCGCACCACAGGAGCCCTGACATGACCCACGACGACTGGCAGATCGGCATGCAGAACGAGGCAGACAGCGTTCAGGACACGGACTGGAGCCGCGACACCCACCAGAGTCTGCGCCACCGGCAGTTGGCCCACACCGCCCTGACCACACTGCTCGCCGCCACGGGCACCGTGACCGCCACCGCCGCCCTAACCCTGACCACCCAGTGGAGCGTCATGACCCGCGAGGCCGCCCGCAACGGCGTGGACAGCCTGACCTTCCTGAAATGGAACCTCCTGGGCAACCCACAGCCCGTCACGACCATCACCAGCAGCCACGACCCGCACCTGCCCCTGCTGGGCTTGATCCTGACCGTCTTCATGCTCGCCGCCGTCGCCACGCGCCTGCGCGTCCCACGCTGGATCACGCTGCTGTGCGCCGCACTGGGCACCATCACCATCTCCAGCGTCGGCAACCTGATCCTCAATGACTTCGCCGGATTCCCCGCATACCCCCTGAGCGTCGCGCTGGGCGTCGCCGCCCTCGGCATCGTCCTCGGTCTGCCCTTCCGCCACCCGCCCCACCAACCCCGGAGCCTCGCGTGACCCCCGACGAGTGGCACGACGGCATCCGCAACGAGGCGGCCAGCGTGAGCGACACGGCGTGGGCGAACGCCGCGCGGCAGAGTCTGACCGCCGCGCAGGTCCGCCTGAACGCCGCCCTGCTCCTCGCCACGCTTACCGCCGGAGCAGTGGAAATCGCGTGGAACGGCACGGCACTCTTCACAGGCGAACTCCTGGGCGCGGCCACCACACCGCTCGCGTGGTTTGAGAGCGTCCCATGGCTCATCCTTGTGGTCACCGCGCTGTTCGGCACGCTGGGCGTCAAGCCCCGACAGGCCTTCATCACGGGCCTCATCACGCTCCCCGCCGGGTTCCTGCTGTACGCCGCCTATGTCCTCATGACGTTCCATCACGTCAGGGACGCGCTGCCACTGCCCACGCACGCCATCCTGCTGGCCGGCTGGATGGCCGCTGGAAGCGCCGCAGGACAACGACTCCGCCCATTCATTCGCAGCACTCCAGCCCGGAGAACCGTATGACCCCCGACGAGTGGAAGACCGGAATGCGGAACGAAGCCTCCAGCGTGAACGACAGGGAGTGGGCCATGGAAACGAAGCTTGCAGCGGGACGATTCGGATGGCGTGGTGCGGCCGTGGCGGCGGCGGTGTTCGCGGCTCTAGGCGTGAGCGTGGTGCTGCTCGGGCAGTTCCTCTGGAGGTACGACGCGCCGGATGCCCTGTGGGTGGGCGTGATGATCCTGACGGGCGTGGCCGGGTCCCTGCTGGGTGCCCGGCGCGTGGCGGCGCTGGAGGCCGGGGCAGGTGCGATGGCGTTCCTGCCGGGCGCGTGGCTGGCCGTTGTGACGTTGCAGGCCCTGCTGGGCGACGCGGCCATGTTCACGCCGATCATCGGTGTTTCGGATGAGGCAGGACCCGTGCTGGCCGTGATCGCGGCGTGCGCGGCCGGAACGACCCAGCGAGTCATCACGCGACGGGTACTCCTGACAGCTTGACGCGCCACAGGAGCGGGCCGACCCCATCTGCACCGGGGTCGGCCCGCTCTGTCCGTTTATGCCAGTGGCAGTTCGATCATGCCGCCCGGTCCCTCGCTGTCCTTCTTCCCTGCCATGCGGGCGGTGACGGCCAGTCCGGTGGGCGTCTGGGCGAGGCCACCGTCGGCCGTTTCGCGCAGCGCGGCGGGCATCATGCGGCCCACGCTGGCCATCGCGCCCAGGACCTCATCGGGCGGGATGAAGGATTCCAGTTGCGCCAGGGCAAGCTGAGCGGCGCTCACCGCGTGCACGGCGTAGAAGGCGTTGCGGCTGACGCAGGGGACCTCTACGTACCCGCCGACCGGGTCGCACACGAGGCCGATGGTGTTCATGAGGGCCATGCTGGCGGCGTGCACGGCGGCGCGGGGGGTGCCGCCCATCAGTTCGACGATGGCGGCGGCGGCCATGGCGGCGCTGCTGCCGATCTCGGCCTGACAGCCGCCCGCCGCGCCGCTGATGAACATGCGCTTGCTGATGGCCTTGCCGATCCCGGCGGCGAGGATCATGGGGTTCACGAGTCGCTCGTCCGGGATGCCAAGGTGGTCGGCCACGCCGATCAGCGCGCCGGGGATGGTGCCCGCGCTGCCCGCGGTGGGCGCGGCGACGATGCGGCCCATGCGGGCGTTCTCCTCGTTCACGGCCATCGCGTACGCCTGCACGCGCCGCAGCAGAGGCGCGCCCAGCACGTCCGGGGCGTCCCAGAGGCCCTTGGCGTTCCAGCCGACCATCCCGGTGATGCTTTTCGCGTCGCTGCTCAGGCCGCGCTGGATGCTGGCGCGCATCTCGCGGATGCGGCGCAGCATCTCGGCGCGGATGTCGTCGGGGTGCAGGCCAGTTTCGGCGCAGTCCTGCGCGAGGATCCATTCGGAGGCGGGGTGGGGGGCGTTCAGGATGTCGTCGAGGGTGGTCATGGCGTCCTTGAGACGTGCGCGGCGCACGGGAGGTGAAAGGGGAATCAGGTGCGGAAAAGTGGCTCCCATCGTACGCCCCGGCCTGTCTAGCCGAATCAGCGCGCGGTGAGGCCGTCCGGAGCGCACGGACACGCTACGGTGCCACCGTGAAGCTCCTGCTGATCCGTCACGCGCAGTCCTAGAACAACGTCATCGAGGACCGCCCGGACTACGCGCAGGCGCGGCAACCCGACCCGCCCCTGACCGCGCACGGGCACGCCAGCGCCCGACAGTTCGCGCAGGACACCGACCTGAACGGCGTGACGCACCTGTACACCAACCTGATGCTCCGAGCCGTGCAGACCGCCGCCCCCATCGCCGCGCGCCTGAACCTCCCCGCGCACGGCATCGAACGGGCCTACGAGTACGGCGGCCTGACCACCGGTCCCGCCGGAGGCTTCACGCCCGTCACGGGCGGCGACCACGCCAGCCTCAGCGCGCACTGCCCCGCGCTGATCTGGCCCGCGCACCTGACCGGGCACCCCTGGGACGGGGGTGCGGAAGCCTGGGAGGAACCCCATGCCCGCGCCACGCACGTCCTGAACGACCTCCGCGCCCGGCACCCGAATCAGGACAGGGTCGCGCTGATCACGCACCACGACTTCGCCGGGGCACTCATCCGTGCCGCGCTCGGCTGGGCCGCCACCGACACGCCACCGACCTTCCACCTCGCGCACCTGGGCACCGCCCTCCTCAACCTGCCCGCAGACGGCCGCGTGGGCGGACTGGAATGGCTGAACCGGTAAGCGGTCCCCTACGCCTCCCGCGCCACGCGGAGCAGTTCGCCGCTGCGGACCATCTCCACGATCTTCAACAGGTCGGGGCGGTAGTAGCGGTCGCGGGTCATGTTGGGGATGTGCGCGCGGATGTGTTCCCAGGCGGCCTGCGCGCCGCGTCCGGCGTGGAGTTTCTGGAAGTCGAGGGCCTGCGCGGCACACAGCAGTTCGATCCCGATGACGTTCTGCACGTTCTCCAGGATGGCGCGCAGCTGCCGGGCGCCGTGCGCGCCCATGCTGACGTGGTCCTCCTGGTTGGCGCTGGTGGGGATGGTGTCCACGCTGGCGGGGTGGGCGAGGACCTTGTTCTCGCTGACGAGGGCGGCGGCGGTGTACTGCGCGATCATGAAGCCGCTGTTCAGGCCGCCCTGCGGCGTCAGGAAGCCCGGCAGGCCCGACAGAGAGGGGTTCAGGAGCTGCTCGCAGCGGCGCTCCGAGATGCTGCCGAGTTCCGCCACGGCGACCTTCAGCGCGTCGATGGTCACCGCCAGCGGCTGCCCGTGGAAGTTCCCGCCGCTGACGACGTCGCCGGTGTCGGGGAAAATCAGGGGGTTGTCCGTTACGGACGCGAACTCCACCGCCAGCACCCGCTCGGCGTGTGCCAGGGCATCTAGGCTCGCGCCGTGCACCTGCGGCGCCGCGCGCAGCGAGTACGCGTCCTGCACCTTCCCGTCCCCCACCAGATGCGACGGGGCAATCTGAGAGTCGCGCAGGAAGAACCGCAGTTCCTCGGCGACCGCGACCGCGCCGAGGTGGGGGCGCAGGCCCACCACGTCCGGCTGGAAGGGTCGGTGCGAGCCGTACATCGCTTCGACCGTCATGGCCGCCGCGAGGTTCGCCGTGCCCAGCAGGGTGCGCGCATCCGCGACGGCCAGTGCCAGCAGGCTGCCCATCAGCTGCGTGCCGTTGATCAGTGCCAGGCCCTCCTTCGCCTGCAACGTCAGCGGGGTCAGGCTCAGCTCGGCCAGCACGTCCGCACTGGCGCGCACCTTGCCCCGGTACTCGATCTCACCGTGCCCGATCAGCGCCAGCGCCAGATGCGCCAGCGGCGCGAGGTCCCCCGACGCGCCCACGCTCCCCTGCGCTGGAATGACCGGGTGCGCCCCCGCGTTCAGCAGCGAGAGCAGCAACTCCACCACCCCGGGCCGCACCCCCGAATGCCCCAGCGCCAGCGACTGCGCCCGCAACAGCAGCATGCCGCGGACCACCTCGGTCGGCAGGGCCTCCCCCACCCCGATCGCGTGCGACAGGATCAGGTTCAACTGCAACTCCTCCAGCCCCTCACGTGGCACCTGCACCGACGCGAACTTCCCGAAACCCGTGTTCACGCCGTACACCGCCGCCTGACCGTCCACGATCCGCTCGATCACCGCCCGCGCCCGCAGGACGCGCCCATGCGCCGCCTCGGACAGCTGGACGGACTCGCCGCCACGCACGACAGACAGGAAATCAGACAGGGACAGGTGTTGATCGAGAATCACGGGGGCTCCTTCGGAGGGTTGATAGGTGATGGAGGACGGGTGATGGGGACGGCTCAGAGGCCGGATTTCATAGCGCAGAGCCGCCGCCGAACACGGTCCGGACGGGGTTCGCGCCTAGGGTGTACGGCAGGTCGCGCCAGTCGGGGCTGTGGAGCGCCAGGAAGTCGGCGCGCTGGCCCGGCGCGAGGGCTCCCCGGTCGCTCAGACCCAGGGCGGCAGCGGCGTTCACGGTGCAGGCGGTCAGCGCCTCGGCGGGCGTGAGGCGGCACAGGCGCACCGCGAGGGCCAGCGCCAGCTGCGTGCTGAACACAGGTGAGGAACCGGGGTTCAGGTCAGTCCCCACGGCGACCGCCGCGCCCGTGTCGATCAGGGCGCGGCCCGGCGCGGCGGGCAGACCCAGGTGCAGGGTCACGCCGGGAAGGATCGTCGCCACAGTGTCCGACGCGGCCAGCGCGGCGATCTGCCCGGGACCACTGGCTTCCAGGTGATCCACGCTCAGGGCACCGAGTTCACACGCGAGTTCCGTGCCGCCGATGGCGTGAAACTGGTCCGCGTGCAGCTTCGTCTGAAGGCCGTGTGCCTTCGCGGCCTGGAGGATGGCGCGCGTTTCGTCCACCGTGAACGCCTCCCGCTCGGTGAACACATCCACGGCAGCGGCCAGCCCGTCGCGCGCCACGCCGGGGATGAGGTCGTGGCAGACCGCCTGCACATACTCCGCGCGGCCCCCGGTGGGTGGCACATGAATCAACAGGGTCGGCACCAGCCCGAATTCAGACTGGAGGGCGCGGACGGCCTGGAGCATCCGCAGCTCGGCGTCGAAATCCAGGCCGTACCCGCTCTTGACCTCGGTGGTTGTTGCTCCGGAGGCGCGCAGGGCTTCAAGGCGTGGTCGGGCCAACGTCACGAGTTCCTCGACACTGGCGGCGCCGGTCGCCCGCATGGAGCTGCGGATGCCGCCGCCGCGCGCGAGGATCTCCTCGTACGGGACGCCCTGCACGCGCGCCTCGAAATCCGCGAGGCGATCACCGGCCCAGACCGCATGCGTGTGCGGGTCGATCAGGCCGGGCACGACCGCCACGCCGCCCAGGTCGTGCTCTGGCGCGGTGCCGGGCGCGTCGGTGCGCGGGCCGACCCAGTGGATCACGCCGCCTGAGACGAGCATCGCGGCGTCGGGGATGACAGTCAGGTCGCGCATGGCCGCGCCGCGCTGCACGCCCACGCCCGGCGTGACGAGCTGGCTGATGTTCGTGAACAGCGTCTCAGTCATGGCGCGTCTCCAGTCCAACCGCGCAGAGTGTCTCCATGATCAGCCGCGCCATCAGGAGTTCGCTGCGGCCGGTGGGGTCGAGATTCGGGGCGAGTTCCACTACGTCCAGCCCGACGATGGTGTTGTGCCGCGCGGTTTCCGCCAGGATGCGCATGCCCTGCGCGTAGGTCAGGCCGTCCGGTTCGGGGCTACTGGTACCGGGGATGACGCTGGGGTCGAAGCCGTCCACGTCCACGCTGAGGTACACGTTCTTCCCGCGCGGCAGGCGGGCCAGCACAGATGACAGGTCTGCGGTCACGTCCGTCATGGGGATCAGGGCATGTCCGCGTGCTCGGGCCGCCGCGACCGCTTCCGGGTCGAAGCGCAGCCCACGCAGGCCGATGGTCGTGATGTGCACGAGGTTCTCCAGCTCCTCGCACGCGCGGCGGAACGGGCTACTGTTGCTGAACCGGGTGTCGTTGCGGCTGTCCGTGAAATCCAAGTGCGCGTCCAGCTGCACCACGTGCAGGTCCGGCACGCCAGCGAACGCCCGCAGGATCGGGTACGTCACGCTGTGATCGCCACCCAGAAAGACGGGCAGACGGCAACGCTCCCGCACGAGTTCCGCCGCCGCGCTGATCCGCTGCCGCGCCAGTTCCGGCTCCAGGCTGGGCAGCACCACATCCCCCGCATCCGCGAAGGTCACGCCCGCCAGCCTCGTCACGCCGTCCAGCCCCGTGAAGGGCGGCACGCTCCGCAGGCTCGCCTCCCGCAACGCACGAGGCGCGAAGCGGGCGCCGGGGCGGAAACCCAGCGCGATATCGAAGGGAATACCGAGCACCGCCACGTCCGCCCGCCAGTCATCGCCGGGTTGAACCATCGGCGCGCGGGCAAAAGTCGGAATCCCGCCGTACGGAAGGTGGGTGGGCTGGGTCATCGGCAGAACCTCCGGTTGGTCGGGACACCCGTGATGGTGTACTCACCGAGGGGACGGAGTGACGGAACTTGGAACCGCTGGACAATCACGCCCACCGTATTCCCGGCGGGGACGGTCACGACGCACAGCACGCCCGGTTTCACGTCCAGTGCCTCCATGCCCGGTAGGACGCGGGTCCGCAGGCCGCCGCTGGTGTTCCACAGGCGCAGGGTGTTGTTGCCGCGGCCCAGCACGTACTGCCCGTCGGGCATCCAGGTCACGTCGAACACGTCACTGTTCTTCAGCGGCAGGACACGTCCGTCCGGTTTCACCAGATGAACGGCGATGGGGTCGTGTTTGGGATTGTTGGAGAACTGCCGGAACAGCAGCGCATGAAATCGACCGTCCAGGCTGGGCTGGCGCTGATCGAGTTCCCAGGTCATCCAGCCGACATCTGCCCATTCCGGGGATGGCGCGCTGACCGACACCACCCGGCCGCCGACCAGCGTGACCGGGTAGGTGGGCGGGGTGGGGGGCGCGTCGGTCTGCGCGTGGGCCAGCGCGCCGAGGGACAGGGCCGTGGCAACGGCTCGCCGGAGCAGGCCCGAGCTGGCAGCAGGGGTGTTCATTCTCTGGACTGTATGCCGAGGCTGGGGAGGTCGAGGCCGCGGTCGCGGGCGACGTTCAGGGCGTGGTCGTATCCGGCGTCGGCGTGGCGGATGACGCCCATGCCGGGGTCGTTGGTGAGGGCGCGGGACAGTTTCTGCGCGGCCTGCTCGGTGCCGTCGGCGACGATGACAAGGCCGCTGTGCTGCGAAAAGCCCAGGCCGACGCCGCCGCCATGGTGGAAGCTCATCCAGCTGGCGCCCGACGCGATGCCGAGGCCGAAGTTCAGGAGGGGCCAGTCGCTGACGGCGTCGCTGCCGTCGAGCATGGCTTCGGTTTCGCGGTAGGGGCTGGCGACCGATCCGGCGTCGAGGTGGTCGCGGCCGATGACGATGGGGGCTTTCAGGCGGCCGTCGGCGACCATCTCGTTGAAGAGGCGGGCAGCCTGGTCGCGTTCCTTGTACCCGAGCCAGCAGATGCGGGCGGGGAGGCCCTGGAAGGCGATCTGGTCGGCGGCGTACGTCAGCCAGGATTGCAGGCGTTCGTCGTGCGGGAAGAGGTCCAGCAGCGCGCGGTCGGTGGCGCGGATGTCCTCGGGATCACCGCTCAGGGCCACCCAGCGGAAGGGGCCGCGTCCCTCGCAGAAGGAGTCACGGATGAACGCGGGCACGAAGCCGGGGTAGTCGAAGGCGTCCTCCACGCCGGCTTCCTGGGCACGGTGGCGGAGGTTGTTGCCGTAGTCGAACGCGACCGCGCCGCGTTTCTGGAGTTCGAGGATGGCGCGGACGTGTGCAGCCATCGCGTCGTACGCGCGGCGGCGGTACTCGTCGGGGTGGTCTGCGCGGAGGCGGCTGGCGTCTTCATCGGCGCTGACCGGGGGGAGGTAGCCCCACATGGGGTCGTGTGCGCTCGTCTGGTCGGTGATGAGGTCCGGCGTCCAGTTCATCGCCACGAGCTGCGGGACGAGGTCGGCGGCGTTGCCCTGCACGCCGATGGATCGGGCGACACCCTCGGCCTTGTACTTCTCAGCGCGGGCGATGGCGTCTTCCAGGCTCGTGGCGACCTCGTTGAGGTAGCGGGTGTCGAGGCGTTTCTGGATGCGGGTCGGGTCAATCTCGATATTGATGCTGACGCCCCCGGCGAGTTTCACCGCGAGGGGTTGCGCGCCGCCCATGCCGCCCAGTCCGGCGGTGACGGTGATGGTGCCCTTCAGGCTGCCGCCGAAGTGCTTGCGGGCCGCCCCGGCGAACGTCTCGTAGGTGCCCTGGAGGATGCCCTGCGTGCCGATATAGATCCAGCTTCCGGCGGTCATCTGGCCGTACATCATCAGGCCCGCCTGATCGAGCTTGTCGAAGGTCTCCCAGTTCGCCCAGTGCGGCACGAGGTTGCTGTTGGCAAGCAGCACGCGCGGCGCCCACTCGTGCGTTTTCAGCACGGCGACGGGCTTGCCGGACTGGATGAGCAGCGTCTCGTCGTCCTCCAGGCGGTCGAGGGTCTCCACGATCCTGTGGAAGGCGTCCCAGTTCCGGGCAGCCTTGCCGCGCCCGCCGTACACGACCAGGGTGTCGGGGTGCTCGGCGACGTCCGGGTCGAGGTTGTTCATCAGCATGCGCTTGGCCGCTTCCTGCACCCACCCTTTGGCGGTTTTCTGGGGGCCGCGGGGGGCGCGGATGACGGGGACGGCTTCGGTGGGGGCGGGGTGCGTCATGGGGGTCCTCCGGTGGGGGTGCGGGCGGATCGGCAGGGGCGGGCGTCTGCGCCCTGGTGTGCTCCTGACCTGCTTGATGTGCCGTCATCTTCCGCCTGGGTGCTGTGGGCCGCAATCCAGTTTTCCGGTTTGTCCGGAAAGTCGCGGCCTCCTCTTGCGTCCATCCCTCCTCTTCATCAGAATGAATGAGTGAGTACTCATTCGGATGGCAATGAGCGGGTGAAGCGCACTTCTCCCCGCCCGGCGGACGATCCCCAGCGGCGGGCCACCATCCTCCGGGCGGCGCAGGTCTGCTTCGCGCAGAACGGCTTTCACCGCACGACCATGCGCGCCGTGGCCCGGCAGGCGGGACTGGCCGAGGGCACCCTCTACCACCACTTCCGGGGCAAGGACGACCTGCTGCTGGGCCTGTTCGGCGCGCTGGGGGAGCAGGCGCGCGACGCGCTCGATCCGGCGGCCCTGGCGGCCCTGAACCTGCGGGACTTCCTGCGGGCGTTCCTGGCCGCGCCCCTGGCGGCGCTGGCGCAGGACGAGGCGGGGCTGCTGCGCGTGATCCTCTCCGAGGGCCTGATCCGCCGCGACCTGGGCCGCGCGTTCGCCGACGGCCTGACCGGGACGGCAGCCCTGGGCGCGCAGGCGCTCGCGGCGCGGCCCGAACTGCGCGGCGTGGACACCGGCGAGCTGCTGCGCACCGGCCTCACGCTGGTGCTGGGTCACAGCGTGCAGGGCGCGCTGTCGGGCGATCCTCTCCCCGACCCGCAGGTGACGGCGGCGCGCGTGGCGGACGTGCTGCTGGCCCTGGTGGCGGCGGAGCGGGCGTGAGGGTCACGCTGATCGCGCTGGGCTCACGCGGGGACGTGCAGCCGTACGTCGCGCTGGGGCTGGGATTGCGCCGCGCGGGGCACGCGGTGCGGCTCGCGTCGCACGAGGCGTTCCGCGCGCTCGTGACGGGCGCAGGGCTGGAGTTCGCTCCGATGCGCGGGGACGTGCAGGAGGTGGTGAACAGCCCCGAGATGCGCGCCGCGCTGGCGGGTGGGAACATGCTGGCGATCAACCGGGTGTCCGCGCGCGCCACGCAGCGGGGGGCGCTGCTGTGGGCCGAGGACGGCCTCGTAGCCGCGCGGGACGCCGACCTGCTCGTGGCGGGCATCGGCGGGCTGAACGTCGCGCAGGCCCTTTCGGAGAAGCTGGGCGTGCCGCTCGTGGAGGCGCACGTGGTGCCGTTCCATCCCACGCGGGCGTTTCCGGGCGCGATCGTTCCGCCGGTCACCGCGCGGCTGGGCGGCTGGGCGAACCGCCTGTCGCACGGCCTGACGCGGCAGGTGATGTGGCAGATGTTCCGCTCGGCGGACTCGCGCGCGCGGCGCGAGGTGCTGGGCCTCTCCCCCGCCCCGCTGCTCGGCCCGCGCCCGCTGCGGCCCCTGCCGACCCTGCACGGGATCAGCCCGGCGGTGCTGCCTCGCCCCGCCGACTGGGACGCGGCGCAGCATCTGACCGGCTACTGGTTCCTCCCGCAGGAGGCCTGGACGCCGCCGCCCGCGCTGGAGGCGTTCCTGGCCGCCGGGCCGCCTCCGGTGTCCATCGGGTTCGGGAGCATGACCACCCCGGACCCGCAGGCAACGACCCGCGCGGTCGTGGCGGCCCTGGACCGCAGCGGGCAGCGGGCGGTCCTCCTGAGCGGCTGGGGTGGCCTGAGCGCCGCCGACGTGCCGGACTCGGTGTTCGTGACGGACAGCGTCCCGCACGACTGGCTCTTCCCGCGCGTGGCGGCCGTGGTGCACCACGGCGGGGCGGGCACGACGGCGGCGGGCCTCGCAGCGGGCGTGCCGAACGTCGTCGTGCCGTTCTTCGGGGATCAGCCGTTCTGGGGCGACCGCGTGCAGAGGCTGGGCGTGGGCCCTGCTCCGGTGCCGCGCCGCGCCCTGAACGAGCGCACGCTGGCGGAGGCCCTGACGCGCGCCGTGACCGATCCCGGCATGAGGAACCGGGCAGCGGCCCTGGGCGCCCGCATCCGGGCGGAGGACGGAGTGGCACGCGCGGCGGAGGTGATCTCGGGGCTGAAGCTGTAGCGCCCGCACCTGTTTCCGGCCTGACCGGAATCGTGCCATCCTGCGCCCGTGGCTTCCTCTTCCCTGCTGGCAGGCGCGGTGGACGTGCTCTCGGCCTTCGACGCGGATCACACCGAGTGGCGCCTGTCGGACCTGTCCCGGCAGCTCGGCGTGCCGACGAGCACCCTGCACGAGCAACTGCTGGCCCTGTGCGAGACGGGTCTGCTGGCACGGGTGGGGCGGGGCCGTTACCGGCTGGGGTGGCGCCTGCTGAAACTCTCCAGTGCGCTGTACGGCAGTCTGCCCTGGTACGGCCCGGCGCACGCGGCCATGGAGCGGGTGGCGCGGGCCGGGCACGCCCTGGCGTTCCTGTGTGTGCTGGACGCGGGATCGGGGCGAGTGCTGTGCATCGCCCGGAGCGTGCAGGGCCGCGACGGGCCGCCCGTGGCGGGAGAACTGGATTTCGAACTGCCCGCGCACGCGTCGGCCAGCGGGAAGCTGCTGCTGGCGCTGGCGGGTCGCCCGCTCCCGCCAGGAGCGGCCGCGTTCACGCCTCGCACCGTGACCGTCGCGGCCGCGTGGGAGGCCGAGGCAGCGGGCATCCGCGCGCAGGGCGCCGCCCGGACGCAGGACGAATGGGCGACCGGCACGTCCGGGCTCGCGGTTCCAGTGCGCGGGCCGGGCGGAACCGTGCTGGCGGCACTGGGCGTCAGCGTCCCGACCGCGCGGCTGCGGGGGGACACCCTGCTGCGCCTCCTGCGGGACGAGGCCGACGCGGTCAGCTGGGATCTGGGCTGGCGTCCGGGATGACGGGGGCCGGATCGGCCGTCGCCGCAGCGCCGCCCGCGAGGAGCAGGGCCGCCTCCCCGGGCGGGAGGGGCCGGGCCAGCAGGAACCCCTGCGCGTGGTCGCAGCTCAGTGTCCGCATCAGCTCGTGCTGGCGGTCGTCCTCGATGCCCTCGACCGTGACGGTCATCTCCAGGGTCTGGGCCAGCTGGATCATGGCGCTCAGAAGGGCCACCACCCGCGGCTGCCGCTCCGTATTGAGGTGCCGGGTGAAGGAACGGTCCACCTTCAGTTCGTCGAACGGCAGGCTTTCCAGGAGGCTCAGGCTGCTGTAGCCGGTCCCGAAATCGTCCATGGCGATCTGCACCCCCAGGGCCTTGAGGGCCCACAGGTGCTGCCGGGCGCGCTCCATGTTGCGGATGACGAGACTCTCGGTGATCTCCAGGATCAGGTGCCGGGCGGGCAGACCGCTGCGCGTCAGGGCGTCCCGTACCGTGTCCACGAAGTCCGGCAGGTCGAACTGAAGGGGCGAGACGTTCACGGACATGCACAGCCCGCGGCTCGGGAAGGTCCATTCGGTCGCCTGCCGGCAGGCCTCGCGCAGCACCCACTCCCCGATAGACAGGATCAGGCGGGTGTCCTCGGCCAGGGGAATGAATGTGGCGGGCGGAATCAGGCCCCGCGTGGGGTGCTGCCAGCGGATCAGGGCCTCGAAGCCCACCAGCGTCGCGGCCTTCAGCGCGTAGCGGCCCTGGTAGTGCAGGTGCAGCTCCCCGCGTTCCAGCGCGGCACGCAGGTCGCGTTCCAGCTGCTGGCGCTCGCTGGGTTCACCCATCGTGGGCTCGAAGTGCATCACCTGATTCCCGCCGCTGCGTTTCACGCGGTACATGGCCATGTCGGCGTGCTGCTGCAGGGCCTCCGCGTCGCGGCCGTCGGTGGGCGCCACCGCGCAGCCGATGGACGCCGTGACGGTGACCTCGTGGCCGTTCAGGTCGAAGGGGTGGGCCAGGGCGTCGGCCAGTTTCTGCGCGACCAGCGTGGCGTCCGGGCGGGCACTCACGCGGCGCAGCAGCACCGTGAATTCGTCCCCGCCGACCCGCCCCACCAGATCCGAGCTGCGCACCACGTGTTGCAGTCGGCGCGCCACCTGTTGCAGCAGCGCGTCCCCGGCCGGGTGGCCCAGCGTGTCGTTGACGGTCTTGAAGCGGTCCAGGTCGATGAAGATCAGCGCCGCGTACTCCTGCGCGCCCAGGCTGCCCAGCGTCTCGGCCGTCACCTGATGAAAATGGGCGCGGTTCGAGACGCCGGTCAGGTGGTCGTGCGTGGCGCGGCGCAGCAGGTCGTCCTGCGTGTCCCGCAGCTGCTGGTTGGCCTGCGCGAGTTCCACGTTCCGCAGCCGCTCGATCTCGGCGGCGCGGTTGAGCAGCTCCAGGCGGATCTCGGCAGTGAGGAGTTGCGAGCGGGCGTCCACCTCCTGTTCGTGCACGGTGCGTTCCAGGGCGTGGTGCGCGCGGGCGCAGCGCAGGGCCTCCTCGAACTGCGCGGCGCGTTCATGCACCTCGGTCAGGCCGTGCAGGGCCAGCAGTTCCACCGGGCGGCTGCCCAGCGCCCGGCTGAGTTCCAGGCTCTCCTGAAACAGCGGCCGGGCGTCCTCGGTGCGGCCCAGGGCCAGCAGGGCGCGGGCGGCGGCGCTGGTCAGGCGGCTGATGCCCTCGTCGTCCTGGCGGGCTCGGGCGGCCTGCAGGTCCGTCCAGGCGACTTCCAGGGCCTCCTGCGGCCGGTGCTGGCGCAGCAGGGCGCGGCTGACGCATTCCTGCACGGTACTCACCCAGCGGGGCGGCCCGACCTGCTGGATCACGCCCAGGTGCGCGTCTGCGAGTTCCAGGACCGCCCGGGTGTCCTCCTGCCGGTCGTGGATCAGGATGCGGTGCGTGATGGACGACGCCAGCATGATCGGGGCGTGCAGCACCTGCGCCACTTCCTGCGCCCGGGCGTGAAACGCGAGCGCCTGCGTCAGCTGCCCGGTCGTGGTGTACAGCGCCGCCAGATTGTTCAGCGCGCGGAAGCAGCCGACCTCGTCCCCGATGTCCTGCGTGAACCGCAGGCTGTCCAGGAACGCCTGGAGGGCCCGGTCGTACTCTCCCACGCGGTCGTGATACAGCCCCAGGCCGTTCAGGCAGCGGGCGATCAGGTGCGGGTCGTTCAGCGTGGAGGCGAGACCCAGCGCCTCGTCCAGTTCCCGTTTGATGTCAGGCAGCTGGCCGGTGTACAGCGCGCAGCCTCCCAACAGCAGGTGCGCGAGCGTCTCGGCCCGCCGGTCGCCCGTCTGCCGGGCCTGTTCCAGCAGCGGGCGGAGCTGGTCGCGCGTGACTTCCGGGGTGTTGTACATGCCCGCTTCCAGCGCCTGCACCGTCCGTTCGAGCTGGGTCAGACCAGATGCCTGCTGCGTCAAGGTTGCCTCCTGCCGTGTGCGTTCACGGTAGGGGACGTCACCCCACAGAATCGTCACAGGGGACCTCCTGAGGACACCCGCCGGGCTGTCGGGTGGGGCGCGCGTCAGCCGTCCATGAGTTTGGGCAGCATCCGCAGCCAGTTCACGTCGGCCCAGCGGGCCAGGAACGCCTGTGCCTCGGGGCTCAGGGGCTGGTCGAGTTCCACGGCCAGCAGCGCCTGCCCCCCGCGCGCCACGCGCGTGCAGGTCAGCGTGGCGATGTTCACGCCGTCCGCGGCGATGGTCGTGGCGATGCGGGCGATCATGCCGACCGCGTCGGTGTAGCGCAGGATCAGGGTGGGGCTCGCGCCGCTGAAGTTCACGCCCAGGCCCTGCACGTGCGTGACGAGGATCACGCCGCCGCCCGTGCTGCTGCCCTGCACCGTGACCCGCCGCGTGTCACCGCTCACCTCGATCAGGGCGGTGTTGGGGTGCACGTCGCCCAGGTCCGCGTCGTGGAACTCGAAGGTCAGGCCCTGCGCCTGCGCTTCCTCGAACGCGGCGGGCAGGCGCTGGTCGTCGGGCCGCATGCCCAGCAGTCCCGCGATCAGCGCGAGGTGCGTGCCGTGCCCGCGCCCGGTCTTGGCGAACGAGGCGTGCAGGCCGATGCGGACCGCGCGGGGCGGTTCGCCCAGCAGGTGGTGCGCGACCAGCCCCAGGCGGCAGGCCCCGGCGGTGTGGCTGCTGCTGGGGCCGATCATGACGGGCCCGATCATGTCGAGGAGGGACATGTGGCGAGTATAGGGGCGCCGCACCGGGGGGAGGCCCCGACTGCTGGCCACCCCTCCTGATCCCGCGCGCGGGCTTGTACGGATTCCGTTTGTTTCGTTGACAGATCGGAAGATCACCGATCTGCCCACTCCACGTCCGGAACCCGCCTCGCTCCTTCTCTGCTCCGCAGCTCTACGAGTCGCATCCGCTCGGATTGAACGGTTTGTACAAACCATTCAATCGGAGTCCGTATTACTTCTGTTCGGTCAGCGGGCGGAGGTTCTCGCGCAGTTCCTCCACACGCTCACCGAGGTCCACGTCGGGGTCGAGGCCATTCGCATCGGCGTTCCCGGTGGCGCCCTGCATGCCGCTCTGGATCGTCTCGGTCTGGTTCAGGTCCTCGTGGTTCAGGACGGCCTTCTCGCTGCGCGTATCGTCGCTCATGCCCACAGCCTGCCGCGCCGGGACCGGGCCCGGATGGGCGGAGGCTGTAGGGGCGTTCATGGCCGAGCGCAGCGCGCGCCCACTGACCCCCGGCGTGGCGAGGGCCGCGCGGGCCAGCGGCAGCCGGGTGCGCCCGGGCAGCGCCGCGAAGAGGCGCAGCATCGTGCGGGCCAGGGCGCCCGGCGGCGTGTCCGGGTCAAGGAACGCGTGCCACGCGGCGGGGGGCAGCGCGAAGAACGCCCGGAAGAACGGCGCGAGCTGATCCGGGGGCAGGTTCAGCAGGGCCTGCACGCCCAGCAGGTGCACCTCGCGCGCGGCGCGGCGCTCGGGGGGCCACAGGGCCGCCCAGGCCGCCGCGTGCGGGTCGCGCCCGGCGCGCAGGGCGTCCGCCGCCGCGTGGGCCACCAGGGGCGCGGCGCGCAGGGCACCCGCCACCTGAAAGCCACTGATGGGGTGCACCATGCCCCCGGCGGCCCCGAAGGCCAGCGGACCGTGCGGGTCGGGGGCGGCCGCGTTCATGGGGAACGCCACCCATTCCTCGTGCAGGATCTCGCCGGGCGGGGTGCCCTGCGCGCGCAGGCGCTCGTGCAGCCGCGCGCGCAGGGCCACGCGGGTGGGCGCGGGGCGGGCGATCAGGCTGGTCTCCTCCACGAAGTACGTGTCGCCGCCCAGGTGCATGGCGTACAGGAAGGTGGGGGTCTCGCCCGGGCCATGCGGGGCGCGGTAGTCCATCCAGACCATCGCGCCGGGCGCACTGGGGGGCCGCTCGAAGCGGGCAGTCAGGCCGTACGCGGTCTGCAGGGCCGCGCCGCCCGGGTGCTGGGGGCGGCGCAGGCTGCCCGCGTGCCCGGCGGCGTCCACCACGAAGCGGGCGCTCAGGGCGTGCCCCTCGCGGGTGTGAACGGTCCAGCCGTCCGGGCCGGGCACGGCGTGCGTGACGGTCCCCACGGTCCAGGTCAGGGGTCCGGCGCGGTCCAGCAGCGCGTGCAGGAACCGGGTGTTGTCCAGCAGCGCGTAGGGCCGCAGCAGCGGCGTGGGCTGCGGGCCGGTGTACACCCGCACGTCCGTCCACACGTGCGTGGCGCAGGCTTGCGCCCAGGCGGGCAGGTCGTCCAGCCACGCGCCGTATGTCGCGGGGAACGCCTGCGGCGCGTGCGGCGCCACGATCCGGACGCTGTGGTGCCGGGCGCGCAACTCGACGGCCAGGGCCAGCGCGGCGGGCCCGGCGCCGACGATCAGGGCGTCGGTGGGCGCGGGCTCGGTGGGGGCGGGCATGCGCGCAGCGTAGCGTGCCCGCGCGGCGGCGGAGTGTACGCCCGCGCATGAACGGCAGTTCAAGTTTGGACTGTGGCGCGGCGCGCTGCCCACCCGGGCGCCGGGACTCTAGGGTGGGAGCATGACCCGAACCTCTCCCGTCCCGTCCCGCCGTTCCCGTGTGCCGCGCGCCGCGCTGCTGGGGGCCGGCGCCCTGCTCCTCATGACGGCGCTGGCCGCCTGCTCACGCGACGGCGCGCAGGGCACCCTGAACCGCGTGGTCTCCACCGCCGGCCTGAACGTAACGAGCAACGTCCGCTACGGCCCGGACGTCCGCAACGTCATGGACGTGTACGCCCCGCAGAACGCCCGCAGCGCCCCGGTCGTGCTGTTCATCCACGGCGGCTCCTGGGAGAACGGTGACAAGGACGGCCACAAGTTCGTCGGGGAGTCCCTGGCGCGCGCCGGGTACGTCACGGCGGTCATGAGCTACCGCCTCGCCCCGGCGAACCGCTATCCCTCGTACGTGCAGGACGCCGCGCAGGCGCTGAAGGTCCTGCGCGAGAAGGCGGGCGCGCTGGGCGGCAACCCGCAGAACGTGTTCGTGATGGGCCACTCGGCCGGGGGCTTCAACGCCGTGGAGGTCGTGGACAACGCCCGCTGGCTCGCGGAGGCGGACGTGCCGGTCAGCGCGATCCGCGGCGTGATCGGCGTGGCCGGACCGTACTCGTACGACTTCCGGCAGTTCTCCAGCGCGAAGGCCTTCCCGGTCGGCGCCACCCCGGACGAGGTCATGCCCGACCGGCACGTGCGCACCGACGCGCCGCCCCACCTGCTGCTCGTCGCCGAGAACGACGACACGGTCTACCCGCAGAACGCCCTGAACATGGAAGCGGCCCTGAAGCGCGCGGGCGTGCCCGTCACGCGGACGGTGCTGCCGAAACTGAACCACATCACGATCATCGCGGCCATGGCGCGTCCCCTGACGTTCCTGGGCGGCACCCGGCAGGCGGTCATCGACTTCATCGAGGCGCACCGGCTGCCCTGACGTCACACTCGGCGCGGGCGGGTAGCATGGACGGCGTGAGGCGTTCCCTGCTCCTGCTCGCGCTGCTCTGCCCGGCCCTGGGCAGCTGCCGTTACAATTTCGTGCCGCTGATTCCCGGGCAGATCGAACCGGAACTCCCGGCCCGCGTGACCGGCGCGGCCCTGACCCGCGACGGCGAGCGGCTGGTGCTGCGCGCCCAGGTGGATGGCCCGATCACGCCGGGGTTCCTGAGCGTGGCGTGGTTCAACGGCACCCAGGCCATCGGCACGGACAGCGTGTACCTCGACGCCGCGCAGCGCGCCGCCACCTTCGAACTGCGCGCCCCGGACAAGGGCGCGTACCGGGCCGTGCTGTCCTTCGGCAGCGCGGTGCTGCGGCAGGTGGAACTGTACGAGGTCAAGCCGTGAAGGCGTGGCGCGGCGTCGTGGAATGGACGGCCGGGCAGCGCGAGCGCTTCGTGTGGCGCGACGGCCGCCTGGAGCCGCTGCGGGTGGAGGCCCGGCCCGCGCCGGTGAACTACGGGTGCCTGCCGGGCACCCTGAACCCGGCCGATGCCGCCGAGGTGGACGCCGTGTGGCTGGGCGAGCCGCTGGCAGTCGGCACGGTGCGCGAGGGGGCCCCGGCGGCCCTGCTGCACCTGCACGACGGGGATCACAAGGTGATCTTCAGCGTGGGCCCGGTGCAGGGCGCGGCCCTTCAGGGGCTGCTGGCGTGGTTCCCGCCCGAGCGGGGCGCGACCGTGCAGGACGCCCACGCCGCGCAGGCGTGGCTGGACGAACTGGCCGCCGCGCGGCCCGGGTAACGGTCAGGGGGACGCCGTTCCGGCCGGACCCCGGGCATCCTGCCAGGCCCACTCGAGCGTCAGGGTGCGCAGTTGCCCCGCCACCCAGGTCATCGCGTCGCTGCCCGGGTAGGTGACGGCGCTGTGGTCCTCCCGAGGGGAGATGAAGCGGGTCAGGCCGCGCGTGGTGCCGTCCAGGCGGACGTTGCTCTCCACCTCGAACAGGTAGTTCACGGCGTAACCGTTCTGGGCGCCGCGTCTGGGCAGGCGCTTGCTCTGCACCTCGATGCCACGCGCGACGTTGGGCCACACGACGTCCTTGGCGTTCACGCGCCGCCCCGCGACGGGCATGGGGTCGCAGGCGCTCAGGGGAGAGTACGGTTCGGCGCTGCGGATCAGGGCGCCGAAGTCCGTCTTCCAGCCCAGGCAGATGCCGTCCAGGTCGATCTGCGCCGCGAAGGACACGTCGGGCCGGTCGCGGGTCAGCTGGTGCAGCCACGCCACGCCCTGCGAGTGCCCCAGCAGCACCAGCCTCGGCGCGGCCGCGCCGGGCCACGCAGCGCGCAGGGCGTCCAGGTCGGTCAGCAGAGCCGCGTACCCGCGCTGCTCCGTGCCGGTGCGGGTGGAGACGAAACTCGCCAGCGGACTGCTCGCGTAGCTGGCTGCCTGGACACTCAGTCCGGCAGCTGTGAATTCCCGGGCGACGCGGTCCACGGTGCCGCGTGACCCCAGGTACGCCCAGTTGTCGCGCGGCGCGGCGCACGGCACGCCGCAGCGGCCCGAGACGCTGAGGATCACCACGTCCGGCGCCGTCCCGGTCAGGGTCAGGCCGGGGGTGGCGGTGGGGTTCACGTGCAGCGTGGGGGCGCAGGCCGTGAGCAGCAGGGCGGACAGGAGCGCGGCACGCATCGGGAGTCCAGTGTACGCGCCGCGCGGCGGAGCACTGGGGCCGCCTCTCACGTTCCGGGCGTGACCCGGGCCCGGTAGAGCTTCACGGGGCGCCCGGCGTTCCCGTACTGGTGTTCCAGCGTGGCCTGCTCGCTGCGCACGAGGTGTTCGAGGTAGCGCCACGCCGTCACGCGGCTCAGGCCGACCTGCTCTCCGATCTCCTCGGCGGTGACGGACTGCGCGGCGCCCTGGAGGGCCTGCACGACGCGGTCCAGGGTGTTCGGGTCGATGCCGCGTGGCAGGGCGGCCGGTTGCGCCGCGCCGTGCCCGAGCAGGCGGTCCAGGCGGCCCTGGTCCAGGCGGGCCGCGCCGGGGCCCGGGAGGCGGCGGGCGCGGTGCCGGGCGAGCAGTTCCTGAAGTCGGGCGCCGGTGAACGGTTTGATCAGGTAGTCGAACGCGCCGTGCGCGAGGGCCAGCCGGACGCTGTTCTCGTCGTCGGCGGCGGTGATCAGGGCCACGTCGGTGGTCAGGCCGTGCGCGCGCCAGTGCCGCAGCAGGCCCAGGCCGCTGCCGTCGGGCAGGTGCACGTCCAGGAGGATCAGGTCGGGTTTCAGCGCCTGGGCCAGCGCGTCGCCCTGAGCGCAGGTGGCGGCGCTGCCGACGACGTGCACGTCGGGGTCACGTTCGAGCAGGTCGCGGTTGACGCGGGCGACGCGCAGGTCGTCCTCGACGAGCAGCACGCGGATTCGGGCAGTCATGCGGTCACCTCGGCCGGTTCGGGAGGGCGGTGCGGGAGGGGCTGTGGGAGACTCAGCTGGAAGACGGTCAGCGGGCCGCGCCGGGTGTGGCGCAGGCTGCCGCCCAGACCCTGCACGCGCGAGTAGACGCCGTGCAGGCCGTAGCCACGGCCCTCGCCCTTGCTGCTCGCCCCCCGGTCGAAGAGGGTGTCGTGCAGGGCCGGGGACACGCCGGGGCCGCTGTCCTCCACCTCGACCTGCATGCCGTCCGGGTCCTCGCCGATGGTGACGGTGACCAGTCCGGGCTGCCCGGCGAGCGCCTCGAAGGCGTTCTCGGTGAGGTTTCCCACGGCGCTGACCAGGGTGTCGGCGTGGCGTTCCCAGTGCGGGCCCAGGTGGCTGCCCTCGGTGATCTGGAAGTCGATGCCGAGTTCCTGCGCCCGCTCGCGCTTCCCGGCCAGCAGCGCCACCAGCCGGGGGACCTGCACGTCGCGCAGCAGCTGCCGGAACTGCGCATCGGCGTGGATCTCGGCGTTCAGGACGCGCAGGGCCTCCTCGCCCCGCCCGAGCTGCAGCAGGCCGGACAGGACGTGCAGGCGGTTCTGGTACTCGTGCGTCTGGGCGCGCAGGACGTCCACGAAGCCGCGCGCGTGCGTGAGTTCCTCCGCCAGGGCCAGCGCCTCGGCGCGGTCGCGGAAGCCCGCCACGAACCCGCCGCCCTCCAGCGGTTCGAGGTTCACGAGGACCGGCTCGCCCCGCAGGGCCAGTTCCAGGTTCTGGGTGCGCGCCGCCCCCCCGGCGGTCAGGAGCGCCAGTTCCGGCCAGAGGGTCGCCAGGGGCGCCGGGGCACTCTGACCGCCCAGCAGGGTCACGGCGCGGTCGCTGCTGAGGGTCACGAGGCCGCCGGCATCCACGGCCAGCACGCCCTCGCGCAGCGCGGCCAGCACGGCGCGCTGCTGGCGGGCCAGCGCGGCGATCTGTTCGGGTTCCAGGTTCAGGATCTCGGCCCGCAGGCGCCGGGCGGCCCACACCGCGCCCACCGTGCCCAGGCCCAGCGCCAGCACGAACCACGGCAGCAGGCTGATCAGGGCGCTGCCCACCAGATGCCACACCTGCGGCATGAGGTACCCGGTGCTGACCACGCCCACCACGCGGCTGCCGGGCACACCGCCCGCCCAGACCGGGACCTTGCCGCGCACGCTCAGGCCCAGGCTGCCGCGCGCGACCGACACGACCTCCTGCCCGGCCAGCGGCTGGGCGTTGTCGCCGCCCTCCATGGGCTTGCCCAGCCGCTCGGGAACGGGGTGCGCCAGCCGGATGCCGCGCGCGTTGCCGACCACGATGAAGTCCGCACCCGCCTCCTCGCGCAGCACGTTCACCTGGGCGTTCAGCGCGGCGTCCTGCGCGCCGCGCGCGGTGCCCTGCACGACCACGGGCAGTTTCGCCACGATGCGGCTGGCGGTCAGGGCGCGCTCGCCCAGGCGCTCGCGGGCCTCGCCGTACAGCTGCGCGGTCTGCACGACCACGAGCAGGGCGGTCATGCCGCACAGCACGAACAGGTGCAGGCGCACCAGTCGGCCCTGGAGGTTGGGGCGGCGTCGGGTCATGGATGTTCGCCCCCGATTGTAGGAGGGAGTGCACGCCCACACCCAGGGGTTACGTGCATTGCGTTCACGGGCGTGCATTGCGTACACGGATTGCGTGGCCAGCACGCAAAAAAACTCTTGTGACCGGGGCCGGGTGGGCGTAGGGTACGGGTGACACCACAACCCACCCCCTCACCGGAGGAACCCCATGAAGAAGACTGCCATCCTGGCCGCGTCCGCCCTGCTGACGCTCGCCGCGCCCGCCACCGCCCAGAACATCAGCAACCTGCGCATTATGGCCCCCGCCAGCCCCGGCGGCGGCTGGGACCAGACCAGCCGCACCATCCAGACCGTCCTCCAGAACCAGGGCATCGCCAAGCCCGTGCAGGTGTTCAACGTGCCCGGCGCGGGCGGCACCATCGGCTTGGCGCAGCTGTACAACAGCAAGGGCGACAGCAACCTGCTGATGACCATGGGCCTCGTGATGGTCGGCGCGATCCAGACGAACTCCTCCAAGGTGGACCTCAGCCGCGTCACGCCGATCGCCCGCCTGACCGGCGAGTACGAGGTCATCGTGGTCCCCACCAGCAGCCCCTACAAGACCCTGAGTGACCTCGCGGCCGCCTGGAAGGCCAACCCCAGCCTGCCCTTCGCGGGCGGCAGCGCCGGCGGCACCGACCACATGCTCGTCGGCCTGTTCGCCAAGGCGGCGGGCGTGGACCCCCGCAAGATGAACTATGTGCCCTTCAGCGGCGGCGGCGAGACGCTCGCGGCGGTGCTGGGCAACCAGGTGACGGCCGCCGTCGCCGGGTACGGCGAGTTCGAGGCGCAGATCAAGGCCGGTAAACTCCGCGCGCTGGGCATCAGCGCGCCCAAGGCCCAGCCGGGCATTCCGGTCGCCACCATGAAGTCCCAGGGCTTCAACGTGGACCTGGCGAACTGGCGCGGCATCGTGGCCCCTCCCGGCCTGAGCAGCAGCGAGAAGGGCGCGCTGGTGGCCGCCATGGACAAGCTGCACGCCAGCAAGGAATGGAAGGACACCATCAAGACCCGCAACTGGACGGACCTGTACATGAGCGGCAGCAAGTTCGACGTGTTCCTGAAGCTGGAAGCGACCCGCACCCGCGAGATCCTCAAGGATATCGGGCTCGTCAAGTAAAGCCTGCGGCTGGTCGTGCCGGGCGGTGGCGAGTTTCCTTCGCGCCGCCCGGCCCCACGTTGAGTCCCCCGTTCTTCCCTGCCCTGCGAGGTTCCGTGCATGTCTGATCCCGTCACCACCCCCATTCCCGCCGCGCGCCGCGGCCTGAGCGTGCCCGACCTGCTGGTCGCGCTGGGCGTCCTGATCATCGGGGCCCTGCTGCTGATCGGTACGCTGAAGATTCCCTTCGGCATCAACGCGTACGTCGGCCCGCGCGTGTTCCCCATGATCGTGTCGGTCGGCACGCTGGCGCTGGGCGCGCTGCTGCTCGTGGCGACGCTGCGCGGCTACCGCGCCGAACCCGCCGCCGAGGAGGACAGCGACCCGGACGCCCAGCCGGACCTGCGCCAGCCCGGGATCATCCTGGGCGGCTTCCTGCTGGGCTCGCTGATCCTGGTGCCGCTGGGCTTCGTGGTGGGCACAGCCGTCATGTACTTCAGCGTGGGCTTCGCGTTCGGTGAGCGCCGCGCGCCCCTGTTGGCGGGCGTGGCGCTGATCGTCGCGCTCGTCACGTACGTGGCGTTCACGCGCGGCCTGGGCCTGAGCCTCCCGGCGGGCATCCTGAAAGGGGTGCTGTGATGGACGCCATTCAGTCCCTGTTCGCGGGCTTCGAAACCGCCCTGACCCCCCTGAACCTGCTGTGGGCCCTGGTGGGCGTGACACTGGGCACCCTGGTGGGCGTGCTGCCCGGTATCGGCCCGGCCCTGACCGTGGCGCTGCTGCTGCCGGTCACCGCGAAACTCCCGCCCGTGAGTGCGTTCATCATGTTCGCCGGGATCTATTACGGCGGGATGTTCGGCGGCAGCACCACCAGCATCCTGCTGAACACCCCGGGCGAGTCGAGCAGCATCATCACCGCCCTGGAAGGCAACAAGATGGCCCGGCGGGGCCGCGCGGCTGCCGCCCTGGCGACTGCCGCGATCGGGTCGTTCGTGGCGGGCACCATTGGCACGGCGCTCCTGACCTTCGCCGCGCCCGCCATCGCGGACGTGGCCGTGCAGATCCCCCCGAGCGCGAAGTTCGCGCTGATCATGCTGGCGTTCGTGACCATCAGCGCCACGTTCGGCGGCTCGCCGCTGCGCGGCCTGATCAGCCTCTTCCTGGGGCTGGCGATCGGCCTGATCGGCACCGACCTCCAGAGCGGGCAGGCGCGCTTCACGCTGGGCTACCCGGAACTGCTCGACGGCATCGATTTCGTGACGGTCGTGATCGGCCTGTTCGCGGTCGGTGAGACGCTGTTCGTCGCCAGCCGCCTGCGCAAGGACAAGGCCAGCGTAATCAAGCTGGACGGGAACGCCCGCATGAACCGCGAGGACTGGCGGCGCTCGTGGAAGCCGTGGCTGCGCGGCACGGCGCTGGGCTTCCCGTTCGGCGCGATCCCGGCGGGCGGCGCGGAGATCCCCACCTTCCTGTCCTACACGCTGGAGAAGAAACTCAGCAAGCACCCCGAGGAGTTCGGCAAGGGCGCCATCGAGGGCGTGGCCGGGCCGGAAGCGGCGAACAACGCGTCGGCGGCGGGCGTGCTCGTGCCGCTGCTGACGCTGGGCCTGCCCACCAGCGCCACCGCCGCGATCCTGCTGGCCGCCTTCCAGCAGTACGGGCTGCAACCCGGGCCGCTGCTATTCGTGACCAGCCCGGATCTCGTGTGGGGCCTGATCGCCAGCCTGTACATCGGGAACGTCATGCTGCTGGCCCTGAACCTGCCGCTGGCCCCCATCTGGGCGAAACTGCTGCTGATCCCCCGCCCGTTCCTGTACGCCGGGATTCTGGTGTTCAGCACGGTGGGCGTGTACTCGCTGAACAACAGCGTGTTCGACCTGTTCCTGCTCGCGATCTTCGGCCTGATCGGGTACGGCATGCGCCGCTTCGACTTCCCCGTCACGCCCGCGATCATCGGCGTGATCCTGGGGCCGGTGTCGGAAAGTCAGTTCCGCACGGCGATGCAGCAGAGCGGCGGGGACATGAGCGTGTTCGTGCGCCAGCCGCTGTCGGCGTTCATCCTGCTGATCGTGCTGGCGGCGCTGGTGGTGCCGCAGGTCCTCAAATCCCGCGCGGCGCGGCAGGGTGCGGCCAGCTGAACACCATCGGATCAGGAAGAGGTCGGGCCATGACGCGCCCGACCTCTTCCTTTTGCTCAGCGCACGCCGCCCTCCAGCAGCAGCCAGAGGTGCCGCAGCAGGTCGTCCACGTCGTGGAAGGTGCGGGTGTCCTGCGGGCGGCCCTGGGGTTCCAGGTGCACGGTGGGGCGGGTGGCGGGGGTGGGCGGCTCGATGCGGATGATGTACGCGGTGGGGGGCTGTGGGGGGGGCACGCGGGGGTCTCCTTGCGGGGCAGTCTGGCGTGGGGGGTGTTGCGCGGGCGTTGCGCGCGTACACTGGGGGCACTCATGAACACCGGGTCAGTGCTGATCCTGCGGACGCTGGGCGTGCCCCGCGTGACCGGCCCGGCCGGGCTGCTGGACGTGACGGGCAAGAGCCTGGCGCTCCTCATGTTCCTGGCGCTGGAGGGCGGGACGCCGCGCGAGGTGCTCGCCGACCTGCTGTGGTCGGATCAGGGCGCGGAGGCAGCGCGCCGGAACCTGCGGGTGCAGCTGCACCGCCTCCGGGGCTCGGGGCTGGCGGAGTGGCTGGAGGTCACGCCGGGCGCGGCGGCGCTGCGGGGCGAGGTGCAGGTGGATCTGCTCGCGCTGCGCGCGGCCCTGGCGGCGGGGGACGCGCCGGGCGCGGCGGCTCTGGTGGGGGGGCGGTTCCTGGATCACCTGAGCGTGCCGGGCGCGGCGGAGTTCGGCGCGTGGCAGGAGCGGGTGGCGGGGCAGGCGCTGGACGAGCAGCTGCGGGCGCTGGACGCGCTGGCGGCGCACGAGGTGGCGCGGGGGGCGTGGCCGGGCGTGCTGGCGGCGCACGCGCGGGCGCTGGGGCTGGAGCCGCTGCGCGAGCGGAGCGTGCGGGCGCAGATGGAGACGCTAGTGGCGCTGGGGCAGCGGGAGGAGGCGCTGGATGCGTACCGGGCGCTGTGCCGCCGCCTGCGCGAGGAGCTCGGCGAGCAGGCGCAGCCGCTGCCCGCCACGCGCCTGCTCGCCCAGACGCTGGCGCAGGACCCGGGACCGACCACAGGTGCGCCGCCCGGGCCGCTGGTGGGCCGCTCGGCGGAGGTTGCGGCGCTGCGGGCGGCGCGGACGATCCTGGTGCTGGGCGAGGCGGGCATCGGGAAGTCGCGGCTGTTGCGCGGGGCGGCGGGGGACGCGCTGGTGCTGCGCGGCGCGCCGGAACTCACGCCGCTGCCGTTCGGGGCGCTGCTGGACGCCTTCCGGGCGCAGCCGTCGCTGGGGTGGTGCCCGGAGCCGCTGCGTCCGTCGCTCGTGGCGGCGCTGGGCGCGCCGGGCGGGTCGGGCCTGCCGGACCGGGGGGCGACGCTGGACGTGCTGGCGCGGGCGCTGCTGGCCCTGGCGGGGGGGCGCCCCGTGATCGCCGAGGACCTGCACTGGCTGGACGCCGGGTCGCTGGAGGCGGCGTTCCTGGCGCTGCACCGGGGCGCGCGGCACCTGTGGCTCTCGGCCCGCCCGGAGGAGCTGGCGGGCCGGGCGGACGTGCTGGAGGTCCTGGCGCGGGTGAACCCGCCGCGTCTGACCCTTCAGGAACTGCCGCTGGAGGGGGTGGCGGAGCTGATCACGCGGCTGGCGGGCCGCGAGGCGCCGCTGTTCACGGCGCGGCTGTTCGAGGCGACGGCCGGGCACCCGCTGTTCCTGATGGAGACCCTACGGGACCTGCGCGAGCGGGGCGTGCTGTCCGAGCGGGGTGGGCGCTGGCACACACCGTTCGATGCGTTCACGGTGGATTACGCCGAGGTGCCGGTGCCGCCGTCGGTGACGCAGGCGATCCGGGGGCGCGTGGAGCGCCTGGGCCGCGTGACGCGGCAGCTGCTGCAGGCCGGCGCGCTGTGGGGCGAGGTGTTCCCGGCCGCGCTGGTGGCGGGGTGCGTGGGCGTGCCGGTCGGGGAGGCGCTGGACGAGCTGGAGCGGGCGCAGGAGGCGCGGCTGGTCACCCCGGACGGCGCGGGGTTCCGGTTCGGGCATGACCTGCACCGCCGGGCGCTGCTGGACGGCCTGAGCGGCGCGCGCCGGGCGCATCTGCACGCGGGGCTGGCGGCGCTGGCCCCGGCCGGGACCCAGGCGGGCACGGTCGCGCGGCACTTCGAGCGGGGCGGGGAGCCGAATCGGGCGTGGCCGCTGTGGGTGCAGGCGGCGCGGGAGGCCGAGGGGCTGTTCGCGCACGCGGACGCCTTCGCGCTGTACGGGCGGGCGCTGGCGTGCGGCGCACCGCCGCGCGAGGCGTTCGCGGTGCGGGTGGCCCGCAGTGAACTGTGCCGTCACCTGGACGACGAACCGGGGCGCGAGGAGGAACTGGCCGCGCTGGCGGCGCTCGCGGCCGGGCTGGACGACGCGGGGTGCTGGGCAGACCTCGCCGCGCGGCGCGCGAAGTGGCACACGGAACGGGACGAGTACGCCCTGGCGGTCGCGGAGGTTCGGGCGGCCCTGGAGCGTTTCGGCGCGGCGCTGGACGGGAACACCCGCTCGGCGCTGCTGCTGGAGGGCGGCGCGGCCCTGGCGTGCCTGGAGGACTGGCCTGCGTCGGCCGAATGGCTGCAGGAGGCGCTGACCCTGACGCGGGAGCGGCTGCCGGTGCGGGCGTCGAACGTCCTGTACTGGCTGGGGTACGGTGCGTACCGGTCCGGTGAGTTCGCGCAGGCCGAGCGGGCCTACCGGCAGTCGGTGGAGGTCCTGCCGCCCGGCACGCTGTCGCGCGGGCGGGTGCTGAGCCTGTGGAAGGTGGGGGCGTGCCTGCGCCGCCTGGGGCAGTTCTGCGAGGCTGCACAGGCACTGCGCGAGGCGGACGACAGTGCCCGCACCCTGAACGCGGGCTCTATCCGGGGGCTGATCGTGGCCGAACAGGCCGCGCTGGCCTTCGATCAGGGCGAGTGGAAGGTCGCCTCGGCGCTGGCTGCCGAGGCGCAGACCCTCCTGACCCCGGGGGGCGAGGAGGGCTGGGACGTCCTCAATCCGCTGCTGGCGGCACTGGCAGCTGGGCCGGTCACCGCGCTGGACTGACCAAGAACGAAGCCGCCACTGGAATATTTCCGGGTGGCGGCCTCGGGTTCAGCGGGTCAGGCGACGTCAATTTCCTGAAGCACGGTCACTTCTGGGGCGCTGGCGAACCAGTCTCCGGCCTTGGCGCGGTACGCCTTGTAGTGGTCGCTGTCGCGGTGGGCCTGCGCGGCGGCCTGATCGCGGTAGCGTTCCTGCACGTGGAACCGCACCATGCCGTCCTTCTCCTCGCGCAGCAGGTCGTAACGGAGGTTGCCTTCCTCCTGGCGGCTGGCGCGGACCATGTTCAGCATCTCGGCCTGAACGGTGTCGACGTGCTCGGGTTTGGGCGTGATGACAGCGTGGACGGCGATGACGCTCATGCGTTCACCGCGTCGCCTTTCAGCGCGCCGAGGAGGGCGGTGACGAATTCCTCGTCGCTCATGGGGTTCTGCCCGGTGATGAGTTCACGGTCACGCACGACGTGGCTCTGGTACTTCCCGCCGTTCTGCACGTCCATGCCCGCGGCGCGCAGGGCGTCGGCGGGGTAGTACTGCATGGGGGCCTCGAAGGTCTTCTCGGCGTCCTGTTCCTCGGGGGTGCTGAACACGGTGGCCTTGTAGCCGTCGTAGATGAAGTCCTGCGCGGCGGGCGTCTCGCCGTTCTGGAGGGCCGTCTGGTAGGCGGTGGCGTCCTGCTGCGCGGCGAGCAGCGCGACGGGTGCGTGGCAGATCAGCGCGGTGGGCTGGCCCTTCCCGTGGAAGTGGCGCAGGACTTTGCCCAGGTCGGCGTCGCGCATGAGTTCGATCATGGGGGCGTGCCCGCCGGGCAGGAACACGGCGTCGAACTGGTCGAGGTTCGCGGCGGCGTCGCTCAGCTTGTGGACAGTTCCGCTCAGGGTCTGCTCGACGAAGGCCTTGATCTGCTGGTGTTCGGCCTCGTCCTTGAAGAAGTCCTTGGTGTCGCTGCCGTGGTCCATGGGGGGACGGTTCCCCTTCGGCGTGGCGATGGTCAGCGTGTAGCCCTCCTGGGTCAGGCGGTGGGCGGGCACGCCGAATTCGTTGAGGTAGAACCCGGTGGCGTGCGTCTGGCCGCCCTTCAGGGGAAGCTGGTCTTCGCTGGACATCACGACGAGGATGTTCTTGGTCATGAGCGACACCTTAAGCGCCGACGGGCGGGCCGACTGTCGAACCCCTTACTTTGCTTTCTAAAGCATTCAGGTTGGGTGAAGGTGCCCTGAACCCGTCGGGCCTGTCCATGCACCCCGCCGGGTGGGACGGACGCAGCGCGCTATTCTCTGCACAACCGCGCCTGCCGGGCGTGGTCATCCAGAACCGCCGGAGGGAATTTTCTGCCCTGTGATGGCGTGGCAACCGGCCCTCATTGCGGCACTCGGTGCTTTCAGAGAAGACCCGCGTGGGTGCGCCGACGATGGCGCGAGCGGGGACGATGGCCCAGAAGCGGCGCTGCAATCGCGCAAGGACTTTCGAGGCCGCCCAGGGGCGGCTTTCTGCTGTACAGGGGTAGACCATGAGTACCGATATCCGCGCCGAGGCGCGCAAGAGAATCCTGATTCTGGACGGGGCGTGGGGCACGCAACTCCAGGGCGCCGGACTGACCGAAGCCGACTTCCGCTGGGACGGCGCCGATCCCCTGCGGATGTACCGGGGGAACTTCGACCTGCTGCAACTGACGAAGCCGGACGTGATCCGCGCCGTGCACCGGGCGTACTTCGAGGCGGGGGCGGACATCGCCAGCACGAACACCTTCAATTCCACGACGATCAGTCAGGCGGACTACGGCACGGAAGCGCTGGCGCGCGAGATGAACGTGCAGGGTGCGCGGCTGGCGCGCGAGGTCGCCGACGAGTTCACCGCCCGTGATGGTCGGCCGCGCTGGGTGGCGGGGAGCATCGGCCCGACGAACCGCACGGCGACCCTCTCGCCGGACGTGGAACGTCCGGAGTTCCGCAACGTCACCTACGACGATCTGGTGGCCGCGTACACCGAGGCCGCCGAGGGCCTGATTGAGGGCGGCGCCGACCTGCTGCTGCTGGAGACGGTGTTCGACACCCTGAACGCCAAGGCGGCGCTGTTCGCCTGCGAGGAGGCCTTCGCGCGCACCGGGAAGACGCTGCCGGTCATGCTGTCCGGCACGATCACGGACGCGTCGGGCCGCACACTGAGCGGGCAGACGCCGGAAGCGTTCGCGATCAGCACCTCGCACGCGAACCTGTTCAGCCTGGGTCTGAACTGCGCGCTGGGCGCGGACCTGCTGCGCCCTCACCTGCGCGAGATCGCCGCGAACACGGACGCGCTGGTGTCCGTCCACCCGAACGCCGGTCTGCCGAACGCCTTCGGGGAGTACGACGAGACGCCCGAGCACACGGCGGGTGTGCTGGCCGACTTCGCCCGCGAGGGCCTCGTGAACATCGTGGGTGGGTGCTGCGGCACGACGCCCGAGCACATCCGCGCGATTGCCGACGCGGTGCGCGAGATCACGCCACGCACCGCGCCCGAACAGCCTGCCGTGCTGCGCCTGAGTGGCCTGGAACCGCTGAACGTCACGCCGGAACTGAACTTCGTGAACGTCGGCGAGCGCACCAACGTGACCGGCAGCCCCAAATTCGCCAAGGCGATCCTGGCGGGCGATTTCGACGCGGGCCTGAAGATCGCGCGTCAGCAGGTCGAGAACGGCGCGCAGATCGTGGACGTCAACTTCGACGAGGGCATGCTCGACGGCGAGGCCGCCATGGTGAAGTTCCTGAACCTGCTCGCCGGGGAGCCGGACATCAGCCGCGTGCCGCTGATGCTGGACAGCAGCAAGTGGGAGATCCTGGAGGCGGGCCTCAAGCGCGTGCAGGGCAAGGCGGTCGTGAACTCGATCAGCCTGAAGGACGGCGAGGAGAAGTTCCTGGAACGCGCCCGCCTGCTGCGCCGCTACGGGGCGGCGGCGGTCGTGATGGCCTTCGACGAGCAGGGGCAGGCGGACAACCTCGCGCGGCGCATCGAGATCACCTCCCGCGCATACCGACTGCTGACCGAGGAGGTGGGTTTCCCGGCGCAGGACATCATCTTCGACCCGAACGTGCTGACCGTCGCCACGGGCATCGAGGAACACGACCGCTACGCCATCGACTTCATTGAGGCGACCCGCTGGATCAAGGCGAACCTGCCGGGCGCGCTGGTGTCAGGCGGGATCAGCAACGTGTCGTTCAGCTTCCGGGGGAACAACCACGTGCGCGAGGCGATGCACGCCGTGTTCTTGTACCACGGGGTCCGCGCGGGGCTGGACATGGGCATCGTGAACGCCGGGATGCTCGCCGTGTACGAGGACATCGAACCCGAACTGCGGGACGCCGTGGAGGACGTGATCCTGGCCCGCCGCCCCGACGCCACCGAGCGGCTGCTGGAACTCGCTGACCGCTACAAGGGCGTAAAGCGCGAGGTCGGCGCGGGCAGCCCCTGGCGGGACCTGCCGGTGCAGGAGCGGCTGAAGCACGCGCTCGTGCAGGGCATCGCGGACTTCGTGGACGCCGATGCCGAGGAGGCGTACCAGGAACTCGGCTCGCCGCTGAAGGTCATTGAGGGGCCACTCATGGACGGCATGAACGTCGTCGGTGACCTGTTCGGTGCCGGGAAGATGTTCCTCCCGCAGGTCGTGAAGTCCGCCCGCGTGATGAAACGCGCCGTGGCGTACCTCACGCCGTACATGGAGGCCGAGAAGCAGGAGGCCGGGGGCAAGGGCCGCGTGCTGCTGGCAACCGTGAAGGGCGACGTGCACGACATCGGCAAGAACATCGTCGGCGTGGTCCTGGCCTGCAACGGGTATCAGGTCACCGACCTGGGCGTGATGGTCCCCACCGAGAAGATCCTCGACGAGGCCGAGCGGATCGGCGCGGACGTCATCGGCCTGAGCGGCCTGATCACCCCCAGCCTGGACGAGATGGTCACCGTGGCCCGCGAGATGACCCGCCGCGGCCTGAACCTGCCCCTCCTGATCGGCGGGGCGACCACCAGCCGCGCGCACACCGCCGTGAAGATCGACCCCGCCTACCCCGGCCCCGTGGTGCACGTGCTGGACGCCAGCCGCGCCGTGACAACCACCGCCGACCTCCTCGCCGACCCGGCGGGCGTGCAGGACCGCGTACGCGAGGAGTACGACGCGCTGCGCGAACGGCACGGCGGACGGCAGGTGCGCCTCATCCCCATCGAGGAGGCCCGCGCCCGCGCGCCGCAGGTCTCCCCCACCCCCGCGCCCGCCCCGCGCGAACCGGGCCGTCAGGTCATCGAGCAGCCCATCGCGGAGCTGCTGGACTTCATTGACTGGACGCCATTCTTCATCGCCTGGGAGATGAAGGGCATCTACCCGAACATCCTCACCGACCCCCTGCGCGGCGAGGAAGCCCGCAAACTCTTCGCCGACGCGCAGACCCTCCTCCAGCGCGCCATCGACGAGAATCTGCTGACCGCACGCGGTGTGATCGGCCTGTGGCCCGCCTGGCGCGCTGGAGACGACATTGTGGTTGCCGCAGATGGCAGATGGCAGATGGCAGGTGGGCAGCCATCCGCGATCAGCCATCCGCCTGCCGCTCGCCTACACACCCTGCGTCAGCAGCGCGACCAGACCACGCCGAACGCGGCGCTGGCGGACTTCATCCTGCCGGACGGGGATCACATCGGGGCGTTCGCGGTCGCAATTCACGGCGCGGAGGAACTCGCGGCCGCGTTCGAGGCGCAGCACGACGATTACAACGCCATTCTGGTCAAGGCGATCGCGGACCGGCTGGCCGAGGCCTTCGCGGAGAAACTCCACCGGGACGTCCGCGTGCGCCACTGGGGCTACGCGCCCGGGGAGACGCTGGGCAACGACGACCTGATCCGCGAACGGTACCAGGGCATCCGCCCCGCACCCGGCTACCCCGCGCAGCCTGACCACACCGAGAAACGCACCCTGTTCACGCTGCTGAACGCCGGGGAGGTCGGCCTGCGCCTGACCGAGTCGTGCGCCATGACGCCCGCCGCCGCCGTGTCCGGGCTGTACTTCGCGCACCCGGAAGCCCGTTACCTCGCCGTGGGCCGTATCGGCCGCGACCAGATTGAGGATTACGCCCGCCGCAAGGGCCAGAGCGTCAAGGAGACCGAACGCTGGCTGGGGCCGATCCTCGCGTATGACCCGGTGGGTGTTGAAAGTGGACAGTTGATGGTTGAAAGACAACAACTCTCAACCATCGACCTTCAACCATCGACCGCAGCCGGAAGCGGCCAGTGACCCGCGTTTCCGTCGAGCTGGTGCCCCGGTCCCGTTCTGGTCTGCGCGCGGAGATCGCGGAGGTCGCGGGCGCGTTGAGGGGCGTGGATACCGTGAACGTGCCGGACCTGACGCGGTACTCGCTGCGGTCCTGGGTGGGGTGCGGGTTTGCCCGGCCGGGTTTCGCGGCGATTCCGCACCTGCGCGCCGTGGACTTCAACCCGCGTGAGCCCCTGCCGTTCCTGCCGCTGCTGGAGGAACACGGTATCCGCGAGGTGCTCGTCGTGACCGGGGACGCCCCGATCGATATGAGCGCGAAAGTGTACGACCAGGACGCCGTGGACCTGATCCGCCGCCTGAACCGCGACGCGCCGCACCTGCGCGTGTACGCCGGACTGGACCCGTACCGGCAGTCGTTCGTCCGCGAACGGGATTACCTGGAGCGCAAGCTGGACGCGGGCGCGGCCGGGTTCTTCACGCAGCCGTTCTTCGACCTACGCCTGCTGGATACCTGGGCGGACCTCCTGCCGGACGGCACGGACGTGTGGTGGGGCGCGACGAGCATCCTCACGGAGGCCAGCTTCAACTACTGGCGGGCCCGGAATCACGCGGTGTTCCCCCGCACGTTCACGCCCACCCTGGACTGCAACCGCGCGTTCGCCCGTGACCTCCTGACCTTCGCCCGCGAGCGGGAGCAGCACGCGTACTTCATGCCGGTGAAGGTGAACGTGCTGGAGTACTTGGGCGGCATTCTGTAAGCAAGGGGCCGTGAGTTCTGGGCTGTGAGCTGTGAACAATCACCGACCCTCCCCAGCTCCCTGCTGAAGCAAAAAAAGTCGATCAGCCGTGCACAGCGTCCCACCACTCACCTGACCGCAGACAGCCACCGGCCGTCGTGCGCGCAGCGCGCGGGCCTGCGAGGGGACGGCAGGATGGCGTCGAAGCCAGACCCGTCACCGCACGACACGAACACGCCGCACGAATAAAAACTCTTGCCCAGTGCAACGCCGCTCCCCCTGCCCCTCTGGGGTAGGGGGCTGGGGGGTGGGGCCACAAACGAAACGGACCTCCGAGGAACACCCCGAAGGCCCAGTCTCCGCTGAAGCCTCAGCTGTTGTCGATCACGACCGTGAAGCTCTTGCTGACCTTGCCCTTGGCGGGCACGTCGACTTTCAGGTTCGCGGTGCCCTGGTTTTTGACGGGGGCCATGGTGTCAATGATGATGATGCGGCCGCCGATGCGTTCGGTGATTTCGGCGCGTACAGCGCGGTCCTTGCTGCTTTCGAAGGCGTAGGTGACTTTGTAGGTGGTCTTAGTGACGTTGCCCTGGGCGTTTTTGGTCTGGGCGGTCTGCTGGACGGTGCGGGTGTAGTTCAGGTCGGGGTCTTCGCCCAGGTTGAAGTCGACGGTGCCGCCCTGGCGGGTGTCGGGGATGCTGGTCTGGCCGACGATGCGGCCGTCTTCGCGGACGGTGATGGGGCCGGCGGGGAGGCGCTGGTCGGCTGTGAGGCGGTAGGAGCGGTTCAGGTTGCCGTCGCGGGTGCCGGTGTCGAAGTAGGTCTGGAGGCCGGCGTAGCGTTCGAAGGTGCTGAGTTTGGGGGTGATGAAGGGGAGGGTGGTGACGCTGTTGGCGGAGAGTTGGAAGGGGGTGGTGAGGGCGTAGCGGTAGAGGCCGCGCAGTTCGCCCTGGCTTTCGATCTTGGGTGCGGGGGCGGCGGTGGGCATGGCGACGTCCATGGCGGCGCCGCGCATCATGTAGGCGGCTTCCTGCTGGTTCTGGACGGTGACGTCCCCGGCGTACAGTTCGGTTTTCTGGACGTCGTAAGTCTGTTCGGTGGTGTTGCGGATGTCGGCCAGGGCGCTCAGTTGCGCGCCGCCGCTGCTGGCTTTCAGGGTGTAGCGGGGCGTCCAGGTGACGGCGCGGGTGAGGTAGCTCAGGGTACCTTTGCCGGGCTGGGCGAGGGTGTAGGTGACGCTCTGGGTGGGGGCCTGGGGGTTGGCGGGGGGCGCGGCGTCGAACTGGAGGTCCTCGTAGCGGGCGGTGAAGTAGCGGCCCTGGGCGTCCTTGACGAGCAGGTCGCGGGCGCGGATCAGGGTGACGGGTTCGGTTTTGCCGTCGCGGCGCAGGTAGATGGTCTGACCTTCGAGGCTGCTGAGCCAGTTGGCTTCCTGTTTCTGGATGGCCTGCGTGAAGCTCAGGCCTTCGAGGTCGAGGCTGCCGGAGAGGATGTTCTGCCAGGTGTCGAGGGGCAGGTTCAGGCGGAGGGTGTTCGTCTCGGCAGTGACGGGTTCACGGACCTCACTGAAGCTGGGGTAGATGCGCAGGTCGGCGGCGCTGGCGGTTCCGAGGGCGAGGGCGGCGGCGGTCGCGAGGGCGACTGGCAGGCTGTTTTTCATGTCTGGATGGTGACCCGCCGCTCAATATGAGATGTGAGAGCGTGCGTCAGGAACGCGACAGAAAACCCGCCGCCCCGGGTGTGGGGTGGCGGGCTGTTCGTGCTGGCCGGACAGTCTTAGAGGATGTCGTCGCGGATGCAGGCCTTGAAGTGGCCGGGGCTGACTTCGCGCAGTTCGGGGACGATGTTCGCGCAGTCGGCGATCGCGTAGCGGCAGCGGGTGCGGAACACGCACCCCGACGGCGGGTTGATCGGGCTGGGAATGTCGCCTTCCAGGATGATGCGCTGGCGCTTGACGGTGGGGTCTGGCACGGGCGCGGCCGAGAGGAGCGCTTCCGTGTAGGGGTGCTTGGGGTTGCGGTTCAGCTGGCGGCTGGGCGCGATTTCCATGACGCGGCCCAGGTACATCACGATGATGCGGTCGCAGATGTACTCGACGACCGCGAGGTCGTGCGCGATGAACAGCACGGTCAGGCCCAGTTCTTCCTGCAGGTCCTGCAGCAGGTTCACGACCTGCGCCTGGATGGACACGTCGAGCGCCGAGACGGGCTCGTCGGCGACGATGAACGCGGGGTCCACGGCCAGGGCGCGGGCGATCCCGATGCGCTGGCGCTGACCGCCGCTGAACTCGTGCGGGTAGCGGCGCATGTGCTCGGGGCGCAGGCCGACCTTCTGCAGGAGTTCGGCGATGCGGTCGACGCGCTGCTTGCCGGGGTGCAGGTTGTGGATCTGCATGGCCTCCCCGATGATGTCGGAGACGGTCATGCGGGGGTTCAGGCTCGCGAAGGGATCCTGGAAGATGATCTGCATCTCGCGGCGGTAGTCACGCATCTGCCCTTTGGACAGCTTGGTGATGTCGGTGCCGTTGAAGAGCACCTGCCCGCCGGTGGGCTCGATCAGGCGCAGGATGGCACGCCCGGCGGTGGTCTTGCCGGAGCCGGATTCGCCCACCAGGCCGACCACTTCGCCGCGCCCGACCTTGAAGGACACGTCGTTGACGGCCTTGACGTTGCCGACGACGCGGGACAGCAGGCCACCACGGATCGGGAAGAATTTTTCGAGGTTCTGGACGTCCAGCAGGGTGTCGCCCGTGGCGGGCATGGTGCGGCGGGTCTGGTTGCTGACGGCGGTCATGCGGTCACCTCGCGCTGCGCCTGCGCGAATTCGCGCCAGCGGATGCAGCGGGACATGTGGCCGTGCCCGGTGTCTTCCAGTGCGGGCACCGCCTTGGAGCAGTCGGGAACGGCGAACTTGCAGCGCGGCTCGAAGGCGCAGCCGGGGGGCAGGTTCAGCGGGTTGGGCACGTTGCCGGGGATGGCTTCCAGGCGGCCCTTGGGCTGCCCGGGGACGTGCTCGTACTCGCCGGGACGGGGAATGCTGTTCAGCAGGCCCATGGTGTAGGGGTGGCGGGGCGCCTGGAAGATGTCCACGACGTCGCCTTCCTCGACCACGCGGCCGCCGTACATCACGACGACGCGGTCAGCCATCTCGGCCACGACCCCGAGGTTGTGCGTGATGAACAGGATGCTCATCCCGACCTCTTTCTGCAGGTTGCGCATCAGGTCGAGAATCTGCGCCTGGATGGTCACGTCGAGCGCCGTGGTGGGCTCGTCGGCGATCAGCAGGGCGGGTTTGCAGCTCAGGGCCATGGCGATCATGACGCGCTGGCGCATCCCGCCGGACATCTGGTGCGGGTACTCGTTGACGCGCTTCTCGGGGGCGGGGATGCCCACGAACCGCAGCATGTCGGTGGCGACACCCATGGCTTCTTTCTTGTTCTTGCCCTGGTGCAGCATGACGGCTTCAGCGATCTGGTCCCCGACGGTGTAGACGGGGTTCAGGCTGGTCATGGGCTCCTGGAAGATCATGGAGATGTCATTGCCGCGGATCTTGCGCATGTCCGCTTCGCTCAGCGTGACGATGTTCTTCTGAACGCCGTCCTTGCCGGTGAAGAGGATCTCCCCTTCCACGATCTTGCCGGGGGGGGTGGGGATCAGGCGCATGACCGACAGGCTGGTGACGCTCTTGCCGGAGCCGGATTCGCCCACGACGGCGAGGGTCTCGCCCTTCTTGATGTGGAAGGTCACGCCGTCGACGCTCTTCACGACACCGTCGTCGGTACTGAAGTAAGTTTTCAGGCCGTTCACGGCCAACAGGACTTCACCCTGGTGGGTCATTGTTCCTCCGTTTTCAACACGTTGTGCATCATACAACCGTTGGGGATTCTAGGGCGTTTTGTCACGCGCAGCGCGGCCCATTTCGCTGGCCGCGCCGCGCGTGACAGGAGTTCAGGCGCGCTTACGCGGGTCGAAGGCGTCGCGCAGCCCGTCGCCGAGCAGCTGGAAGCACATCACGGTGAACACGATGAAGAAGCCGGGGATGAGCACCCAGGGGCGGGTGTTCAGGCTGCTCAGACCGCCGTCCTGCGCGGCCTTGAGCAGGCTGCCCCACGACGCGTAGGGTTCCACGGCACCGATGCCCAGGAAGCTCAGGCCAGACTCGGTGAGGATGGTGGCGGGAATGGCGAGGCTGGTCGTGACGATCACGTAGGTCGTCAGGGTAGGCAGCATGTGACGCCACATGATGCGGTTGTCGCTGGCGCCGAGGCTCTTGGCGGCGGACACGAAGTCCTGCTCGCGCACGCTGAGCAGCTGTCCGCGCGTGACGCGTGCCAGACCGCCCCAGCCGATGAAGGCTAGGAGGCCCAGGATGACATACAGCGCCAGAATCGGGTTGATGTCCTTGGGGAACACGCTTCGCAACAGCAGCAGCAGGAACAGTGAGGGGATAGCAGCGATCACCTCTACCAGGCGCATGACCAGCGTATCGACGATGCCACCAAAGTAGGCGGACACAGCGCCCATCATCAATCCGATCAGGGTCGTGATCACCACTGCGCCGAGACCGATGGTCAGGCTGATCTGCGAGGCGTAGAGGGTGCGGGTGAACAGGTCGCGGCCCAGGTCCTCACCACCGAACAGGTACACACTGCAGTCTTCCTTGTTGGTGCCGAACAGATGCAGGTTGCCGGGGATGAAGCCCAGAAGCTTATAGCTGGCGCCGCGCACACCGAAGTACAGCGGGCAGCGTTCTGCGCTGGGTTTGAACTCGTTGACGAACGTGTCCATGTTGAGCTGCTGGGTGTACTTGAACACGTAGGGTCGCGTGAATGCGCCGGTGTCGGGATCACGGAACTGGATGGGGGTGGGCGGGTGGAAGCGGGTGATGTTGCTGGTCGAGTAGGACGACAGGGCGTCAGGGGCGATGAACGGCGCGAAGATAGCCATGACGTACAGCAGGATGAGCATCAGGCCGCCGGCCTGAGCGAGGCGGTTTTTCCGGAACTGCTGCCAGGCGACGGAGAACTGGGACTGACCGAGCGGCTTGTCCTTCTTCTGGGTGGTGGTGGGTGCGGTGGTGGTCATATCAGCCGACCTTGATGCGCGGATCAACGACCGCGAGGAGAATGTCGCCCAGGGCGTTGCCGATTACGAGCAGGACGGTGGTGATCACGGTGAAGCCGGCAATCAGGTACAGGTCCTGGGCGTTCAGGGCATCGAGGATCATCGGGGTGATGCCGGGGTAGGCGAACACGACCTCGATGAAGCCAGCACCAGCCACAGCACTTGGCAGCAAACTACCGACATTGGCTACGATCGGCAGAATCGCATTCCGGAAGGTGTGCTTCCAGATGGCGGTGCGTTCGGTGACGCCCTTGGCGCGCGCCGTGCGAATGTAGTCCGAGCGCATCACTTCCAGCATCTGGCCCCGGATCACGCGGGTCAGTCCCGCAGCGTCGCTGACCGCGAGGATGACAGCAGGAATAATGAGGTGTTTGGTGACGTCGAAGAACTTCTGGACAGCCGTCATGCTGTCAAAGTCATTGCTGGTCATGCCGTTGATCGGAATATCCAGGCCCGTCTTGGTACGCAACTGCAGGATGAAGTAGATGACGATCAGGGCCAGGAAGAAGCTGGGGAATCCGAGCAGGAAGTACAGGAAGACGTTGACGGCCTTGTCACCCAAAGAGTTCTGCCGGACGGCGCCAAACACCCCAAGCGGTATGGCGATCAGATAGAAGAGCACGGTGTACAACAAAACGAGGTACATCGAGTTGGCGACACGCGGCTTGATGACGTCCAGTACGGGCTGCTGATACGAAAAGGACAGGCCCAGATCAAAATGGAAGAGCATGTTGCGCATCCACAGGAAGTACTGCTCGATGGGATGGCGGTCCAGACCGAAATTACGTTGTAGCGCAGCCAACTGCTCCGGGCTGATGTTCGGGTTGAGCTTGGCCGGCGTCAGGAAGTCGCCGGGGGCCAGCTGGATCACGAAGAAGATCAGGATGCTGGCCAGCAGCAGGGTGGGGATGGACTGCACCAGTCGGCGCAGGAGGAATGGGATCATGCGGGCTCTCCGGGGGCGTCATGGGTGTGGGGGGCAGTCCGCGCGGGCGGACCACCCCCCGTGGGAGCAGCGTGCTGCTCTGGTCGCTTACTTGATGAAGGTCAGGGCGTTGAGACGCTGGCCGTAGTAGGCGTTCATCAGGTTGGCCGGGAATTCGCCGCCCAGACGCTCATTGAAGGCCACGTGGAAGTTGCCGCCGACGAGGTAGATGACAGGCTGCAGTTCGCCTTCAGCCTTCATCAGCTGGCCGCCGATGGCGCGGCGCTTGGCGTCGTTCAGCTCGGAGTCGCCTTGGTAGTACAGCTTGGTCATCAGCTGTTCCTGGCTGGTGGCGCACTTGCCGTCGGTGGGGTTGTTGTAGGAGTGCAGGTTGGTGCCGCAGGGCACGACGTTGCTGCCGAAGCTCCAGATGTTGCTGCCGCCGGAGAGGCCCAGCAGGATGGCGTCGAAGGGACGGTTCTCGCCCTTGGAGGTCAGCTGGCTGACCAGGGTGTTGAAGTCGATGGGGGTGAAGTTGACCTTCACGCCGACCTTCTTGGCTTCGTCGGCGAAGATGCGGCCGAGCTGCTCGCGGACGGTGTTGCCCGCGTTGGTGCTCAGGTTGAATTCCAGCACCTTGCCGCTCTTGTCGACCAGGTAGCCCTGGGCGTTCTTCTTGGTGTAGCCGATCTGCGCGAGCAGCTTGCTGGCCTGCGCGAGGTCGTACTTGTACTGGGGGGCGCCGGCGGCGAGGCCTGCGTCGATCTGCTGCTTGAAGATGGGGTAGGTGCTGAAGTACGTCTCGCTGCCCAGGCCGCCCAGGGCGAGCTGAACCATGGCCTGACGGTTGGCGATGTGGCTCATGGCGCGGCGGAAACGCACGTCGCGGAAGAGCTTCTGCTTGGCGGGGTCGCCCGCCTTGTTCCAGTTGAAGGTGATCCACTGGCTGGTGGCCTGGGGGCTGACGTTGGCCTTCAGGAAGGCCTTGAGGCTGCCGTTGTCGATGGCCTTCTTGGTCTGGGCCAGGTCGTCGGCGTTGCGCATGCCGACCGTGTCGATCTGACCGGCCAGGAAGGCGGCGAGGGACGCGTTGGCATCAGCGACGATACGCACGGACATGGTGTTCAGGTAGGGCAGTTCCTGACCGCGGCTGTCCTTGTTCCAGTCGCCCCAGTTGGGGTTCTTCTTGAAGACAGTGCGCTCACCGGCGCGGTAGGAGTCAACAATCCACGTGCCTGCACCAATGATCTGGCTGGCGGGCGTAGCGAGGCCCCACATCTTCTTGACAGCGTCGGCGCCGCCTTCACGGTAGGCCTTGCCGAACACGTGGTCAGGCCAGGGAGCGTAGCTCATGATGCTCAGGGCGCTGGCGCTGGGCTGGGGGAAGTCGAACTGCAGGGTGTAGTTGTCAAGCTTCTTGACCGTGATGGGCTTGCCCACTAGGAAGAAGGTGTCGTAGCTGTTGCTGCCGACCTTGTCGTCGGTGTGGATCTTCCAGGTGGTAACCCAGTCGTCGGCGGTGATGGCCTGCCCATCGCTGAACTTCATGCCCTGGCGGATCTTGACCACGAACCGCTTGTTGTTGTTGCTGACCACGGGGGCGCCGGCAGCCATGTAGGGGATGAACTCGTCGTTGCGGGGATCCTGGGTGAACAGACCAGTACCAGACTCCATGCGGTCCGGGATGCTGTCCGCTTCGGAGCTGGTGAAGGGGTTCATGGTCTTGAAGTCGCTGATGGCGGACAGGCGCAGTTCGCCACCGCGTTTGTTCCCGGTGTTCTGATCAGCGGTCCAGGCAGAGGGCCAGACGAACGCGCTCTGAGCGGCGGCGGTGCCGACCGTCAGGGCCAGGGCAAGAGTCAGGGCTTTTTTCATGGGGTCCTCCAGGGTGCGTGAAAGGAAATACGACAAGTTCCGGCGCGCAGCCGGGTGACTTGGTTCCAGATTTCGTTTTCCAGCGAGCTCAATATATGGATTGACTTAGCCTAGGTCAAGATTGTCAGATCATTCTCATGAATCAGGAGCGCATAAGTATCCTAAGGCTTACATTTGACACTGTTCTGCGCGCAGATCAAGGCAGACGACAGGAGAAGTACCGCTCAAATAAAGGGACATTTGCCACATTTCATAACTAGGCATGCACATGAAGCGTGCCGTTCCGAAACAGAACGACACGCTTCATCTAGAAACTGGTGCCAGACCAGGAATTTTCCCCAGGGATAAGACTTTTCTCTTGCCGTTACGGGACACGCCTCCCGGATGTCAAAGGACCCCGGGTAAGGCGATGTTCAGCGTGAAACGAGGTTGATCAGCAGGGCCAGAAGCATGAAGAAGCCACCCAGCACGCTGGTGATGCGGATGAGGCCGCCCTCGACTCCACGGCCGCCCAGCAGCGATCCGCCGGAAGCCATGCTGGCCGACAACCCTGCCTGCTTGGGCACCTGCAGGAGCACGAAGAAGATCAGGCCCACGCAGACCAGAGCGAACAGCACGATGAACAGGGTCAGAATCATGAAAACCTCTCTTGAACGTCCGGCCCGCGCTGCATACCTGTATATTCATGCAGGGGTTCTTCCGGCGCCGGGGTATTGTAGCGCGTCTGCCCCGTTCTGTCAGCGGCCCCTCACCTTGCGGTAGCCCTTGCGCAGGCCGTGATCCGGCCGCACACCGTCGGCAATGAGGTGCAGCCACTGACTCAGGTAGTACCCCAGCAGCAGCGGCAGGACGACCTTCCAGGCAATGGGCTGCGGAATGACCGGGAGTGGCACGTCCGGCGCGACGAACCGGATCAGCCCCACGACCAGCGCGACGATCAGGGCCACATACAGCAGGCGGGTCAACGGGCCGATCAGCCAGCTGTGAGACCATCCCCGGTGACTGAACACCATGCCGTAGGGCACCCACAGCACGCCCAGCACCCCCCAGTGCCGCTTGCTGTCCACCTTGCCCTCGGCCAGGTCGAGATCCGGAGACAGCAGGAACGTCCCGGCGGCGTACGCCAGCGTGAAGTTCAGCGCCTGCGCCGGAGTGACGACCAGCAGATCCTGGCGGGTCGCGTACAGGGCGGCGGCGGCGAGCACGCTGTACGCGCCGATGTTGATGAGGTTGTGAACACGTCCACTCGGCACGGGCGCCATTGTGCCACCCCTGCCTCATGCACTTCATGTGCGGTCAGCTTTCTTGCGGCATGCTGTGGCGACCATGACACACCTGTACCGCGCCGCCGGGCTCGTGGCCGCCGCCCTCGCCCTCTCTGCCTGTGATCAGCTGCGCTCTGGTTCGGGTGCCAGCTCGACCACTCTGCAAGACCGCACGCTCGGTCTGGGTCTGAGCACCCAGCAGACGGTCAACGTGCCGTTCACCGGTTCGTGGCGCGTCACGGACTTTCCCTCCTGGCTGAGCGTGTCCCAGCAGGCCGGAACGGGCGCCGTGACCTTCACGCTGCGCGCTGACCGGCAGTCGGTCACGCCGCTCGGCGCCGACCAGCCCACACTGAGCGGCGTGATCAAGGTCAGCTGGACGTCCGGCGAGAGCAAGGCCGCCCAGAGCGGCACGGCGGCCTGGACGGTCAGTGCGCAGCAGTTCGAACTGAGTGGGCGCGCGGCGCAGCCCGCCCAGGTCAGCGGCGCGGATCTGGTCACGTCCAGCAGGCTCGCGGCACAGTCCACCGTGGCGGCTCCGGCACGCGGGGTCATCGTGAAGTACCGCGCGGGTGTGCAGGCGCAGGCTGCGGGCGGTACCAACCGCGCCGTGACGCTGGGCGCGCAGCGGCTGGCCGGTGCAGGCCTGACCGTCACGCGCCGCGCCGCGGTGGGAGAACGCAGCGCCGCACTGGACGTGCAGGACGTCCCGGCCGCCCTGGCCGCGCTGCGGGCCGATCCGAACGTGGAGTACGCGGTGCCCAACGTGATCCTGCGCGCGCAGGCGGGCACGGCGCAGCCGGTCACCCCCACGGATCAGTTCGCGCCCCTCCAGTGGGCCTACCCGCTGCTGGGGTACGGCGCAGTCTGGCGGGACATGGAGGCCGGCGCGTACACGAAGGCCGTCACGGTGGCCGTCGTGGACAGCGGCGTGCGGTTCGACCATCCCGATCTGCAGGGACAGCTGTGGCAGCCGGGTGAGGGACCCCTGGACGTCCTGACGGACGTCAACAACGGGGACGGCGACGGGGCCGACCCCGATCCGACAGATCCGGCCACGCCGGGCCGTACCGGCGGCAGCCACGGCACACACGTGAGCGGGATCATCGCGGCCCGCTGGGGCACCAACAGCGGCGTGTGCGCCGGGTGCAGCCCGAGCGGTGTGGTGGGCGCCACGTACAAGGCGAACGTGAAGGTGCTGCCGGTGCGCGTGATCGACGCCAGTGGGAGTGCCACGAGCGAGGACGTGGCGCTGGGCATCCGGTACGCGGCGGGCCTGCCGGTCGTGATCGGCGGGACGACCTACCGCACGCCGCACGCCGCGCAGGTCATCAACCTGAGTCTGGGCGGCGCGGTCAGCGCCGACGAAGCCAGGCCCATGTGCGAGGCAATCGCGGACGCCCGCACGGCCGGCGCGCTGGTCATTGCCGCCGCCGGGAACGGATACGGCACGGTGCCCTACTACCCGGCGGCGTGTGACGGAGCGGTCTCTGTCGCCAGCGTGACGCTGTCCGGGGCGAGTGCGCCCATGCACTCGCCGTTCAGCAACGTGTACCCGCAGGTGCAGCTGGCCGCCCCGGGCGGGGCCGATCCCTACAGCGGCGCGAAGTTCAACGGCGGCACCTTCAACGGCGCGGCCTTCCCGGACATGATCCTGTCCACCAGCTGGGACTACGGCAAGAACGCCCCCAATTACGAGGCGGAGGTCGGCACCAGTCAGGCCAGTCCGCAGGTGGCGGCCCTGGCGGCCCTGCTGCTGAGCAAGGGCGTCACGACCGGCGCCGACGACACCCTGAAACGCCTGCGGGACACGGCCACCGATCTGGGTACGGCCGGTCGTGACGAGCAGTTCGGTTTCGGCATGATCAATGCGGCGGCCGCCCTGAACGCTCCGGCGGTGAGCAGCGGCTTCGGCCTGCGGGTGCAGAGCAGCCGGGGGCTGAGTTTCCAGCCGAAGCTCGACAGCACCGGCGCTTTCCGCGCCTACCTGGGTGACGGGACCTACCGGGTCACGGCGGGCGCCGACACGAACGGCAACGGCGTGTACGGCGAGAGCGGCGAGGCCAGCGACGAGCGCAGCGCCGCCCTGACCGAGGCCACGCCGAAGGTCGACCTGGGAACCCTGACACCCCGCTGAGCGCCGTGCGTGCGGGGCACTGGGGCGCGACCTCAGTGCCCCGCACACATTCACCGACCACCAGAAATCCTGGCGTGTAGAGCCAGGCGCAGGGCAACGCACCGGGGCGTCCCTTCCGGTCAGCCGATCTCGATCACGGTGCGGCCCCGCACGCGCCCCGCGAGGATCTCGGCTGCCAGGGCGGGCACGTCCGAGAGGGGGTGAGTCTGCGTGACCGCCTCCAGACGGGCGGCGGGCAGGTCGCGCGCCAGCCGTGCCCAGGCGGCCTCGCGCCGGGCGGGAGGGCAGGTGACGGAGTCGATGCCCAGCAGGTTCACGCCGCGCAGGATCAGCGGGAACACGGTCGCGTTCAGGTCGTGCCCGCCCGCCAGGCCGCACACGGCGAGGCTGCCGTGCGTGCGGGTCGAGGCGTACGCTCCGGCCAGCGTGGCGCCCCCCACTGTGTCCACCACGCCCGCCCAGCGTTCCTTCTCCAGGGGGCGGCTCAGGGCGGGCAGCTCGTCGCGCCCGATGATCCGCGCGGCGCCCAGGTCACGCAGGTAGGCCTCCTCCTGGGGGCGGCCAGTGCTCGCCACGACCGTGTGCCCCGCCCGGGCCAGCAGGGCGACGGCGGTGCTGCCCACGCCGCCCGCCGCGCCGGTGACGAGCACCTCGCCGCTGCCGGGCGTCAGGCCGTGGTCCTCCAGCGCCATGACGGCCAGCATGGCGGTGAACCCGGCCGTGCCGACGCTCATGGCCCAGTGGGCGTCCGTCCCGGCGGGCTGCGCGACCAGCCACTCGGGGCGGGCGCGGGCGCGGGTGGCGTACCCGCCATCCTGCCGCTCGCCGATGCCCCAGCCGGTCAGGATGACCGCGTCGCCCGGCTGCCAGCGGCCCGAGGTATCCTCCAGCACGGTGCCCGCGAGGTCGATGCCGGGCGTCATGGGGTGGGTGCGCAGCACGCCGGGGCGGCCACTGACGGCCAGGCCGTCTTTGTAGTTCAGGCTGGAGTGCGTCACGGCGAGCAGCACGTCCCCGTCGGGCAGGGCCGAGAGCGGCAGGGTCTGGAGTTCGGCGCGGGAGCCCTGGTCGTCCTTCAGGACGCGCAGGGCGCGGTAGGTGTCGGGGGTGGCCTGAGTCATGCGGGGTGCCTCCTGTGGGTGTGGTGGGGCCAGCGTACCGCCCGCGCCCACGTTCCGGCACGGGTGACGGCCTGTGCAATGGGACAGTCGTCCCGGCGCCCAGTGGGGTGTGTTATCCTCGCAACTGCTATGGAGCCTCCCAGTTCCGGCTCACGTACCGCGCCCGGAGAACACCGCCCGAGGGCGGCGTTTTTGCCGTGGCACACAACCGACGGTCACCGACGCACCCGCCTGAACGATCCGGCGGGGCGGGCAGCTTGCGCCTTGCGGATGACCCTGACGCGACCCTGGAGCGCGTCCCTACATGAATGACCTGCTTGGTATCGTCGCCCTGTTCTTCCTGGTGCTCATGAACGGTTTCTTCGTCGCGGCGGAGTTCGCGCTGGTCAGCGTGCGCCGCACCCGCATCGACCAGCTGGCCGAGGAAGGCAACGCCACCGCCCGCGCCACGCAGCGCGCGCTACAGAACCTCGACCTGTACATCGCCGCCACGCAGCTCGGCATCACCATGGCCAGCCTCGCGATCGGCTTCGTGGCCGAGCCCGCCATCGAGCACCTGATTCACCCGCTGTTCCCCGAGGGGCGCTTCAGCGAGTCGCAGATCACGGCCATCTCCTTCGGGGTGGCGTTCGCGATCAGCACGATCCTGCACATCGTGTTCGGGGAACTCGCGCCGAAAAGCTGGGCGTTGCAGCGCAGCGAGCAGGTCAGTCTGGTCGTCATCCGGCCCCTGCTGATCTTCACGGCGATCTTCAAGTGGGCCATCAAGGGCCTGAACGCGCTGGGCAACGGCGTGGTGCGGCTGTTCGGCCTGCGCGGCGTCGCCGGGCATCACACGGCCTACTCGGAAGAGGAGATCCGCATGATCGTCAGCGCGTCGAGCCAGGAGGGCGTGCTGGAGGACGACGAGAAGGAACTCGTGTACAACGTGTTCGACCTCTCGGACACGACCGTGCGTGAGGTCATGACGCCCCGCATCGACATGGTCCTCGTGGACGGGGCCGCGCCGCTGCGCCGCCTGCTCGACCTGAACGCCGAACACGGCTACTCGCGCGTGCCGGTCTTCCAGGACACCCCGGACAACATCGTGGGCATCGTGCACACCGGCGACATGCTCGCGCACCTCGACAGCCTGGATCACACCCTGATCGCGGACGTGATGCGCCCGGTGTACTTCGTGCCCGAGGGCATGAAGATCAAGGATCTGCTCGCCAAGATGCGCGACAAGAAGAGCCACATGAGCATCGTCGTGGACGAGTTCGGCGGCACGGCGGGTCTGGTCACGCTGGAGGACGCCCTGGAGGAGATCGTGGGCGAGATCTACGACGAGACCGACGACGAGGAAGTCTCGATGATCGAGGTGATCGGCGAGGGCGTGTACCTGATGGACGCCAGCCTGACAGTCGGCGAGGTCGAGGAGCGGCTCGGGGCGAACATAGAGGACGGCGAGGGAGAATTTGATACCCTGAGCGGCTTCATGACCAGCCACTTCGGGGACATCCCGGAGCCGGGGCAGAACTTCACCCACAACGGCTGGGCCTTCACCGTCGAGGACGCCGACCAGCGCCGCGTGACCCGCGTGCGCGTGGAACGCGCCCCGCAGGTGAACGAGCTGGAGACCGAGGACACCCATGAGTAACGCCAACGCACTGAACCTGACCCCCGACCCCCAGCTGCTCGAGGGCGCGAAAGCCGCCTTCCGGCAGGCGTACGCGCCGTACAGCAAGTTCCACGTGGGCTCGGCGCTGCGCACCCGTGACGGCCGCGTGTTCTTCGGCGCGAACGTCGAGAACGCCAGCTACGGCCTGGGCCGCTGCGCCGAGCAGAGCGCCGTGCAGGCCATGGCCACCGCCGGCGAGCGCGACTTCACCGACATCGTCGTGTACTCCGAGGCGACCCCGCCCGCCAGCCCGTGCGGCGCGTGCCGGCAGGTGCTGTACGAGTTCGCGCCGGACGCCCGCGTGGTGTGCGTGAACCAGCACGGCGACATCGTCAGCGGGTACGTCCGTGACTTCCTGCCCCATGGCTTCCGCCTAGAGCAGCGCGACGACGGGCACGATGTCGGCACGGAGTAAGGACTGACGGAGGCAGGGCGCCGGGGG
>CALPYF020000009.1 GCA_943327755.2 Deinococcus hopiensis KR-140
GGGTGAGTTCAGTACGCTGGAGATCGGCGGGTTCTGGGATGGTCACACACCCAAAACACCGCCGTTTGTCGTGCCGATTCGCGACCGATCATACGTTCAGGAATTTTGCGTCCAGCACAGCCTCAACCTGAAGATGTCCGGTACAGAGCCGCCAGTGACAACGTCGGCGTCAGCAAAGTCGAGTTCTACGCTGGGGGCACGCTCCTGGGCACCGACACGACCGCGCCGTACAGCTGGACCGACGCGGTGGGCAGCGCGCAGAACGGCACGCGGACGTACGCCGCCAGAGCCTTCGACGCGGCGGGGAACTCGACCTCGGCCACGGCCAGCGTCACCGTCAATATCGGCGGCACCACCCCGCCCCCCACCAGCGGCTTCAGACGCATCGCGTACTTCGCGCAGTGGGGCATCTACGGCCGGGGCTACCAGGTGAAGAACATCGACACCAGCGGCACGGCCGCCACCCTCACCCACATCAACTACGCCTTCGGGAACGTGTACAACGCGGGCGGCACGTACAAGTGCGACATCATCACCCGCGCCGAGAGCGGCAACGGGGACGGCGGCGACGGCTTCGCCGACTACGGCAAGAGCTTCGACGCGGCCACCAGCGTCGACGGCGCCCCAGACGTCTGGAGCCAGCCGCTGAAAGGCAACTTCAACCAGCTGAAGAAACTCAAGGCGAAATACCCCAACCTGAAGGTCCTCATCTCGCTGGGCGGCTGGACCTGGAGCCGCTACTTCAGCGCCGCCGCGAGCACCGACGCGTCCCGCAAGGCGCTGGTCAGTTCCTGCATCGACCTGTACATCGAGGGGAACCTCCCGGTGTCCTCGGACGGCGCGGGCGGACCCGGCGCGGGGGCGGGCGTGTTCGACGGGATCGACATCGACTGGGAATACCCGGGCGGCGGCGGGCTGGCGTACAACACCGTCAGCGCTGCCGACAGGCAGAACTTCACGCTGCTCCTGCAGGAATTCCGCCGTCAGCTGGACGCCCTGCGCCCGGGCCTGCTGCTTACCATCGCCGCGCCCGGTGGACCCGACAAGATCGCCAACCAGGACCCCGCCGGGTACAGGGCCGCCGTGGACTGGGTGAACATCATGACGTACGACTTCCGCGGCGCCTGGGACGCTGGCGGCCCCACCAACTTCCACAGCAACCTGTACACCGACCCGAACGGCCCGGGCAGCGGCCCCGCGAAGACCTACTCGGTGGACACGGCCGTGAACGCCTTCCTGAACGCCGGGATGCCCGCGAACAAGATCGTGGTGGGCGTGCCCTTCTACGGGCGCGGCTGGACCGGCGTGCCCGGCGGCAACAACGGCCTGTACCAGAGTGCCAGCGGTCCCGCGCGCGGCACGTACGAGGCCGGAATCGAGGACTACAAGGTGCTGAAAACCGCCCCGGGCACCGTGTTCCGCAGCGCCGCCACCGGCCAGATGTGGAAGTACGACGGCGCGACCTTCTGGAGTTACGACGACGAGCAGGTCATCGCCGCGAAGATGGCGTACGTCAAGAGCAAGGGCCTGGGCGGCGCGATGGCGTGGTCCCTGGACGGCGACGACGCGCAGGGCACCCTGGCGAAAGCCGTGGCGAACGGCCTGAAATAGGCCCGGTCTTCAGGGCGCAGAGAAGGGCCGGGACGTCTGGGCAGCCCCCAGCGCACCGGCCCCTACGCCGTCTGACCCGCATCCCCGCCCTCATGGCCCCTTGGGCAGCGAGAAGGCGAACGTCGCCCCCTCGTCCAGCTGTCCGTGCGCCCAGACCTGCCCCCCATGCCGGGAGACGATGCGCTTGATGGTGGCCAGCCCCACGCCGGTCCCGGCGAACTGATCCTGCGTATGCAGCCGCTGGAACACGCCGAACAGTTTGCCCACGTACTGCTGGTCGAATCCCGAACCGGTGTCCTCCACGAACACCGCCCAGTCCTGCGGCCGCTCCTCCGCCCAGACGCGCACCTGCAAGGGCCAGCCCGGACGGGCGAACTTCACGGCGTTGCTGAACAGGTTGGTGATCACCTGCTGAAGCGTCCCCGCATCGGCCCGCACGACCGGTAACGGCGCGACCCGCCACTCGACCCGCTGCTGCGGGAACTCCAGCCGGACGTCCTCCTGCGCCTGCCGCACCAGATCCTCCAGCGGCACCGGCCGGAAGTTCATGTCCACCCGGCCCGCCCGCGAGAGGGCCAGCATCGAATCGATCATGTCCGTCATGCGGTCAGCGGCCTGCGAGACGATCTCCAGGTGCTGCTGCGTCTTGTCCAGCTGGCCCCGCCGCGCGGCGGCCATCGCCAGCTCCGTGAAGCCCTTGACGTGCCGGACCGGGGTGCGCAGATCGTGCGACACGCTGTACGTGAACGCCTGCAGTTCACTGTTCGCGATCTGCAGCTCCGCGTTCGTCAGCGCCAGTTCCTCGACGCTCTGCGCGCGCTCCAGCATCAGGATGAGGTTATGGATCGCGGTTTCCAGAACGGCGCGGTCCATCGGCGTCCAGAAGCGCTGGTCGAACAGACCGATGGCCAGCATGCCCAGCGGCTGCCCCCGCCGCGTGACCCGGAAGGCCGTGGCGGCATTCACGTGCCGGATCATCTCCAGCGGCGTGTCGGTCCCCTGCGCGTAATTGTCCTGATAGTTGGGCCTCCCGCTCTGCCACGTCCCGTGCAGTGCGGGCGCGTCCAGCGGCAGCCCGTGCTCGTCGACCAGCCGCTGCAGTTCCGGGTTGCCGATGTCACCCACCTGGGATTTCAGCACCCAGCGGTCCGGGCCCTCCTCCCAGTACAGGGCGTACCCGGGGGTCAGCAGGGACAGCATGATCTCCTGCGCGCCGCGCACGAGCACGTACCGGTCGGTCTCGCTGGCCAGGTCACGGGACAGTTCCGCGAACGCTTCCAGCGCCTGCGTGCGCTTCTCGGCCTCGTCGCGCTGCGCCTGCAGTTCACGGGCCGCCACGATCCGGCTGTACAGCAGCGTGAAACTGCGGCCCAGCGACACGACCAGCTTGCGCTGCACGTCCGTCCAGGGCGCGGGGGTGGTGAAGCCCAGACTCAGCAGGGCCCGGGGCTCGCCGTCCTGCATGACCGGATACATGGCGGCCGTGTGGTACTGCGCGGAGTGCGCCACGCGCTGCTCCTGTTCCTGCCAGCCGTCCAGGAAGACCGGCGCGCGCGCCGCCAGCGCCTGCGCCACGATCGGCGTGTCCGACGGCACGCCCCGCTGCAGGGTCTCCAGCAGCGCCGGGGACAGGTCCGGCGTCCACGTGACGGGCCACCAGCGCCCACCCCGCTCCTCCGAGAACATCGCGGAGATGCCGGGCAGCGCCCCGTGCAGCGTCGTCATCGCCACCTCCCCGAGCGCCTCGATGGACTGCGCGTGACTGGCCGCCTCGCTGAAGCGCTCGAACGCCCGCGACGCCGCCTGTTCGTCATGCAGGGCCGCCTCCTGCTGCTCCAGCCGCGCCGCGTAGTCCGTGAGCGCCTGCGCCTGCAGGCGGGCCGCGGTCACGTCACGCTGCGCGACCACGGCCCCACCCACGCGCCCATCCGGGAGCCGCACCGGCTGCCCACTGGCCAGCACGTACCGGATCGGCTGGCCGGGCACGCAGATGGCCATCTCGGCGTCCCGCACCGTCTCGCCCTGCCAGGCGCGGTACAGCGGAATCTCCGCCAGTTCCAGCGGGCCGGAGCCGTCCGCGCGGCACAGGTGGTACTGCGCGGCCCACTGCTCCGGCGGGACCGGCCGCGCCTCCTGCCCGTGCATGTCGCCCGCCTGCCCCGCGAAGCGCACCAGCCGACCCTGCGCGTCGCAGACGATCACCGCCTCGCCCAGACTGTCCAGCGTCGAGGTCAGGAAGGCGCGTTCGGTCTCCAGGGCCGCCGCACGCTGCGCCCCCGCCCGGCTGACCTGCCCGGCTTCCTCCAGCCCGGCAGCCCGTTCCAACCCGGCGGCGCGGTCAAGGCCCAGGGCCGCCTGCGCCGCCAGAGCGTCCAGCAGAGCCCGGTCCACCGCCGTGATCTCCCGGGGCGGTGTGAACCATAGGGCCAGCGCGCCCAGCACCGCGCCGTTCAGGCGAAGGGGCACCGCCAAGGCCGCCGCGACCGACGTGGCAGCAGACGTCCCCCCGCCCGGCGTGGCGTCCGCTGGAGCCACGATCAGCACGTCCCCCCGGATCAGGGCCTGACGGGCGAGGTCGTCGATGCCGTCACGGCCGACCTGAGCCGCGACCGGCCCCGAAGAGATGATCTCCTCACGGTCCGGAAGAACACCCACGCCCCCGGCAGCCTGAAAGGCCGACTCCAGCCCGTTCAGGGCGGCGCCCAGGGCCTCCTGGCGCGTGCGGACCCCACCCAGAGCCTGGGCCAGTCGCGTGATCACGAGTGCGGTGCGCGCCGCGGCGTCCATCACGCGGCGTCCGGGCCACGCCGGCTGATGCCCGCCCTGCCGGGGTGGCCCGGCGCACCGTCCACGGGCGCCTCGCCGCGCCCTCCACTCATCCCAGACATACGGCGCCCAGTATAGAGAGGCGCCGGCCACGGCCGCAGAGGTGAGGGAACGGTTCAGGGGTTCCCGAGCCGGGTCCGGGAATCCCCCTGAACCGCGCGGTCAGGACAGGCGGCGCAGTTCCTGTCCCAGCCGCTCCCGCAGGCGGGCGTACACCTCGCGCGCCACCTGATCCAGATCCACGGCACTGCCGGACTGGGCGCGGCGGCCCACAGCCTGCTCGTCCGGCGGACGCTGCGCAGGGGCCGGAGCGGCAGCGGGCCGGTCGGTCGCCGCCGCCTGCCACAGCGGCGCCGCTGCTGGCGCAGGTCCAGGCAGCGCCGGGCGGGACAGGGCCGGGCTCCCGCCCCGCTCCGGCCCCGCAGGCAGGCCCTGTGGGGCGGGGGTCCCCCGCTCCGGCGCGTCCCAGGTGGGCATTGGCTCCCACGGCGCAGGCAGGCCCAGCGCCCGTGGCGTGGCCTCTCCTGCGAACGTGGAGGCCGCCGCGACCCGCGCCGGACCTGCCGCCGCCTGCCGGGCCACCGCGTGCTCGGTGGCCAGCGCCACCCCCTCCTCATCACCGGCTGCCGGGGCGGGGCGGGATGCAGGACTGGCCGGGCGGGTCAGGGCCGCCGGGACGAACAGCGGGTCGCGGACACGCCGGGCGTGCGTGATCTCGTGCGCGGCCAGCGCCAGACCCGCCGGAGCCGTCAGCGGCAGGTCGTGCGGCAGGAAGACCGTCTGGCCCAGGGTCAGCCCGTCCGCCCGCGCGGCCCGCAGCGCCGGCTCCACCTCGGGACGGCGCACGACCCGCACGTCCGCCACGCTGGTCCCCAGCGCGCCCCGCAGAGCGTCCTGCTCCCGGGGGGACAGCGGGGTGCCATGCCCATCCCGGCTCAGGGCCGTGTCCAGCGCCCGCAGGACGGCGCTCTCCTGGGGGCGGGCCGCCGTGTCCTGAGGCGCCCGGGAGGGCGGGGCGCCCGGTCGCAGGGCACGCGGCACGGACACCCCGGGCGCCGCGCGGCGTGTCGGCACGAGAGTCTTACTGGCAGGCCACGCGGACGGCGGCTCACCCAGCTCAGCCCCGGTCGCCGGTTCGGCCCCCGGACGCTCCGGCGTCGGCAGCCCGGCAGCGGCGGACTCGGGTCGGGCCGGGCGGCGCCGGACCGGTGGGTGCCCGGGAGCGCCTCGTGTGCCACCCGGGCGGGCGCCCGGCTGGGCCTCCAGCCCGGGCGTGACGGACTGCTCGGGGTCGCCGACAGCCGCGACCTCCCGGCTGGGGTGCCTGAGCTTTTCCCCACTGGATTCAGGAACCGGCACTGCGGGCCACGCCAGCCTGTCAGGCGAGGTGGGCCCGGGCACTCGGGCCGGGTTGCCCGGCACCGGCAGGACCGGTGGTTCGGGCCAGCGATCCGGCGTCACCTCCGGCACCCGGCTCGCCCCGTGTGCGGACACGCGCAACCTCGGGAAAAGGGCCGCTTCCGGCACCGATGATCCATCCGGCACGGGCGCCAGCGCCGACCAGTCGGTCCCAAGAGGGACCAAGGCAGGAGCGCTCCCCCCGACGACAGGGGTGGGCAGACCGATCGGCGCCGCCGGACCGGTTGGGGGGCCACCCTCCGGCCGGACCTCGGCCGGCTGGAACCGCGCTGGCGGCAGCGGACCCCCGGGGTGGGTCCTGAGCGCCCCTCTCCCCTCGCCGGGGTGGACTGGCCCCGCCGCCTCCCGTCCAGCTGCGGGCTCGGGCCGCGCCTCAGGCCATGTGGGGCCGTCAGCCGGTGCGGGCTGCGGCGCCGAGTGCCTCTGCACCTCGGCCAGTGCAGCCGCACGGTCAGGCAGCTCCAGCGGACTGCGCTGAATGGCCCCGGCACGCCTCTCGAAGCTGCTGGGCTGACGGGTCGCCACGGGTTCCGGCCAGCCCGGCGCGACCGGACGCCGGCCCAACCCGCCTGGATTCAGCAGGTCAGCAGTGGGCATGATCGGGCTCACCGGCACGGACCGCCACGCCGTCGGCCGCGCGGGCGAAGTGATCCAGGTGGCGGGCTCGGCGGTCGCCTGCACTGCGCGGACTGGCAGCGGCTGGAGCTCCGTTACAGGCCCTGGGGCGTCCAGGAACCCGGCCAGACGCCCGTCGGCAGGAACGACCGGGAACACCGGCCCGTCTGGAGTCGCCTGGACAGGGAGACCCGTCGAGCCGGAGGAAACGGGTCGTGGCGGCGTGGGTCCACCCAGGAGGGACTGGCGCGCCGCACCCGGCGACTCCAGCGGTGCCGGAACAGGCACGTCGGGTGGGCGGCGGCCGGGACCATCCGGCGCCGGTGAGCTCTGTATCGGCGCAGCCACAGTTCCGTCACCCGGGCGCAGCGTTGGGTTCAGCGCCTGGGTAGCGTCGACTGGAGTCCTGATGTGCGAGAGGGCGGCCTGGGCGGGCTCCACAGGCCAGGCGGGGACCCGCTGATCGCCAGGAAACGGGACCCGGAGATCAGGCGCCCCGGCCCGCAGGGGGGCCGGACGCCGCACCGCCCCAGACTGCCGCGTCACCACGGTCGGGGCGGATTCAGCGCCGACCGGGGCCGAGGGCGACCACCCGGGCCGCAGCGGCCGCACCGACTGCGGGGAAACCTGCGCTTCAGCTGGTACCAGCGGGCGAGCAACCTGATCACGGATTTCCGGACGGGGACGGGTCAACAGTGGCCCGGGGACGGACAAATCCGAGATTGGCTCTTCTCTGCCGGGCTCGAGAGGGAGCTCTGGCCTGCGGGACGCGGCTGCTGGAAGCCAGGGCTGCTGTGCCTCTGCGTTCAGCAGCGCGGCCATGGGCGAGGTGGGCAGCACCGGCGGGACGGGTTCCACCGCCTGCACGGATCGAGGGAGTTCCGGAGCGGACGCCCCGCCGGGACCAGCATCGTGAGCCGGGACAGCCAGTGGCCTACCGGGCTGCACAGCGGCCTCCGCAGTGGCACTGCCGGTCACCTCTGGCGGTCCGGGGCGGATGGCCTGCACCGCAGCGGCGGCTACCGGCACGCCCGGCCCGACCGGCGGCACCGGCAAGTCCGGATCGCCCCGCTCACGTCGCCTGTGCCACGCCAGGTCAGGCTCGGTACGTGACTCACCCTGCGCGGCCACGTGAGGGCGGTCGGAACGGATCGGTGCGGCGGGCAGAAGGGCAGGTCCCCCGACACGCAGCCCGGAGCCGACAGGGGCCGCGACATTCTCTGGCAGAGGTGGGCCGGCTTCCGCCCGAGTCGGTACGTCTGTGGGCCGGACATCAGCCGCCCCGGCGGCTCCGGCCGCAGCGGCATCCATTTTGGGAAGAGGAGACAGTGAGGGAACACTGGAACTGGGCGTCACCCCAGACAGCGGCACCTGCTCCTCGGGCAGGGACCTGAGGACAGGGCGGGCGGCAGCGCGCCGGATGGAGCGGGGAGGGGTTTCCGAAAGGTCCGTGGACCTGCCGACATGGACCGTAGGTGCAGGTTCCGGGCGGTCAGGCGGCGGCGCCGATCCCTCCAGGGGCCCTGGGACTGGCGTCCGGCCGGTGTGCAGCGGCCTCGTTGCCCCGGGGAACTCCGGCCCGGGTGCCTCTTCTGTCTCGGGGAAGGGGTGTTCGGCCGTGCTGCGGCCCGGTGCCCTCTGCCCCGGACCGGGGGTTGTCCTGTCCGGGGCAGAGGGGGGCTGATATGGGACGTCGAGATCAGCCCAGCCCACTGGCGCCACCGGGCGGGCCTGCCGTTCAGGTGAAGGCGTGGGCGGAACAGGATCAGCACTTGGCGGTCTGGCCGCAGCGGCACCTTCGGCAGGCGGTGGTAACTCGGTCGTCGTCCAGTGCGCCGGATCGTTCGGCGCGGCTGGGGTCATGTCTGAGGCGCGCGACCCGCTGGGAGCGTCCGGTGGGAAGGCCGGACCTCGCTCTGGTTCCTCGTCGGTGTCGGCTGGCGTCCGGCGGGCCGCCTGGGGTTCGCGGCCCTGTCCGCGGCTGCGGGCCTTCACGCGGCTGGGCGCGGGGACATCCAGGCGCGGGGCCGGGACGGGCGCGGCCGCTGCGGGCAGCACCGGTCCTGCACTGTCGCCCGCGGCGAGGACGTTGCGTTCCGGGTGGTGATCCTGCCAGTTCTCCAGCTGCCCGAAGGGAATGGCGCTCTCGTCCGTCTCGCCGGCGGCTTCCAGTTCCGCAAACCGGTTCAGACGCGCCAGGATGTTCTGCGAGACGTCCGCCGGGATGGGCGGGGCGACCTTGACCTCCTCCGGTTCGGGGGGTGGGGCGGCGGCGCGCATGGGCACCGGCCGGGGCCGGCGGGGCAGCCGCACGGGAATGTCGCCGCTGCTGCTGCGGAGCAGCGCCTCGAGTTCCTGCCGCTCGCGCGCCTGCGCCTCGCGCTGCGCCTGCTGCTCCTGTTCCGGGCTGGGCGACGGGCTGGGTAAGGAGGCTTCCGGCGTCCTGGCGGGCGCGTCGGTGACCTGATCGGCACTCGGGACCGGCTCAGGTGCTGCGGACTGCACGGCAACAGGAGCACTGGGGGCTGGAGTTTCCAGCGGTGGAATTTCGGGGACCAGGGAATCCCGAGTCGACGTTCCGTCCGGAGCGGCGCTGGTGGGCACAGCCGGGTCGCGGCCGGGCTGAACGGCCACGGGAACTCCAGCCTCGGGACTGGTCGGCGTGATCGGTGCCGACTGCGTTACGGTGGCGCTGTCCACGGCAGATCCGGCGGGCTCCAGCGTGGACAGGGGGCGAGCAGCTGGCACCTCGACGGGGCCTGCCGCTGGGCGGGCCTCCGGGGCCTGAGCCGGCTGGGGCGGCGCAGCAGCGTCCGGACTGAGCGCTGCGGGCGCGGGCCGAGCGGGGTGGGTCGGGGCCAGGTCGGCCGGATCCTGCGCAGGCTGTGGCCGGATCGCCGAGCCCTCGGCGGCAGGGGTGCCGGGCACCTGAAGGCCGGTCGGCTGGGCGGCGCGCGACTCGGCCGACATGGCATCAGGCGCCGTCGAGGTGCCGGTCGGCTGGGGGGCCGGCTGGCCGGGCGCGGCGCCATCCAGGGCGTTCAGGGCCAGCGTTTCCAGGAACGAGGCGGCCCGCAGTGGTCGGGGCGTCGGGTCGGCCATGTCCGGCAGCGGCAGGGGGGGCAGGTCGCCCGGCGGCATGTCGAGCAGCCCGGCGGCCAGCAGTTGCGCGTGATCCCCATATGGGTCAGGGGTCGGGTCCGGGCGGTCCACCGGGGGGCGGGGAGACGACCGGGCCGGCAGGTCGGGGGTCAGGGGCTCAGCGGCCGGCAGGGCCGCAGCCTGGGACCAGACCTGGGGGCTGCCCAGGGGCACGCCGGGACCGGCGAGGTCCGGGGCCGGGGTGCTGGCCTCGGGCAGCGCGATCAGGCGGGCCGGAACGCGGCGGACGCGGGCCGGCAGGTGGGCGGCAGCGGGTAGACCGGTGGGAGCGGCGGGGGAAACCAGCGTGAGCGGCGTGCCCGCCAGGGTCGTGCCCCAGGAGGTGGGGGCGGCGTCCTGGCGGGTGACCGCCATGCGCGTGGCGTGTTTCAGGCGGGCGAGCCGCTCGTCGATGAAGTTCACAGCGCTCCTTTCAGAGGGGACAGGCGGACGTTACTGGCTGACCTGCAGGAAGCCCGCGTGGGCGAGTTCCAGGGTTTCCACGGCGACGGCGTCGCCGCTGCCGGTGAACTGCGGGCCGCTCCATTTGACCGGGTAGGCCTGGAGCAGTTCGAAGCGGGTCAGCACGGCGCCGCTGGTCTGGTAGACGGTGATGGTGACGTTTCGGACGTCCAGGTAGCCCTGCACGATGTTCAGGTGCCACTGCAGGAGTTTCTGTCCGGCGACCACGCCGCGTTTGAGGGTCAGGTTGCCGACCTTGGAGCGCACCGGGAGGCGCAGCACGCGGTCGTTCACGCCGCCCTCGATGAAGTCCATGGTCTCGGTTTCGATGCTCAGGCCACTGACTTCACTGAACGCTGCCTGTTCCAGGCCGTCGATGGCGACGTGGTACCGGTGGTTGGAGAGGATCTGGTGCGCGGCTTTCTGCGGCCTGGTGGGCACCGGCAGGCCGAAGCGGCGCGCGGCGGCCTCGACGCTCATGTTGTGGCTGGCGTGCACGCCGCGGCTGTCCACACGCACGTCCGCCTGTCCGGCGGGCGTGCCGACCCGGGCGGCGCCACGTGCGGTCGCGCTCACGCGCGGGCGGGTCACGGCTGACCGCCCTGGCGCCGCGCGTGGTCGAGCCGCAGGTCTTCGAGCAGCAGCGCGTAGACGCGCCGGGTGATCTCGTCCAGATCCGGGTGGGTGGGGCGGGGCGCGCGGGTGCCCACGGCCGTCTGTTCGCTCTGGGAGGCGGGGGGCGTGGGGCGGGTCACGCGCCCACCAGGTCGGCGCTCAGGTCGAGTTCCAGCACGGCGCCGCAGTGCGGGCATTCGGTCTCGACGGTATCGGGCAGGGCCTGGGCAGCCGGTGTGGCGGGCGGGTAGGCGCTGAAGGTCGCTGCGCCCTGGGTGCTGTTCAGGTGGGCGTACAGCTGTTGCAGGTGGGCGAAGTCGGCGGCCGGCAGGGCGGCCAGGACGTCGGGTGTGACGGGCGCGAAGGGGCCCAGGCGGGTGGTGACGCGCGCCAGGAGCAGCAGTGGGTAGTAGGCCTCGTTGCGCTGCACGCGCGGGTCGCCCAGGGGTTCGATCTCGTCGAGGGCGGTCGCGGGGCGCATAAGGCCCTGGCGGTGAAGGTGCCCGTCGGACGTGAGGAGTCCGACGGGCAGCATGAAGGGCAGTTCGTTCACGCTCGGTTACCCCCGAAGCTGGCCCCCGGTGTGGGGCGGGGCCAGTCGATGGACTGGGAGGGGCGGTGCGGGAAGCGGGGTGGGCGCCCCCCGCACCGGGGTGGGGATCAGCCGCCGACGGGCACGCGCTTGTAGCCCTCGTGCGTGATGGTCAGTTCCTCGATGGCGACCTCGTTGCTCTTGGCGTCGTAGGTGGGGCCGTTGAGCTTGCTGGGCCAGGCGCGCTCGAAGGTCCAGGCGGCGACGGGTTCGCCCTTCTGGTTGTGCAGGGTGATGGTGCCGCTGCGGCGGGCTTCGTCCATCTTGCCTTCCTCGACCTGCTGGCGCCAGCCCCACATGTCCATGTCGTTGGTGATGCCGCGCTTGAGGATGATGTCGTTGTACTTCATGGTGCCGGGTTCGCGGATCAGCACGGCGCGGCCCTTCTCGTCGGTGGCGCGGTATTCGACGACCTGGCTCTCGCTGCCCAGGCCGGTGCATTCACGGAAGGCGCCGACGACCTTGTTGTCGAACTGGACGCTGAAGTAGGCGGCAACGAGCGGATCTTTGCGGGTGGGTGCGGTCATGGGGTACCTCCGGGGTCAGGGAACGTGAGGGCGGATGTCTGAGCGGGCGTTACTGCCCGCCACCGGCGTACTGGCTGAAGCGGAACACGATGAATTCGGCGGGCTTGACGGGCGCGAGCCCGATCTCGACCTGAAGCATGCCGCGGTCGCGGAGTTCGGCGGGGTTGAGTTCGCTGTCGCACTTCACGTAGAAGGCCTCGCGGGCGGTGTTGCCGAACAGCGCGCCGTCGCGCCAGACGCTGGTGAGGAAGGAGTTGATGTCGCGGCGGATGCGGAACCACAGGTTCTCGTCGTTGGGTTCGAACACCGCCCACTGGGTGCCGCGCTCGATGCTCTTCTCGACGTAGTTGAACAGGCGCCGCACGGGCACGTAGCGCCACTGGGCGTTGCTGGAGAGCGTCCGGGCGCCCCAGACGCGCACGCCCATGCCGGGGAACTCGCGGATGCAGTTCACGCCGATGGGGTTCAGGATGTCCTGTTCGCTCTTGGTGACCTGCAGGGCCGGCCCGAGGATGCCGCGCACGGTCTCGTTGGCGGGGGCCTTGTGCACGCCGCGTTCGACGTCGTTGCGGGCGTAGATGCCGGCCACGAAGCCGCTGGGGGGGACCATCATGGGGTTGCCGTCGGGCCCTTCGACCTTCACCCAGGGGTAGTACATGGCGGCGTAGCTGGAGTCGAAGTTGGTGTCGACGTTGCGCCACTTCACGACCTGCTGCGGGGTGAGGTCGGGGGGCGTGTCGAGCAGCGCGATGCGGTTGGCGTTGCGCTCGCAGTGGTCGATCAGGGCGCGCTGGACGCTCTTGACGCCGTCCTCGTTGATCATGCCGGCCTGGTATGCGCTCATGAGGTCAGGCACGGCGATCATGCTGACTTCCTCGGCGATCTCGAGGCTCTCGATGCCGCTGCGGCCGTCGACGCTGCCCACGAAGTCCTGCCCGCGCAGTTCGCGGCCCTGCTCGATGACGTTGCTGTCGGCCTGCAGAACGTACGCGCCGGGTTCCGGGGCGCGCTCGACGAGGGGGCCGGCGCTGCTGGTCTCCTCGATGGTGATGATCGCGCTTTCCTTGTTCACGACCTCGGCGACGCTGCGGGCGTGCTTCTTGCCCATGCTGACGTTCGGGAAGGTCTCGGTCACGTCGTTGCGGGTGACTTTCAGGGTGAACAGGCCGTCGCTGCCTTCCTCGGGGTCGGTCTTGCCGTCCTTGCCCTTGGGGGCCTCGCCGGGCTTGATGGGGTCGGCGGGGAGGACCTCGATCTGGATGTCGCTCTGGCGGCCGTCGCGGGCGGCGATGCTCAGGCTGGGCACGGCCTTGCTGGCGCGGCTGGGCAGTTGCAGAGGCCGGGTGGCCTCGACGGTGCGTTTGCTCTGGGTGGCCTGGGCGGGTACGAGGCGCACGACGTAGCAGCGGGTGCCGCCGTTGTTGAAGTACGCGTAGACACTCTGGGCGAGGTACGCGCCGTCCATGAAGGGGCTCTTCTCACCGCGGGCGTCGGTGGTGCCGAAGGTCTCCTTGAACTGCTGCCAGTTGGCGATGAAGACCGGGGTGTTGGCGGGGCCGTTGGGCGCGAAGCCGACGAAGGCCGCGGTGGTGGTGCTGATGCCCTCGATGGGCCGGGGACCACTCTGTGTTTCTTCGATGTAGACGCCTGGGGATAGGTATTCAGCCATGGGTTCCTCCGGTGAAAGTGCAGGGTTTGACGACACCCGCAGCTGCTGCGTGGGTGGGCGCTGAACTCTGAGGTCCCCAGGCTTCCAGAACTGACCCGGCGTGTAAACCGCATGTGAGCAGACGCGGGCGGGAGTCTGTTTCTATACTGACCAGTCACACAGTTGTTCCAGAGGTTGAAACTTTGAAGAATATCGCTCTGCAACGTCATTTTCGAGTGAAATACCTCGCAACCCACCCGCCGGTGGGACCCGTGGGTGTACCCGGATTTGCCACAAATCTGTCTAGACATGAGGGGTGGGCCGCATGATTGCCGACATCCAGCAGGCCCTGCGAGACCTGATCTACACCGAGGCGCAGCTGCCCCGCGACGCCATCGACATCCGCTTCGCGGCGCCCACCGGCAGCTGGGTCAGCAGCCTCACCCGCCCCACCCTCAACCTCTTCCTGCACGACCTGCGCGAGAACACCGGCCTGCGCTCCATGGAATTCAGCCACACGCCCAGCGCCGGCGGCGTGCAGCGCCAGCTGGCCCCCCGCCGCATGGACCTGCGCTTCCTGGTCACCGTGTTCTTCAAGGCGCAGCTGGACGAACTGGGCCGCGACGAGTGGAACGTGCTGTGGCGCGTGCTGGCCGCGCTGCTGCGCCAGGACGAATGGGACGACCGCTACCTGCCGGACGAGGCCCGGCGCCTGAACCAGGGCGTCCTCGGCAGCGTCACGCAGGGTGAGACCCCGCAGGCCGTCTTCTCCAGCCTGGGCCTGAGCCTGCGTCCCCACCTGCAGTACACCGTGACCGTCCCGCTGGACCTGAACGTGGGCAGCTTCTCGCCGCTGGTGCTCGAACGCGACCTCGCCGTGCGCGGCGGCCCCACCCGCGACGCGCCGCTGCTGGGCCAGCGCCGCCGCAGCTCCTGGCAGCTGCGCGCCCCGGACGGCCGCCCCCTGGCCGACGCCCTGGTCCGCACCGACAGCGGCGCGCGCGGCTACACCGATCCCAGCGGCACCGTTCACCTGGACACCCCGCGCGAGGCCGTGGGCACGCTGCACGTCCTGACCCTGGACGGCGAGACCCATACCCTGGCCCCCCACACCGAGCAGGCCCGGCTGACCCTGGGCGCCCCCGGAGACCCCGCGTGACCCGCCCGCTGTCCCGGTCGCAGGCGCGCGACGTACTCGGCACGGGCCTGGCGTTCCCGCTGGGCGTCAACCCGCGCGGACAGCTGGGCATGGTCAGCGGCGAACGGGCCGTGGCGCAGGCGATCATGACCCTGCTGATGACCGCGCCCGGCCAGCGCGTCATGCGGCCCGAGTACGGCTGCCGCATTCACGACCTGGTGTTCGCCCCCGGCGACGCCACCACCCTGGGGCTGGCGTCCTACTACGTCGACGAGGCGATCCGCCGCTGGGAACCCCGCGTGACCGTCGAGCGCGTCCAGGCGCGGCTCGATCCGGCCGATCCCGGGCGCGTCATCGTGGACCTGCGCTACGGCCTGCGCGGCACCCCGGACTCCCGCTCGCTGATCTTCCCCTTCTACCGCGCCCCCTGACCCCACCGGAGACCCCACCGTGCCGTTACCCACCGTGAACCTCGACGACCGCCGCTTCGACGACATCCTCGAAGAAGCCCGCCGCCTGATCCCGCAGTTCTGCCCCGAGTGGACCGACCACAACCCCAGCGATCCCGGCATGGCGATCCTGGAGGTGTTCGCCTGGATGACCGACCTGCTGCTCTACCGCGTGAATCAGGTGCCGGACAAGCTGTTGATCGCCTTCCTGGACCTGATCGGCGTGCAGCTGGCCCCGCCGCGCGCCGCGCAGGCCCCCGTCACCTTCTACCTGAGCGCCCCGCAGGACACGCCGCTGGCGATCAGCGCCGGTACCGAGGTTGCCACGCTGCGCACCGAGGTCAGCGAGGCGACCGTGTTCTCCACCGAGCGCGCCGGCGTGATCCGCCCCCCGCAGCTGGGCGGGCTGTTCACCGCCAACACCCTGGCGCAGGTGCAGGGCGAGGAACGCGGCGTGCGGCACGACCTCGCGCAGCTGGGCCTGCCCGGCTACCGCTTCCCGATCTTCCAGCCGCAGCCGCAGCCCGGCGACGCGCTGTTCGTGCAGCTGCAGGCCGACCACAGCGATCACGTGCTGGCCCTGCACTTCGGGGTCGAACTCGCCGGGGGGGCCGGGGTGAACCCCAACCACCCGCCGTACGTCTGGGAGGCGTGGCAGGGCGGCGTGAGCCGCTGGGCGCAGTGCGAGATCGAGTACGACGGCACGCGGGCCTTCAACGTGTCCGGCGAGCTGATCCTGCGCCTGCCCACCCTGCGCGAGGGCACCTTCTTCGAGCAGCGCGGGTACTGGCTGCGCTGCCGCCTGACCAACGAGCAGATGCACGCCGGGTACCGCGTCAGTCCGGACCTCGAAACCCTGCGGGTGGACGCGCGCGGCGTGACCGTGCCCGCCCGGCACGCCACAGTCGTGCGCGGCGAACTGCTCGGCCAGAGTGACGGCACGCCGGGGCAGCACTTCACGCTGCTCAACGGGCCGGTGCTGCACCTTGACCCGGACCGCGACCTGATCGAGGTCATCACGCCCGAGGGCGACACGACGCTGTTCACGCCCGTCACGGACTTCAGCCTGTCCTCGCCGCTCGACCCGCACTTCACGTTCGACACCGCCACCCGAGAGGTCGCGTTCGGCCCGAGCGTGCTGCAACCCGACGGCAGCGTGTACCGCTTCGGCCTGACCCCCGCGCAGGGCGCCACCATCCGCATGCAGCGCTACCAGTACGGTGGCGGCGCCGTCGGGAACGTCCCGGCGCGCAGCCTCAGCGTCCTGAAGAGCAGCCTGCCGTACGTGGCGCGCGTGACCAACCACGCGCCCGCCGTGGGGGGCCGCAACGCGCAGCAGCTCGAGGACGCCGTGCAGCGCGTGCCGCAACTGCTGCGCACCCGCACCCGCGCCGTCACCGCCGACGACTACGAACACCTCGCCGCGCAGGTGCCCGGCGTCGCCCGCGCCCGCTGCGTCACCCCGAACATGCACGCGCCCGGGCAGACCTACCCCGGCCAGATCCGCGCGCTGCACGTCCCGCCCGGCCAGGTCACGGTCGCCCTGCTGCCCGAGGTGAGACTGGACGACCCGGGCGCCGAGACGGACCCGCTGACGCCGGGCCGGGTCGCGCCCGAACGCCTGACCCTCAGTGCGGAACTGCGCGCGGCGGCGCAGGAGGAACTTGACCTGCGCCGCCCGGTCGGCACCACCCTGGACCTGCGCGCCCCGCAGTACGTGTGGGTCAGCGTGACCGCCACCGTCCGCGCCGCGCACGCCGCCAGCCGCCCCGCCCGCGAGGACGTGCGCCGCCGCGCGCTGCACGCCCTGTACACGTACCTGAGCCCCTACACCGGCGGCCCCGACGGGCAGGGCTGGCCGTTTGGCCGCACCCTGACCCTCAGCGAACTGTACGGCCTGCTGCGCGCCGTGCCGGGCCTGGAAGTCGTCGAGGACGTGCAGGTCGTCCTGACCGAACCCGGCCAGCCCGAGACGCGTGAAGTCGTCACCGGCAGCCTCCCGATGCCGCCGCAGGCGCTGATCGTCAGCGACGTGCACCACGTCCGGGTGGAGCAGGGATGAGCGCGTCCCTTCAGGTCCGCCGGGGCGGCGAGGTGCAGCGCGTCCTGCCGCTGGCCCGCGCCCTGTCCATCGGCCGCACGCCCGACAACGGCCTGCCGCTGCGGGACCCGTCGGTCGCCATCCGCCACGCCGAGATCAGCAGCGAGGGCGGCGCCCTGCTCCTGACGCACCTCGCGGGCGGCGAGCACGTCACGTTCGTCAACGGCCACCGCCTCGCGCCGAACGAACCGCGCCGCCTGGAACCCGGGGATGAAATCCAGATCGGCCCGTTCACCCTGGCGTTCCTGACCGCCGCGCCGGACACGCGCCCCGCCCCTGCCCCTACCGGACGCGTGCGGGAGCAGGGTGACCTCGCGGCCCGGCCCGCCCGCGCGCCCCTGCCCACCTTCCCACCCGAAGTCCCGGCGCGCGGGACCCTGGCGCTGTACACCGAGTACCTCCCGCCGTTCTTTCAGGAATCCGAGTTCCTGTCGCGGTACCTGAAGATCTTCGAGGCGATCTGGGAACCCCTCCAGCGGCGCCAGGACAGCGTGGACATGATCTTCGACCCCCGGGTCGCGCCGCCGCGCGTCCTGGAATGGATGGCCGGGTGGCTGGGCGTGCCGCTGGACCCCCACTGGCCCGAGGCGCGCCAGCGCGCGTGGCTGCGCGAGGCCGTCACCCTGTACCGCTGGCGCGGCACGAGGTACGGCCTGAGCCGCGCCCTGGAAACCGTGTACGGCCTGAGCCCCGTCCTGCGCGAGGACAGCGCCCAGCCGCACACCCTGACCGTGCGCCTGCTCGACCCGCCCGACGGGGACGACACCGCCAGCCGCGAGGCCGTCACCGCCTTCATCCACGCGCACGCGCCCGCGCACACCCGCGTGGACGTGGAATGGGTCGCGGCCCCCGCCACCCGGCCAGACGCATCCGGCCCGGCCGAGGTGACCCCTCCGGCCCCACCCGAGCCCGTCACGGCGCAGCCTCCCACTCTCCCCGACGCAGGAACCGCATGACCGACACGAAGATCTTCCACCACTACCAGCTCACCCGCCCGCTGGGCGGCAACTGGCTGGGGCCGCTGCACGTCGCCACCGACCTCGACGAGGGCCGCGAGGTCGCCCTGCGCGTCCTGGACGAGACCACCAGCGGCCAGTCGTTCCTGCTCATGCAGCTCGAGCGGCTGCTGCTGCGCGTCTCGACCCTGCGGCACGCGCACCTGCTGCCCACCGGGGAGCTCCAGACCCGCGCCGGGCGCGCCTTCTACGCCATGGAACTCGGCCGCGCCGGGAGCGCCCGCGCGCTGCTGCAGGCCCAGGCGAAAGAAGCCCGGCCCCTGCCGCTCGTGACCGCCGTGGAACTCGTGCGGCAGGCCGCCGCCGGGCTAGCGCACGCGCACGCGCACGGCCTGATGCACGGCAACCTGAAACCCGAGAATCTGATCCTCCAGCCGGGCCGCGCGCTGCTCGGCCAGACCGGGTACGTGACGCAGCTGTCGGACTTCGGCCTCGCGGAACTGCGCGCCGGCAGCTACGGCACGCACGACCGCGCGGTCGTGAACGCCCTGGCGTACATGAGCCCCGAGCAGTGCCGGGGCGTACGCAACGACCTGCGCACCGACCTGTACGCCCTGGGGCTGGTGCTGTACGAACTGCTGACCGGGCTGGTGCCCTTCGACATCCGCGACGCGACCGACGCCCTGGAAAAACACCAGCACGTCGCGCCGCGCCAGCCCAGCGCCCTGCGCCCGGAGCTGCCCGAGGCCCTGGAGGAGGTGATCCTGACCTGCCTGGCCAAGGACCCCGAGGACCGCTACCCCGACGCGGCCGCGCTGGAAGGCGCGCTGCAACACGTCCTGAACGGCCTGATGCCCGGCGGCCCGGAACCCACCGTGCGCCTGAGCGCCCTGCCGTTCCTGCCGCCCCCCCCACCCCTGGACGGCGTCACGCCCGGCACCGATACGCAGCTGCTGGTGTTCAGCGAACGGCACGAACTGCTGCGCACCCTGCCCGTCACGCACGACACCCTGACCGTCGGGCGCGCCCACGGCAACAGCGTCGTGCTGGAACACGCCGGGGTCAGCCGTCACCACCTGAACGTCACCTTCCAGGGCGGGCAGGCCAGCGTCACCGAACTGACCGCCACGAACGGCGCCGTCATGGACGGGCTGCCGCTGACCCCCATGACCCCGCTGCGCTGGCCCGAGCGCACGCCGCTGTACCTGCGGCCCTACTGGCTGGTCCTCGTCCCGCCCCGCCGCGCGCCCACCCGCGCCCGCATCGTGGTCACGCCGGACGTGGACCGCCTCACCCTGACACCCGGCCGCCCGGCGCACCTGCACGTGAACCTCGCCAACACCGGCGTCACCGTGGACCACTTCCGCCTGACCCTGGACGGCATCCCCGAGGAGTGGCTGCTCGACGCGCACCAGGAAGTGCAGCTGAACCCCGGCACCCAGGGCAGCGCCACCCTGACCGTACAGGCTCCCCGCGACAGCCGCGCCCGCGCCGGAACGTACGACGTGACCATCGTCGCCCGCTCCCGCGAGAACCCCCAGGAGACCGGCACCGCGCCGCTGACGGTCCTCGTCACGCCGTTCCATGAGACGGTCGCCACGCTGCTGCCCCCCACCCGCCGCACCTGGCGGCACACGACCTACACTCTGAAACTGGAGAACAGGGGCAACACCGACCTGATCCTCGCGCCGCAACTGCGGGACAACGAGGGCGAGGTGCACGTCCTGCCCAGACTGCAGGACCTCGTGCAGCTGCCGCAGGCGCCCAACGCCGCCGGGCACGTCGTGAACCCCGAACAGCTGGCCCGCGAGGCCGCCCGGCAGGCCGCGATGGAGGCCCGCAACCACGCCACCAGCGCCGCCCGCCGCGTCCTGATGGGCCAGGGCCGCATCCGCGTGACCGACATGCCCGCCCGCGTCACCCTGGCCGCCGGGGCGCGCAGCGAGGACATCCTGAAAGTCCGTGTGCCGCTGCGCTGGTTCGGCAGCCCCAGCCAGCACACCCTGCAGGTGAACGTCCTGCCGGTCAACGACCGGAACGAGATCGAGGACCGCGTCGTCACCAACGCCGAGGGGCAACTGCACCACCTCCCCCTGATTCCGCTGTGGCTGCTGCCGATCCTGATCCTGCTGCTGGGCGTCCTGATCTGGTGGCTGACCCGCCCCCCGCAGATCACGCAGTTCGACCTGTCCGGCAGCGACACCGTCGTCGCGCCCGGGCAGCCCTTCACGCTGCGGTGGGACACCAGCAACGCCCGGAACGTCAGCATCCTCGAACTCGGCGGGACCGGGCAGGGCCTCACCGGGGACGGCCAGCTGAAGGTCAACGGTATCCAGAAGGACCAGAAGTACACCCTGGTCGCCCGCTCGCTGCTCGGGCGGCGCGTGGAACGCTCGCAGGTCGTGCAGGCCCGCTTCGAGCGGCCCGTCATCGAGCAGTTCGACGTGACGCCCGCCCGCGTGTCCGGCAACCAGCCCGTGACCGTCACGTGGCGCGTGAAGAACGCCGCGCAGGTCAGCATCAGCGAACTCGGCAAGCTCCCGGCCAGCGGCACCCGCAAGTTGATCCCGAACAAGGACACCACCCTGACCCTGACCGCGCAGAACGGCAGCGAACGCGAAAGCGACGCGCGCACCGTCAGCGTCCTGGGCCCGGAAGTCCGGGAATTCAAACTCACCCCCCCCCAGGTCAAGAAGGGCGAGAGTGCCGTCCTGTCCTGGAACGTCGTGAACGCCACAGAGGTCAGCATCGACGGGCTGGGCACCGTGAACGCCAAAGGCAAACGCACCGTCACGCCCCGCGACGAGACCAGCGCCACGTACGTCATCACCGCCACCGGCGCCGGCGGCCTGACCAAGAGTGCCAACATCCGCCTGGAACTCGTGACGCCCAAACCCGAATTCACGCAGTTCGAGATCACGCCCAACCCGGTCAAGAGCAACGAACAGTTCAAGATCATCTGGAAGACGAAGAACGCCACCGCCGTGAACGTCCAGTACGGTCAGGGCGCGGAGGACAGCGCCCCCAGCGGTGAAACCATCAAGCCCGCCCCGCCCACCGGCACCAGCATCACCCTGACGGCCCGGAACGACGCGGGCGAGCAGGTAGCGGTGAGCAAGCAGCTGACCGTCACGCTTGTTGATCAAGTGGCCATCGACCGCGCCAATGCCGAGAAGGCGGCCCAGGAAGAGGAAAAGGCCAACATCGGGAAGATCACCTTCACCGCCACACCCGCGCAGATCACCGGGCAGGGAGACGTCACCCTGAACTGGGAGGCGCCCGGCTGGCAGAACGTCACCATCCTGCCCCTGACCGGTCCTCTGCCCAATGGTCGGTTCGACGGCAACGGCACGAAGATCATCGAGAAGGTCAACACGAGCCGGGTATACAAGCTGGTGCTGCGCCTGCGAAACGGCCAGTCCATCACCCGTGAGGCCAAGGTCAAGGTCATCCCGCTGCCCGTGAAGATCAACGCCTTCACGCTGAGCCAGACGCAACTGAGCGCGCCCGGCACCGTCACGCTGAGCTGGGACGTCGCCAACGCCCAGAGCGTGCGCCTCGCCGGACTGAAAGGCCCACTCACGAACGGTCAGTGGCCCGCAAAAGGCAGCACCACCGTGCAGGTGGGCGCGACCCGAACCTTCACCCTGACCGCCGGAACCCAGGTGCAGCAGCAGACCGTGCGCGTCACGCTGCCCGCACCGGTCGTGCAGACGTTCACCCTCAGTCCCACACAGATCACCGGGAAGGGCGTCGTGGTGCTCACCTGGAAGGTGCAGAACGCCACCGCCGTGCGCATCGACGGCGTGAAAGGCCCCAACCGTGACGGCAGCTGGCCCGCGCAGGGGCAGACCACGGTCCCCGTGACCGCCACCCGCACGTTCGTGCTGCGCGCCGGCCCCGCGAAAGCCACGCAGGTGGTCAGCGTGACGGCCGCTCCCACCCCGCAGATCACGAACTTCACTGCCACCCCAAGTGTCCTGACTGCCCCTGGCAGTGTCACCCTCAGCTGGACCGCGCAGAACACCAGCGCCGTGCGCCTGAGCGGTCCCGCCGGGGCGATCGGCGCCACGTACCCCGCCAGTGGCAGAGCCAGCGTGCAGGTCACGAAGACCGGGACGTACACCCTCAGCGCCGGCGGGCAGAGCCGCAAGGTCACCGTCACGGTGAAACCCCCCGCCACCCGCCCACCCGCCACGAACACGACCACCGAGATTGTCCCCCCACCCGCCCAGACCGACCTGAGCGACAAGGGCCCCATCGTCACGCGCTTCAACGTCAACAAACGCATCGTCACCGCCGGTGAGAGCGTCACCTTCGACTGGTACACCCTGAACACCACGTCGGTCCGCATCGACGGCATCGACCAGACGCTGCCCACCAAGGGCACCGTCACCATCCAGCCCACCCAGACGCGCACGTACACCCTGATCGCCAACGACAGGCCCTTCAAGACCAGCATCACCGTGCAGGTCCGCGAGGGCGAAGCCGACTACAGCGATCTGAACGGCACCTGGACGCACCCCTTCGGCGTGGTCACCATGACCGTCACCGGCAAGACCGGCACCGGCACGTTCAGCAGCAGCCGCCCCGGCGTGCCCGGCGTGCCCATCAACCTCTACTTCAACGGGGACACCGTCACTGCCACCTCATCGAAAAACCCGGACTTCAGTTTCGTCGCGTCCCTGCGCGCCGGGCGTAAGGCCATGCTCGGCACCTACACCCTGAAAGGTGAGCAGGAACGCTGGTGCATGTACCGCCCCGGCACGCCCCGCCCCGCCGACTGCCGGTAGCCACTGCTCCGAACCGCCCTTCACTCTGCCCTTCCCCAAGGAGGCCCAGCATGTCAACCCAACCCGGCCAGGCCACGGAAAACCGTTACTCCAAAGCCCAGATCGTCGCCCTTGACGCCAAGGGGCACCAGCTGGGCCAGCCGATCGTGTGCATGTTCAATCCCCGGGAATATGCCATCAGCCGCACCGTCAACTGGAAAACTGACAGCAACGACAACAACGACAGTGGCAACAAGGTCTACCTGGGGGGCTCGCCCGCCAAGCTGTCCCTGGAACTCTTCTTCGACACGTACGCGCACCGGCAGTCCGCCAGCGTCGTCGAGGACGTCCGTACACACACCGCGCGGCTGTGGGCCCTGAGTGAGATGCGAACCGGTGAACAGGGCGCGAACAAGGGCATCCGCAAGGACAAGCCGGCCACCGTACTGTTCCAGTGGGGACAGACCTGGCATTTTGCGGCGGTCATCACGGACATCGAGCAGCAGTTCACGCTGTTCATGCCGGACGGCACGCCGGTGCGCTCGATCATGAAGACCACCTTCGAGCAGGCCGATCAGCGCACGTCCTTCGAAGGCGCGGGGCTCCATGCGTTCCACATCAGTGAGGGTATCCGCCGCCTCGCCAAGCAGAAGGGGTTCATCGGTGACCTGCGGCGACCGTCCTACGGGAAAGGTCAACTGTGACCCGGGTGCAGCGTGACGCCCTTGAGGGGGCCGTCAGCACGCTGTACCTGAGTCTCGATGGACGCGACATGCCGGCCGAGCAGTTCCGGATGCTGGACGAGATCACCGTGGACAGCAGCCTGCAGCTGCCGGACGTGGCGACCATCACGCTGCGCGACCCCGAGGGCGAACTGGTGGACGACACCACCTACAAGCTGGGCGCGCGCCTCAAGGTGATCGCGCAGGTGAAGGGCAACAAGGAGACCGTGTTCGACGGCGAGATCGTGGAGATCGAGCCGCGCTTCACGCGGGGCACGCAGCAGCTGCGGCTGCGTGCCTTCGACCGGCTGCACCGCCTGGCGCGCGGGACGCACACGAAGTCGTACCAGAACGTCAGTGACATGGATCTGGTGAAGAAGATCGCGTCGGAGGCCGGGCTGACCGCGAAGACCGGTCCGGCCAGCGTGGTGCACGGGTACGTGCTGCAGCACAACCAGTCGCATCTGGCGTTCCTGCGTGAGCGGGCCGCGCGGCTGGGGTACATCCTGTTCGTGGACGGCACGACGCTGCACTGCGAGCCGGTGCGGGGGCAGGACCCCATCACGTTGACGTGGGGGGACAACCTGAGTGAGTTCCTGCCGCGCCTGAGCAGCCTGAACCAGACGAGCGGCAGCACGGTGCGCTCGTGGGACCCGAAGCAGAAGCGCGCCGTGAGCAGCGAGAAGCAGAGTGGGGAGGGCAAGGCGAAGGTGCAGGAGGGGACCCGCAGCGAGGGGGTGGCGCAGGAGGCGTTCAGCATGAAGGCCCCGACCACCAGCAGCGCGTTGATCGTGCGGGATCAGGGCTACGCGGACGCGATCGCGCAGGCGCAGCGCAACCGCGTGGCGGAGGGGCTGCTGGAGGCGCGCGGTCAGGCCGCCGGGTATCCGCGCCTGACGGCCGGGACGCAGCTGGACATCCGGAACGTGGGGCAGCGCTTCAGCGGGTCGTACGTGGCGAGCAGCGTCCGGCACGTGTACCGCAACGGCGAGGGCTACAGCACCGAGTTCGCCGTGACGGGCAGCCACCCGGAGTCCCTGGCCGGGATGATCCGGCAGGCGACCGGCGGGGCGGGCGGCAGTGCGGGTGGAAGTGCGGGTGGCGTGATGACCCCGGCGCCGGGCCTGATGATCGGCATCGTGACCAACAACGACGACCCGGACAACCAGGGCCGCGTGAAACTCAAACTCCCCGCCCTGACCGAGGACGACGAGACCGACTGGGCGCGCGTCGTGAACCTCGGCGGCGGCCCGAACCGCGGCTCGCAGCACACCCCGGAGGTGAACGACGAGGTACTCGTCGGCTTCGAGCACGGCGACATCCACCACCCGTACGTGATCGGCGGCCTGTGGAACGGCACGGACGCCCCGCCGCGCCCCACCGGGAAGGTCGTCAAGAACGGCAAGGTCATCCAGCGGGTGTACCGCACGCGCCTGGGGCACGAGTTCATCTACGACGACCCTGAGGATCCCGATCCGCCGAAGATCACCGTGCAGAGCAGCAAGGGGCACGCCATCGAACTGAACGACGACAAGAAGAAACCCTTCGCGGAGTACCGCACGAAGGCCGGGCACCGCCTGACCCTGATGGACGACCCCAAGGGGCCCTTCGTGGTCCTGCGGGACAAGAACGGGAACGAGGTGAAACTGGACAGCAAGAGCAACACGCTGACCATCACGAGCACCGGGCGGCTGGAACTGAAGGCGACGCGCGGCATCCGCATCGACGGGGGCGGCGGGAACGTGGACGTGAAGGGCGTCCTGATCAACCTCAACTGATGGACGGGACAAGAGTGCAGGCCCTGCACGCCCTGTGTGACGCCCTGAGCGCGCAGGTGCTGGATGTCGCGCTGAACGAGCAGGCCGAACCGGACGTGCGGTACGTGGTGGCCCCGCCGGACCTGGGTGGGACGCGACTGGCGGACGTGCAGGAGCGGCTGGACCTGACGGAGTTCGAGGTGGGCGTGCTGGCCCTAGCCCTCTCGACCGAGCTGTTCCCCGAGCGGATGCTCGCGGCGTGCGCGGCGGCGCTGCAGATGGACAGCCTGTACGCGGCGTTCCTGACGCCGTCCCTGACGCGCCGCTGGCTGCTGGGCGACGACTGGTCGCAGGGCGAGGCGTTCAGTCCCGAGCGGCCCCTGCTGGCCTGCGGGCTGATCGAGTTCGGCGTGAGTGCGAACGCCAGCGTGCTCGAGGCCCTGACGCCGCTGCGGCTGAGCGGGGCGCTGCTCGCGGACCTGCGCGGCGCGCCGGGTGTCCCGCCGGACCTGCGCGGGGTCCTGCGGGAGCTGCCGCCCGGCGGCCTGCTGAGCGACTCGCAGGAGGCGCAGCGCGAGACGCTGGCCCGGCACCTGAAGGGCGGGGACCGCGCGGCGCTGCTGGTCGGCACGAACGTGGCCGGGATGCAGGCGGTCGCCGGGCAGCTGCTGGGGGCGGGCGCGCACCTGCTCGACCTGCCCGTCCTGGCGTCCCGCCCCGCCGAGGAGCAGGAGGGCGTACTGCGCGCATTGAGGCGCGACACCCGACTTCGTGGCACGCGCCTTGCGGTGGACGCCGCCACGCCCCTCCCCGACGCCCAGCCGCCGGAAGGGCTGGTGGACCGCGTGCTGGACGTCGCCGCTGGCGCGGTGGTGATCCTGGCGGCCGACCCGCTGCCGCTGGAGTCCCCCCGCGCGGTCCTGAGTGCCGAGGTGGGCGCGCCCACGCCCGCCGAACAGCGGGAACGCTGGGCGCACGCGCTGGGCGTGAGCGGGGACCAGCCGCTGCTGCGGCAGCTGGGCGACCAGTTCCACCTGAACCTGGACCGCATCGACGCGCTGGCCCGCGACGCCCGCGCCGGACTGCCCGGCAACGCCAGTCACGCCGCCCGCTTGGAGCGCGCCTGGGACGCCGCGCGCGGCGCGAACCGCCGCCTGATGGGCAGCCTCGCGCAGCGCATCGACACCCGCGCGACCTGGGCGGACCTGGTCCTCCCGGACGCCGAGCGGCTGGCCCTGGAGCAGATCGCCGCGCACGTCCGGCACCGCTCGGTGGTGTTCGAGGACCTGGGGCTCGCCCGGCCGGGCCGGGGCCGCTCGATCACGGCGCTGCTGAGTGGCCCCAGCGGCACCGGCAAGACCCTCAGCGCCGAGGTCCTGGCCCGCGAACTGAACCTCGACCTGTACCGCGTGGACCTCAGCAGCACGGTCAGCAAGTACATCGGCGAGACCGAGAAGAACCTGAAGAAGATCTTCGACGCGGCCGACCAGGGCGGGTGCGTGCTGCTGTTCGACGAGGCCGACAGCGTGTTCGGCAAGCGCGGCGAGGTCCGCGACAGCAACGACCGCTACGCGAACACCCAGGTGAACTACCTCCTGCAACGCCTGGAGACCTTCAACGGGCTGGCGCTGCTGACCACCAACCTGGAGAGCAGCATGGACGTGGCGTTCATGCGCCGACTGCAGTTCGTGATCAACTTCCGCGCGCCGCAGGCCCCCGAACGCGAGCGGCTGTGGCGCGGCGCCTTCCCACCCGCGCTGGACACCACCGACGTGGATTTCGCGCGGCTGGCGCAGGCGGACGTGGCGGGTGGCAACATCCGATCCGTGGCGCTGAACGCGGTCTTCATCAGCGTGTCGCGCGGGCAGGCGCTCACGCACGCCCTGGTGGAGGAGGCGCTGCACCTCGAGTACCGCAAGCTGGGGCGGCTGGTGCTGACCTGACCGCGCGTGACCGGCGCCGGGGGGGCATGTCGTATGCTGGGGCGTTCACCCGCGCCCGCCCGACCGGCGCGGTCACGTTCCGGGCCGCGTCACGCGGCGGCCAGCCCCGCGGTGCTCCACAACGGAGGCCATCGTGCGGCGGGCTCAGGACAGCCGGGGAGACCCCCGCGCCCACCCCGGACGTGTGCCCTGCCTGTCCGCGCGGCCCCGCGCCGCGTTCCCACTCACCCGAAACGGAAGTCACCATGTACCTGCTTGCCCACGTTCCCGCCGCGCGTGCCACCCTGGAGCACGTCCACCAGCAGCTGACCGCCCAGGGGCTCACGCACCCCACCCTGGCCGTACCGGGGCGCGAGGACGCGCGGCCCTTCGACCTGTTCACCGGTCTGCACGTCGTGGACCACGAGACCCGGCAGGCGCACCTGAAGTGCCTGCTGTGCCCGCCCGGCAGCGGTCACCACCTGCGCTACGAGTTCCGCGTGACCACCCTGGACGGCGAGGTGATCGGCCCGATCGGGAGTTCCTGCGTGTTCGCCCGCGTGCTGGGCGAGGAACGCGGGCGGCAGGTGGGCGCGCACCTCACCGATCAGGTGGGCGCGCACGTGCGGCGCACGCAGGTGCAGACGCAGGCCGAACGCCTCGCGGCCGCCGGGAACTGGCGTGAGTACCTGCGCGCCCAGGGCCTCGACTGGGTCCTGACCGCCATGGCGGGCGGCGGCGGCCTGAGCGCCGAGCTGCGCGAGAAACTCCAGCGTCTCCAGGACGAAGGAAAGCCCCTGCCGCTGGCGGTGCTGTCCGAACTGCGGGTCCTGACCCGCGCGCGCGAGGACACCCCGGCGCCCAGCGCCTTCGCGCCCACGCCCGCCGCGTTCCAGGCGCAGGCCACCCCGGACCTCGCCCGGCCAAAGAAGACCCGCAAGGCCCGCGCGGGCGCCGGGAACCGCATGGACCACACCGAGTGGGAGGAGTACCTGCGCGCCAGCCGCCTCACGAACCTCGTGGGGCACTGGACGGCCGTGCAGGACAGCCTCGACCTGCCCGAGGACACCCGTGACTTCCTGCTGGAGACCATCCGGGGCCGTCGCCCCTTCCGCCTGGAGGACCTGACGCTACTGCAGGGCCTCGCGCGGGACGAGGCGGTGCTCGAGCAGCTGCGCGACCTCGGGCCGCCCGAACGCCTGCGGCCCGCCACCCGCGCCCCCCGCACCGTGCGCGTCATCGAACCCGAGAGCGGCCTGGAACTGCTCGACGTGCGCGACGACACGCACGTGCAGGGCGCCCGCGAGTGGCTGTGGGGCCTGAAGGCCGTGTTCGGCGCCGCGCAGTGGCGGCGCGTGGAGGCCGGGATCAACACCGGCGCGCTGCGCGCTGACGACTACGCCGCGTTGAGGCAGACGCTGCTGGCCCTGCCCGAACAGGCCGAACCCGGTCAGCCCCGCACGCCGAGGCAGTTCCTGACGTACGTGGCGCTGCTGCTGGGCCGCGAGAAACGCGTCGAGCGGGCCCGTGAACTGCTGCACCAGCGGCGGCAGACCACCAGCCTCCTCGTCCTCGACGGGCTGTGGCAGCGTTACCGTAACGGCAAACCCATCCCCGAGAGTGAGCTGATCGGCCGCGCGCTGAACGGCACCCGCAAGGACAGCCCCGCCGCCACCCAACAGGCAGGCCAGAGCCGCAGGAAGGCCGCGCAGACGCCCGCCACGCCCCCAGCACAGCCCACCGCGCAGGCCCCAAAGAAACAGAAGGCTCAGAAGCAGGCAGCGCAGCCTCCGAAGGCCGATGCCCCGGCGCCCGGCGACCCGCTGGCCGCCGAACGCCCCGAATACCAGGACGGCTGGGGCCGCGGCCTTTCCAGCCTCGTGCCCTCCGCGCACCGACGCGCCGTCAGCCGCGCCGTGCACCAGCCGCCCGGCAAGCTCACGCCCGAGCAGGTGCGCCTCGCTCGGCACGCGCTGGACGTGTACCGCCGCATCACCCGCGCCGGGACCCCACCGAAGGAGGTATTCACCAGCGCCGCACCCCGCACGCCCGAAGGCTACGCCGACGCCCTGGCCCGCCTCTTCACCGACCTGGGCGTCGGGCACCTGCGCGACCCGCTCGCCACGCGCGGCGCCGCGTGGCTCCAGGCGACCTTCCCCAGCCCCCTGAAGCACTTCGAACGCACCGGCGAACTGCACCGCGACCTGGGTGGCATCCTCAATGCGCTGACCTGACCGTAGCCGGCAGAGGGGTCGAGGTGTACGCCCGACCCCTCTGCACTGGGCAGGTTCGCAGAGCTGTGCAGAGGGGCTGGCAGGTGCGCTCAGTGGCGCTGCAACTGGCTCTCCTGTACGTGTTCCAGCGCGCCCAGGACGTCGTCCACGAGGTCGCGGGGGTCCTCGATCCCGACACTCAGACGGACGAGGCCGGGCGTGACGCCCTGACGGCGCAGGGCTTCCTCGCCCAGGAGGTGGTGGGTGGTGCTGCCCGGGTGGCACGAGAGGCTCTCCACGTCGCCGAGGCTGACGGCCTGCGTGAACAGCGTCAGGTGGTTCAGGAACGCGTACGCGGCGGCCTGGGTGCCCAGGTCGATGCTGAGCAGGCCGCCGAAGCCGCTCATCTGGCGCGCGGCGACCGCGTGGCCGGGGTGGGTGCTCAGGCCGGGGTATTGCAGGGCCTTCAGGGCCGGGTGGCCGTCCAGCGCCTGCGTCAGGGTGGCGGCGCCCTCGCAGTGGGCGTGCATGCGCAGCGGGAGGGTCTTCATGCCGCGCAGGAACAGGTACGCCTCGAAGGGGCCCAGCGACGCGCCGACGTGCCGCAGGCCGACGCCGCGCAATTCGGCCAGCAGGTCCGCGGGGCCCGCGACGACGCCGCCGATGGCGTCCCCGTGCCCGCCGAGGTACTTGGTGGCGCTGTGCATGACGAGGTCGATGCCCTGCTCGGCGGGGCGGGTCAGGGCGGGCGTGCTGAAGGTGTTGTCCGCGACGCTCAGGGCGCCGCAGGCCTGGGCAGCGCGGGCGATCCGCGCGAGATCCACGATGCCCAGTGCGGGGTTGGTGGGCGTCTCGACCCAGATCAGGCGGGTCGCAGGGCCGGTCAGGGCCTCCACCCCGGCCTCGTCGGGGGCCTCGTGGACCTGTACGCCGAACTTCGCGGCGACCTCGTGCAGGAAGCCGGTGGTGCCGCCGTACAGCGGCGCGACGAAGATCACCTCGTCGCCGGGCTTCAGGAGCGTCAGGCACAGCGCGGACACGGCGCCCATGCCGCTGGCGAAGGCGACCGCGTCGGGCAAGCCCTCCAGGCTGGCGACCTTCTCCTCGAAGGCGCGGACGGTGGGGTTGGTCAGGCGCGAGTAGAAGTACCCCTGTTCCTCGCCCGCGAAGAGACGCGCGCCGCGTTCGGCGCTGCCGTACCCGAAGGTGGAGGTCGCGTAGATGGGGGTGGCGTGCGCCCCGGTGGCGGGGTCGAGGCCGTGCCCGGCGTGCACGGCGCGCGTGCGGAACGCGCGGTCTGGGTTGTGGGTCATGGCCCACTGTACCGCGCGCGCCTAACGGACGTTTGTTCAGCTCAGCCCGGGCCGCGCGCCGTCCCGCGCAGCCGATCGGCCCGCGACCGGCGGGCGGCTATCCTGGCGCGGTGACCGCCCTCCCTCCCCCACCGGGCATGCGGGCCGAGACCGGTCAGCTGCTGCGCCTCGCCGCGCCCGTGATCGTGTCGCAGTTCAGCCTCAACGCCCTGGCCCTGATCAGCACCGCCGTGATCGGCCGCCTGGGCGCCGGACCGCTGGCCGCCGTCGCGTACGGCAGCGCCACGTACTACCTGGGCTTCATCGTGCTCGTGGGCGTGATGCTCGCGGTCGCCCCCCGCGTGGCCGCCGCGCACGGCGCCGGGGACACGCGCGGCGTGGCGCGCGCCGCCCACGCCGGCCTGTGGCTGGCCGGGCTCCTCTCGGCGCTGTTCCTGCCGCTTGCATTCCTGGCCGCGCATCTGATCGCGCGTGGCGCCCCGGCCGGGATCGACGGGGAACTGGCGGGCACCTACCTGCGCCTGTACGCGCTGGGTATGCCCGCCACGCTGGCGTTCAGCGCGCTGCGCGGCGCACTGGAGGGCACCGGGCAGCCGCGCTTGGTCACGGCGGTCGCGCTGGGCGCCGTCGGCGTGGCGGGGCTGCTCAGCCCGGCACTCAGCTACGGCTGGGGCCCGCTGCCTGCACTGGGGCTGCGCGGCGCGGCCCTGGCGACGATCACGGCGTCGTGGGGCAGCGCCCTGACGCTGGCGTGGGTGGCGCGGCGCCGCCTGCCCCGCCCGGGCCTGCCGCGCGCCGAGGTGATGGGCGAACTGCGCGCCCTGCTGCGCCTGGGCTGGCCGATCGGCCTGACCCTGGGGGCCGAGGGGGGCCTGTTCACGGTGACCAGCCTCCTGATGGCCCGCTTCGGGCCGCAGGCCCTGGCCGCACACAACGTGGCGCTGCAGGTCATCACGGCGGTGTTCATGGTGCCGCTGGGACTGGCGACCGCCACCGGCATCCGGGTGGCGCAGCACGCCGGGGCGGGCCAGCTGCGCCTGTCGCGCCGCGCGGGCCTGCTGGGTATGGCGCTGGCGATCGCGGTGATGCTGCTCGTCAGCCTGACGTACGTCCTGACGCCGGAATTGGTGATTGGCGTGTTCGTGAATGTCCGCGACCCGGGGAACGCGGCGCTCGTGGGGGGCGCGGCGGCCCTGCTGCTGATCGCCACGCTGTTCCAGGCCTTCGACGGGCTGCAGGTGACCGCGAATGCCGCGCTGCGCGGCCTGCAGGACACGCGCTGGCCACTGATGATCTCGCTGGTCGCCTACTGGGCGCTGGGCCTGGGCCGCGGCGCCGCACTGGCCTTCGGGCTGGGCCTGGGGCCACGCGGGCTGTGGTTCGGGCTGACCGCCGGGCTGTGCTTCGCAGGCGTGACGCTGCTCGCGCGGTTCCTGCGGCGCACCGACCCGGCCCGGCCGACCCCGGCGGGCAGAGCATAAAGCCCAGGTGAACCGCTGCCCGGTGAAGCCCGGCAGGAAATAGACGAAGGTACAGGGGACAGGCCTTCCGCTGCCCCGTGCCCACCGCGTTTCCGGTGGGCCGACCGGTGTTCAGCCGGTGGCGGTGGCCGACGCCCCCCAGTTCCCGGAGGTTTCACACGCATGACCCAGTCCCCCCAGGCCCCGAGTGGGGCCGACCTGCCGCGCCTGCCCGTCACGCTGAGCGTGAACGGCGAGACGCACGAACTGACCATCGACCCGCGCGTGACCCTGCTGGACACCCTGCGTGAACACCTGCACCTGACCGGCACGAAGAAAGGCTGCGATCACGGCCAGTGCGGCGCCTGCACCGTCCTGCTGGACGGCCAGCGCGTCCTGAGCTGCCTGACCCTGGCGGTCATGCACGACGGGCAGAGCGTCACCACCGTCGAGGGGCTGGGCACCCCGGACCACCTGCACCCGCTGCAGGATGCCTTCGTCCGCCACGACGGCTACCAGTGCGGGTACTGCACGCCGGGGCAGCTGTGCTCCTCGGTGGGCACGCTCGACGAGATCGCCCGGGGCGTGCCCAGCCACGTGACCGCCGACCTGGACGCCGTGACGTTCAGCGCCGAGGAACTCCGCGAGCGCCTGAGCGGCAACATCTGCCGCTGCGCCGCGTACCCGAACATCATCGCGGCCGTGACCGAAGTCCACGCCGCCGGAGACGGCGCGTGAGGGCCTTCTCGTACACCCGCGCGGACACGCCCCAGGCCGCCGCGCAGGCCGCCGAGGCCACCGGCACGAAATTCATCGCGGGCGGCACGAACCTGCTGGACCTGATGAAACTCGACATCGAGCAGCCCAGCCGGCTCGTGGACGTCAGTCGCCTGAACCTGCGCGACGTGACCGACACCCCGGACGGCGGGCTGCACGTGGGCGCCCTCGTCACGAACACCGATCTGGCCAACCACCCGCGCGTGAAGGCCGACTACGCCGTGCTGACCCGCGCCATCGTGGCGGGCGCGTCGGGGCAGATCCGCAACAAGGCCACCACCGGCGGGAACCTCCTGCAGCGCGCGCGCTGCCCGTACTTCTACGACACGAACCTCCCGTGCAACAAACGCGATCCCGGCACGGGCTGCGCGGCGCTGCGCGGCCTGAGCCGCACGCTGGCCGTCATCGGCACGAGCGACGCCTGCATCGCGCAGCACCCGTCCGACATGGCCGTCGCGCTGCGCGTGCTGGACGCCACGGTGAGCACCCTGAAACCCGACGGCACGGCGCGCACCCTGACGCTGGACGAGTTCTACCGCCTGCCGGAGGACACCCCGCACCTCGAAACCACCCTCGAACCCGGCGAGCTGATCACCGGCGTGACCCTGCCCCCCCCGGTGGGCGGCACGCACCTGTACCGCAAGGTCCGCGACCGCGCGTCGTACGCGTTCGCGCTGGTGTCGGTGGCGGCCATCGTGGACGGCGACCGGGTCCGCGTGGCCTTCGGCGGGGTCGCCCCGCGCCCCTGGCGCGTCCCGGATGCCGAGGACGCCTACGCCCAGGCGAAGGCGGACGGGCGGGCCGACGCCCTGATCGACCGCGCCTTCGAGGGCGCGCGTCCCACCGAGGAGAACGCCTTCAAGGTGCCGCTGCTGCGCCGCACCCTGAAGGCCGTGCTGGCCCAGGCGGGCCAGGAGGCCCAGGCATGAAGTTCGAGCAGGCGTCCCCCCCCAACCCCATCGATCAGGAGCGTGTGGTCACGCGGCCCTTCACCCGCATCGAGGGCCCGCTGAAGGTCAGCGGTCAGGCCCCCTACGCCTACGAGTACGGGCTGCCCGAGGCGCCCACCTACGGCTTCGTGCTGGGCGCGGGCATCGCGCACGGCCGCGTGACGCGCATCGACACCACGCAGGCGGAGGCCGCGCCGGGCGTGCTGCTGGTCCTCACGCACGAGAACATGCCCGCCCAGGCCAGGAGCGACACGCCCGTCCCCCAGCAGCGGGAAGCCTCCCCGCAGCTGAGCGGCCCCGAGATCCGCCACTACCATCAGGCGGTCGCGTTCGTGGTGGCCGAGACCTTCGAGCAGGCCCGCGCCGCCGCGAACCTGATTGAGGTCGAGTACGAGGTCACACCCGGGCAGTTCACGCTGGCCGACACGGTGGACAGCGGCAAGGAACCCAAGGACGCCGTGGACAGCGTCGTGGGGGACTTCGAGTCGGCCTTCGCGGACGCTGCCGCGACTGTGGACCTGACCTTCACCACCCCCGACCAGTCGCAGGCACCCATGGAGCCGCACGCGACCATCGCGCAGTGGGACGGCGACCAGCTCACCGTGCACACCGCGCATCAGGTCGTGCACTGGGTGCGGCGCGGGCTGGCGCTGACCCTGAACGTCCCGCAGAAGGACGTGCGGGTCGTCGCGGCGTTCATCGGCGGCGGCTTCGGCACGAAGCTGCTGTTCTTCTCGGACGCGGTGCTGTCGGCCGCCGCCGCCCGGCTGCTGGGCCGCCCGGTCAAGACGACCCTGCACCGCCCGCTGATCTTCAACAACACCTCGCACCGCGCCGCGACCATCCAGCGCGTCCGCCTGGGCGCCGACCCGGACGGCACCCTGCACGCCGTCGGGCACGACACCTGGACCGGCAACCTCCCAGGCGGGGACAGCGAACCCGCCTGCGAGCAGACGAAGTACCTGTACGGCGGCGAGCACCGCCAGATCCGCACCCGTCAGAGCGAACTCGACCTGCCGCCCGGCGCGAGCATGCGCGCCCCCGGCGAGGCGGTGGGCATGCTCGCGCTGGAAGGGGCGATGGACGAACTCGCCGAGAAGCTGGGCCTCGACCCGGTCGAGCTGCGCCTGCGTAACGACGTGCAGTTCGACCCCGAGAAAGGCCCGAAGCGGCCCTTCTCGTCGCGCCGGCTGGCGGCCGCGCTGCGGACCGGCGCGAAGGCCTTCGGCTGGGACGACCGGCCCCGCGCGCCCCGCGAGCGGCAGGACGGCGAGTGGTACGTCGGGTACGGGGTGGCCTCCGCGTTCCGCACGAACCTCGTCATGCCGTCCGGCGCGACCGTCCGCCTGAACCCGGGCGGCACGCTGACCGTCGAGACGCAGATGACCGACATCGGCACGGGCAGCTACACCGTGCTGGCCCAGGTCGCCGCCGAGATGCTGGGCCTGGACCTGAATCAGGTCGAGGTGAAACTGGGCGACTCGGACTTCCCGCAGGCGAGCGGGTCGGGCGGTTCGTGGGGCGCGAACAGCAGCTCCGCCGGGGTGTACGCCGCGTGCGACGAACTGCGGCGCGATCTGGCGCAGAAGGCCGGGTACCAGAGTGCCAACGCCGTGTTCCGGGGCGGCAAGGTCTGGCAGGGCGCCGAGTGCACCGAGCTGAGCGAGCTGGCCGGGAAAGGCGGCGTGGAGGCCACGGCCCGCATGACCTACGGCGACCTGACCGAGCAGTTCATGCAGGCGGGGTTCGGCGCGCACTTCGTGGAGGTCGGTGTGAACGCCCACACCGGCGAGGTCCGCGTGCGCCGGGCGCTGAGCGTCGTCGCGGCCGGACGGATTCTGAACCCGGTCACCGCGCGCAGCCAGTGCCTGGGCGGCATGACCATGGGGATCGGGAGCGCGCTGATGGAGGCCCTGCATGTGGACCACGACCTGGGCCTGTTCGTGAACCACGACCTGGGCGAGTATCACGTGCCGGTGCACGCGGACATCCCGGATCTGGACGTGCTGTTCCTCGATGAACTCGACGACCAGTCCAGCCCGCTGCGCGCCAAGGGCGTCGGCGAACTGGGCATCAGCGGGGTCGGCGCGGCCGTGGCGAACGCCGTGTACAACGCCAGCGGCGTGCGCGTCCGGGACTTCCCGATCACGCTGGACAAGATCCTGGCCGGCTGGGACGACTGAGGCGACCCTCCCCCTGGGGACGCCGGAGTCCGCGTCAGCCGTATAAATCCATCTCACCTTGATCATGCGATCTTGAATGAGTTCCCCGGAAGGGAGGTGCAGCCGGACAGCCCGGCTTGCAATCCCCCCCGGGGGGTTCTAGCATTGGGTATGACCACCGAACTGACCATCAGCGGCATGACCTGCGGCCACTGCGAGAAAGCTGTCCGTGACGCTCTCCAGGGCGTACCCGGCGTCCAGAGCGTGCAGGTCGACCGCACGGCCGGACAGGCCACCGTGACCGGCGACGCCGACCTGCAGGCCCTGATCCACGCCGTCACGGAGGAAGGGTACGTCGCCCAGGCCCGCGCCTGACATGCCCGCCGCGCCCTGTCACCCGGATACGCCCGCTGCGACCGGTGAGGCCCGGCACCTGTGCATGCCGGACGACGCCCGCAAGCGCGCCTCGCGCCGACTGAACATCGCGCGCGGCCACCTGGAGAGCATCATCCGTATGCTGGACGACCCGGACGCCTACTGCGTGGACGTCCTGCGGCAGATCAAGGCGGTGCAGGGCGCCCTGAGCGGGGCGGGCGAGGTCGTGCTGCGCGGCCACCTGCAGGCCCACGTGGCGACAGCCGCCCAGCGCGGCGACAGCGAGGAGATCGTCGCCGAGCTGATGGAAGCGCTGAAGTACACCTGAGCGGCCCGGCTGGCGGCCGTGACGGACACGGCCTGAACCTGATCGTCCCGGATCGGTGCGGCCCCTGTTCAGGGCACAGCCGGTCCGGGACGATGGCCGCTGGTGTCAGCGACTCTGGGTGTCGGCGGCGTCGCGCAGGGCGTCGCCCACGAAGTTGAAGGCCAGGACGCTGATCACGATCAGCACGCCGGGCAGCAGCAGCCAGGGGTGCTGACTGAGCGTCTCGAAGTTCTGCGCGTCTTTCAGCAGCAGGCCCCAGCTCGTCATGGGTTCCTTGATGCCCAGGCCCAGGAAGCTCAGGGCGCTCTCGCCCAGGATGTAGCCGGGCAGGGCGAGGGTGGCGGTGACGATCAGGAAGGAGCTGAGGTTGGGCATGATGTGCCGCAGGATCACGCGCAGGTCCTGCGCGCCGATGGCCCGGGCCGCCTGCACGTAGTCCAGGCCACGCGCGCTAATGACCTGACCGCGCACCACGCGCGCCAGTCCGGCCCAGCCGATCAGGGCGAGCACCGCCACGATGCCCAGGTACACCCAGGTACTGGGCCACTTGGCGGGAATGATGGTGCTCAGGGCGAGCAGGATGGGCAGGCGCGGGAACGACAGCAGCACCTCGACCAGCCGCTGGATGAGGTTGTCCACCCAGCCGCCGAAATACCCGCTGATGCCGCCCAGCACGATCCCGATGGTGAAGCTGATCAGGATGCCGATCAGTCCGACCGTGAGGCTCACCTGCGAGCCGACCAGCATGCGTGACAGCAGGTCGCGGCCGAACTTGTCGGTGCCCAGCGGGAAGTAGTACCCGTCCCGGACACCGAACAGGTGCCACTGGCTCTTGAAGACCCCCAGCAGCGAGTAGCGGCTCTCGGTCGGGTCGTCGCCCCGCACGAGGAACAGGATGGGAATGGGCCGGGTGCGGTCCTCGCTGAAGGTGCTGGCGAAGGTCACGGGGTCGCGGGTCTTCGTAAAGCCGTACACGAAGGGCCGCATGAGCTGGCCGTCGTGCACGAGGTGCACCGCCTGGGGCCGCTGGTAGGGGTACTCCTCATGCTGCGCGGTGATGGAGTACGGCGCCAGGAATCCGGACAGCAGGGCCATCAGGTACAGCGCGGCGAGCACCCAGGCGCTGAGCACGCCAGCGCGGGAGCGGCGGAAGCGGCGCAGGGCCAGCTGGGCGGGCGTGAGGCGGGCGGGCGCGCGGGTCGGCGCGGCGGGCAGGGCAGTCATTCGAACCTCACGCGCGGGTCGGCCCAGGCCAGGGCCAGGTCACTCAGGAGGTTGCCGATCAGGAGCAGCAGGGCGCTGAACATCAGCAGGGTCATGGCCACGAACTGGTCCTTGTTCAGCAGGGCGTCGTACAGGTACGGGCCGATGGTCGGGAGGTTCAGGACGATGCTGGCGATGATCGTGCCGCTGATCAGACTGGGCAGGCTCAGGCCCGCGAGGCTGATCAGGGGGTTCACGGCGTTGCGCACCGCGTGCCCCCACAGCACCCGCTGGCCGGTGGCGCCCTTGGCGCGCGCGGTGCGGATGAAGTCCTGGGTGAGCACGTCGAGCATGGAGGCGCGCATCTGCCGCATCAGGCCCGCCACGCCTTCCAGACCGATCGCGATCATGGGAATCCACAGGTGCGCGAGCAGGTCCAGCACGCGCGCGACACTCCAGGGCGCGTCGATCATGTCCGGGCTGAACAGGCCCCCCACGTTCGTGCCGCCCATGGCGAGCACCAGCGCGATCAGGAGGAGCGCCACCAGGAAGTCCGGCGTGGCGAGGCTCAGGTACCCCAGGAAGTTCAGGGCGGCGCTGCGTTTGCGGTGGCGGTGCAGCGCGGTGTAGATGCCCAGCGGGACCGCCACCACCCAGGAGACCAGTAGGGTCAGGACGGCCAGGAAGACCGTCCAGCCCAGCCGTTCCCAGATCAGGCTGCTGACGGGGCGGCTGTTGGCGAACGAGTACCCGAAGTCACCGTGCAGCACGATGCCCTTGATCCAGTTCAGGTACTGCATCCAGACCGGCTGGTCCAGGCCCAGCTGCCGGGTCATGGCCTGCAGGGCCTCGGGGGTCACGCGCGGATCCTCGCGGTACTGGTCGAGGAAACTGCCGGGTTGCAGCTGGATGACCGCGAAACACACCACGCTGATGAGCAGCAGCGTGGGAATCATGCCCAGCAGGCGGCGGACGGTGTACGTCAGCATGGCCGGCACGCGGGGTGGGAATGGGGGGGAATCGGGAACAGCACGTGAACCTCCTGGTCACAATGGAACGGGGGTGGGTGCAGGTCTGGCCGCTCACGGCCGGTCACCCGCACGCCACCCCCCACAGCCCTTATTTCTGGTAGATCAGCGGGACGGGGTTGTACCCGGGAATCACGCCGAGGTTATACACGTAGTTGCCGTACTTGTTGCTGACGGCCCCGATGTTCTCGGGCTTGGCGATGGGCGTGACCGGCAGGTTCTGCGCAAACAGCAGCTGCCAGCGGGTGTACAGCGCTTTGCGGGTGGCGGCGTTGGGTTCCACGGCGGCCTTGTTGAAGATGTCGTAGATCTCCTTTTCCCACGGGGCCATCTTGGCGGTGTTGGCGGGGTCGCCGTCCTTGGCGGGCTGCGGGGCGCGGTGCCAGTAGTACAGGCTGCCGCCGGGCTGCCAGATGGGGCGGCGCAGTTCGGGGTCGGGCTGGTCGCCGAAGGCGTGCAGGATCATCTCCCAGTCGCCGCTCTGGCCGGTGGCGAGCAGGCGGCTGCTGAGGATGCCCTTGAGGTTGACCTTCACGCCCACCTTGGCGAAGTCGCTCTGGAGGATCGTGGCGATGGGCGGGTACACGGCGCTGTCGGTGCCGTAGGTCAGGTCGAGTTCGAGGGGCTGCCCGTTCGGGAGCAGGCGGATGCCGGCCGCGTTGCGCTTCTTGAGCCCCATGGCGTCGAGCGCGTCGTTCGCGCCCTGGAGGCTGAAGCTGCCGAGCTGGCGGGTGGTGTTCGCGTAGAAGGCCTTGTTGGCCGGGGCGACGCCGTGCCCGGGCAGGCTGGCCAGCCCGTTGTACACGGTGTCGATGATGCGCTCGCGGTTCACGGCGCTCTGCATGGCGCGGCGGAAGCGCACGTCGCTGAAGACCTTGGCCAGCGCGGCGTTCTTCGCGTCGAAGTTGTACGCGACGAAGGGCGGGCTGCCGAATAGGGCGGTGGAGCGGTTGACCTTGAAGGGTGCGCCCGCCACCTCCTTCTGCTTCAGGTCGGGGAACTGCGCGCCGGTGATGTTCAGCTGGTCGAGGTTCCCGGCCAGGAACTGCGCCACCTGCGCCTGCGGGTCGCGGATGATCAGGAATTCCAGCTTGTCGAGGTACGGCAGCTGCTTGCCGGCGGCGTCCACCTTCCAGTAGTTGGTGTTGCGGGCCAGGGTGACCTTCTGCCCGGCCGCGTAGTTGCTCAGTTTGAAGGGGCCGGTGCCGACCACTTCGGTTTCCGCGACGTTGGTGGGCCAGGCGCTGTTGATGTCGCCGGGCTTGGCGCCGCTCTCCTGGCCGTACTTGGCGAGTTTGTGCTGCGGCATGATGAAGTAGCGCTGCTGGAGCAGGAAGGCGGGTGCGGGGCGCGGCAGGTTGAAGCGCACGGTCATGGCGTCGACCTTGCTGATGGTGATGTCCTGGCCGCCCAGCTTGAAGTTCCCGGGGTCCCCGGCGCGGGACTCGGGGTTCATGATCATGTTCCTGTACGTGAAGATCACGTCGTCGGCGTTGAAGGCCTGCCCGTCACTCCACTTGACGCCCTGGCGGAGCTTGAAGGTGTAGGTCTTGCCGTCGGGGCTGATCGTCCAGCTCTCGGCCAGGGCGGGCTCGATCTTGTAGGTGGAGAGGTTGAATTCGACCAGGCCGTCGAACAGCTGCTGGGAGACCAGGCCCAGGTTGTTGTCGATGGCGCCGTAGTAGAAGAGGCTCTGGGGGCTGTCACCCAGGGGCAGGGTGTAGGTGCCGCCGCTCTTGCCGCCGACGACGCCCAGGCTGCCGTAGCCGGTGACCTTCTTGGGGGCGGCGTGGGCGGTGCCGAGCAGGGCGAGGGTGAGCAGGGTCAGGGTACGTGCGTGCATAGGGAACCTCCGGAGGGTCGGGGGTGAGCGCGGTGATTTGATTCCGGACAGCCTAATACCAATTCCCTTCCACTTGCAACCCTCTTGTAAAGTGGACTGACAGTGGTACGCTCTGATGAATGCTGCCCACGTCCTCCCTCTGGAGTATCCCGCTCGACAGTGCCAGCGCCACCCCCGTCTACGTGCAGGTGGCGCAGGGCCTCACGCAGCGCATCGACAGCGGCCAGCTGCGCCCCGGCAGCGCCCTGCCCGCCGAACGCGACCTCGCCGCGCACCTCGGGGTCTCGCGCGTCACCGTGCGGCAGGCACTCGGGCTGCTCGCGCAGCAGGGGCTGCTCACCCGGCGGCACGGCAGCGGCACCTTCGTCACGCCGCCGCCCCGCCCCGGCGACCTGCCGGCCCGCACGCTGGGCCTGCTCTCCTCCTTCTCCGAGGACGTCCGCTCGCGCGGGCAGCGGCCCGGCGCGCGCATTCTGAACTTCGAACGCGCCCGGCCCACCGCGCAGGAGGCCATGAGTCTGGCCCTCTCGCCCAGCGACCTGGTCTACCGGCTGCGCCGCGTCCGCACCGCCGACGGTGAACCGCTGGCGGTCGAGGACTCCACCCTGCCCGCCGCGCTCGTCGGCCCGCTGAGCGAGGCCGACGTGCACGACGCCAGCCTGTACGCCCTGCTTGCCGGGCGCGGCCTGAGTCCGGCGCGCGCCATCCGCCACCTGCGCGCCGTGAACGCCGACCTGACGCTGGCCCCGCTGCTGAACGTCACGGTGGGCGCCGCCCTGCTGACCACCGACCGCGTGTCCTGGCTGCAGGGGGGCCGCCCCATCGAGTACGCCCGCGCCCACTACCGCGGCGACCGCTACGACTTCGTGATGGAACTCCAGGGCGGCGCGTGACCCCGCGCGTGCTGGGCCTGATGAGCGGCACCAGCGCCGACGGCATCGACGCGGCCCTGCTCGAACTGCCGGGCTGGCCGGCGCTGGGCGCGCGCGCGCCACTGAGCCTGCCGGACGGCACGCCGCGCGGCCGGGTGGTGGCGCACACCTTCACGCCGTACCCGCCGGACCTGCGCGCGGCCGTGCTGCGCGCCATCCGTGACGAGGGCACGCCGGGCGAACTGACCCAGCTGCACTGGGCGCTGGGTGAGGCCTTCGCGCAGGCCGCCGCGCCGCTGGCCCGCGACGCCGACCTGATCGCCAGCCACGGCCAGACCGTGCAGCACCACCCCCGGTCGGACGCGGCGCGCGGCTGGCACCGCCCCGCCACCCTGCAACTGGGCGAGGCGGCCCTGATCGCCCAGGCCACCGGCCGGGCGGTCGTGAGCGACTTCCGCCCGGCCGACGTGGCCGCCGGGGGGGTGGGCGCCCCGCTGGTGCCGTTCGCGGACTGGGCGCTGTTCGCACAGCCCGGCGTGACCCGGCTGCTGCTGAATCTCGGCGGGATCGCCAACCTGACTCTGCTGCCCGGGACCGACCCGGCGCGCGTGCAGGCCTTCGACACCGGACCGGCCAACTGCCTGCTCGACGAGATCGCCGCCCAGGTGGGCCTCCCCTGCGACGAGGGCGGCGCGCTGGCCCGCGCGGGGCGGGTGCATGAACCCACCCTGCACGCCTGGCTGGCCCACCCGGAACTCGCCGCTCCCCCACCGAAAGCCACCGGGCGGGAGGTCTGGACGCTCTCGCGCCTGCCGGCCCCCACCCCCCTGAGCACCCCGGACCAGGCGGCCACCGCCACCGAGTTCACGGCCCGGACGGTCGCCGCCGCGCTGCGCTGGCTGCCCGACGCGCCACACGAGGTGATCGTGGCGGGCGGCGGGGCGCGCAACCCGGCGCTGCGCGCGGCCCTGACCCGCACCCTGGCCCCGGTGCCGCTCGTCACCTTCGCCGACCTGGGCTGGGACGCGCGGGGCTTCACCGACGCCACCCGCGAGGCCGCCGCCTTCGCGTTCCTGGGCTACGCACACGCGCAGGGCTGGCCCAGCACCCTCGCCCACACGACCGGGGCGGCGCACGCCGCGCGCACCGGCAAGTGGAGTCCTGCCCCCGGAGCCTCATGACGCACTCCCTGAACCCCGACGCCAGCCCGCCCGGCCCCGACGCGCTCACCGGCACGCGGCCCCCAGAACCCCTGCGGGCAGCCCCGCTGTCCCCCGCCGGCCTGCGCACGGAGGCCGTAAACCCCGCCCACCCGGACCTGGATCAGCTGGGCACGCCGGATCTCGTGCAGGCGCTGCTCGACGACCAGCTGGACGCCGTGGACGCCGCCCGCCGCGCCGGTCCGGCCCTGGGTGCCGCGGCCGACGCCGCGCTGCCCCGGCTGCGCCGTGGCGGGCGCCTGCTGTACGCCGGGGCGGGGACCAGCGGCCGCCTGGGCGTCCTGGACGCCACCGAACTGACCCCCACCTTCTCGTGGCCGCCCGCGCGGGCCGTGCCGCTGATCGCCGGGGGTGAGCGCGCCATCCGCGAGGCGGTCGAGGGCGCCGAGGACGACCGCGAGGACGGGTACGCGGCCCTGCGGGGGGTCGGGGCGGGGCCGGACGACGTGCTGATCGCCGTGGCCGCCAGCGGCACTACGCCCTGGGTGCTGGGCGCCATGCAGGCGGCGCGCGAGGCCGGCACCCTCGTGATCGGCCTGGCGAACAACGCGGGCACACCGATCCTGACCGGGGCCGACTGCGCGGTCCTGCTCGACACGGGGCCGGAGATCATCAGCGGCTCGACCCGCCTGAAGGCCGGCACGTCCCAGAAGATCGCGCTGAACACCCTCTCCAGCGCCCTGATGGTGCGGCTGGGCAAGGTGTACGGCAACCTGATGGTGGACCTGAAGGCCACGAACGCCAAACTGGAGGCCCGCGCCGTGCGGCTGGTGCAGCACGCCACCGGCTGCGAGGAGCCCCGGGCCCGCGCCGCGCTGGTCGAGGCCGGTGGGCAGGTGAAGACCGCCATCGTCGCGCTGCGCCTGGGTATTCCCGCCGACGAGGCCCGCACCCGCCTGGACGCCGCGGACGGTCAGGCCCGCGCCGCCCTGGACGCCCGGTGATCCCGGACCGCACCGCGGCGCTGCTGCGCGCCGCCGTCGGGCCCGGCGGGCCCAGCGCAGCGGCCCTGGGGGTCGTCACGGCCAGCGGCGAGCGGGACACCCTGGTCCTGGGCCACACCCGGCACGGCGGTCCGGCGCTGACCGGGGGCGAGTGGTGGGATCTGGCCAGCCTGACCAAACCGCTGTTCACCGCGCGCGAGGTGCTGCGCGCCGCCGAGGACGGCCTGCTCGACCTGGACGACCCCCTGTCCCGGCACCTGCCGGACCTGGGGTGGATGCAGGAGACGCCGCTGCGGGAGCGCACGCTGCGGCAGCTGCTCACCCACACGGCCGGGCTGCCGGCCTGGACACCGATGTACACCTGGGGGGACGCCGCGACCATCCGCGCCCGCTTCCTTCAGGAACCCTGGGCCATGACCGACCCCGGTTCCGTCCGGTACTCGGACCTGGGCTACGGCCTGCTGGGCCGCGTGCTGGAACGCGTCCGCACCTCCTCCCTGCGTGCCTTTCACCTCGACCCCGGCCTGACCTTCACGCCGGACGCCGGGCAGACGGTCTCCACGGAAGTCTGCGCGTGGCGCGAGCGGCTCCTGACCGGCGAGACCCACGACGAGAATGCCGCCGCGCTGGGCGGCGTCGCCGGGCACGCGGGGCTGTTCGGCACCCTGGACGGCACACTGGCGCAGGCCGAGCGGCTCCTGCGCGGCGGGTGGCTGTCCCCGGCGGCGCAGCACCTCGCCCTGACGCCGCAGGTACCGGAACGGACCCTGGCGTTCGTGCACGCGAGCCCCGGCTGGAGTGGCGGCAGCCTGTGCAGCCCGCAGGCGGCCGGACACACCGGCTTCACCGGCACCGGCCTGTGGGTCGATCCGACGCGGGGGCTGGCGTGGGTGCTGCTCACGAACCGCGTGCACCCGACCCGCCATACCGCGTTCGACATCCAGCGCCTGCGGCGAGCCGTCGGGAATACCCTGGCGGCCCGGACGGGCTGACGCCGATCAGCGGCGGGCGGCGGCGCGGCGGCGTTTGCTCTCGTACATGCGGGTGTCGGCCAGGTGAAGCAGCGCGGCGCGGTCCGCCTCGTCACTGCGGACCGTCCCGACGCTCACGCCCATCAGGGGACTGAGCTGCCGCGCGGCCAGCACGGCGGCGTCCACATGGTCCAGCAGGCGATCCTCGGTGACCGTCTCGGTCAGCACGACGAACTCGTCCCCGCCGTAGCGGTAGACCTGGGCGGCGCTGCCCAGGTCGGCGGCCAGTGCCGCCGCGAAGATCCGCAGCAGCTTGTCGCCCTGCGCGTGCCCGGCCGTGTCGTTCAGCCCCTTGAGGCCGTCCAGGTCCAGCAGGGCCAGCGTGAAGGGCACCTCGGTCAGCGCGGCGTAGTCCTCCTCGAAGGCGCGGCGGTTGAGGATGCCGGTCAGGGCGTCTCGGCGCGCCCAGGCCTGCGCCTGCCGGTGTTCGAGCATCTGCTGCGCGGCGCGCCCGGCCGCCTCCAGCAGGCTGCGGTCCGCCGTCCGCCAGGTCGGCACCGGGTGGTCCCGGCGCCGCGTGAAGATCAGGTTGACCGGCCCGCCGGGTTCCTCACCGGCCGGGATGACCGCCACCTGCTGCACGTTGCCGCTGACGGGCACCTGCCGCTCGGCGGCCAGGGCTCCCAGGTCAGGGATGTACAGCGGCGTCCGGACCGTGTTCAGGCCCAGCCGCACGATGACGTCCGCCGCGCCGGGCAGCGACTGCTGCTCCAGGGGCAGATTGGCGCGGACGTGACTGATCTGAACGTCGACCTCGGCGCCCTGGGTGCGGCACAGCCCGGCGTGATCGGCGTCCAGCGTGTCCCCCAGCAGGGACGCCACGGCCAGCAGCGTGTCGCGCGGTTCCAGCTCGAGTTGCAGCAGCTGATGCACGCCGGTCAGGGTCTGCGCCTGATCGAGGCTGCGCTGCAGTTCGGCGCTGCGGTCGCGCTGCGCGTCCAGGGTCAGGAGCAGCCGTTGCTGGGCGGCGCGGAGTTCGAGTTCCGTCACGACCAGCGCCGCCAGATCCTGCAGCGCCTGCACGTCACCGGCGCTGAGCGGGTGGGGCTGGTCGTCCGTGACGCACAGGGTCCCGATCCGCTGCCCGCCGGGCGTGACCAGGGGCGCCCCGGCGTACATGTGAATGTGCGGGTCGCCCGTCACCATGGGATTGGTCGCGAATCTGGGATCGGTGCGGGCGTTCTCGATCACGGTGGGCTGATCCTGCAGGATCGTCCAGGCGCACAGGGCGTCCCGGCGGTCCACGGGGTCACTGCCCAGTCCGACGCTGGCCTTGCTCCACTGCCGGGCCTGGTCGATGAAGTTGATGGTGGCCACGGGCGTGCGCAGGAGGTGCCGGGCGAGGCGCACGATCCGGTCGAACTGCGGCTCCGGTGGAGTGTCCAGGATGCCGTAGGCGGCGAGGGTCTTCAGCCGCTGGGCCTCGTCGGGGGGAGTGGGGGCGCCGCTCATCGCGTTTCACTGTAGTGTCCGGCGCGGGGGGAGGGCAAACCACTTCGGGTATGCCCGCTTGACAGGGTGTCATGTCAGCTTTACGTTCTGGGTATGGGGGGAGACAGCAGGGCCGCGTGGCGCAGCGCCGTCCGTGAACGGCGCGAGGGCGCCGGACTCAGCGGGGCCGCGCTGGCCGCGCAGGTCGGCATCTCCCGTCAGGCCCTGAGCCGCATCGAGGCGGGCGCCGCGATTCCCAGCACGCTGCTGGCCCTGCACCTGGCCCGCACGCTGCGCTGTCAGGTCGAGGACCTGTTCAGCCTGCCGCTGCCGCAGGTCGAGGCCGGGGGACTGACCCACCTGCCACCGGGCACGCGCGTCCGGCTGGCCGACGTGGATGGCCGGTGGCGCGCCCTGGCCCTCTCGGGCGAGGCGGGCCTGCGCGCCCCGGCGGACGGCGTCGCCAGTGGGGCCGGGCAGGGCGTGGTGGACGTCCTGGGTTCGCTGGACGAGGCGCGGCGCACCGCACTGGTCGCCGGCTGCGACCCCGCGCTGGGCCTCCTGTGCAGCCGCGTGGACAGTGACGCCCGGGCCGCGTGGGTGCCGGCGGCCAGCCTGGACGCCCTGCGCGCCGCCGCGCGCGGTGAGGTGCACGCCGCGGGCCTGCATCTGGGCAGCCCGGAACGGCATCAGGAGTGGATCGCGCGGGAACTGCCCGGCGCGCGCCTCTTCGCCCTGTGGCGCGCCGAGCAGGGCCTGATCCTCGCCCCGGGCAATCCACACGGTGTGGAGCGCACCGATGATCTGCGCGCCGCGCACCTGCGGCTGGTGACCCGCGCGCCGGGCGCCGGTGGACGCACCCTGCTCGACATGTGGCTGGCGCAGGCGGGCCTGAACGCCGCGCAGCGCGGGGCGAGGCACGCCGGGGCCCTCCTGGCGGCCTCACCGCTGGACGCCGCGGCGTGCGTGGCGCGGGGCGAGGCCGATGTCGCGCCCGGCCCGCGCGCCGCCGCCCAGGCGCACGGCCTGCCGTTCATTCCCCTGACCACGGACGCCTTCGATCTGGCGGTCCCCGAACGGCACCTCGCGCATCCCGGGGTGCAGGCGCTGCTGCACGCCGCCCGGCACGCCGCCTTCCAGGACGACCTGCGCAGCCTGGGGGGCTACGAACCGCTCACTCCCACACCTCTGAGTCCTGCACCGCCGAGCCCAGACCGGCCGCCCGGCGCGGCACAGGAGACCCCATGAACCGATGGTTGCTGCTCACCACCCTGATCCTGCTGCCGACCGCGGGCGCGGCGAACCTGACCGTCTTCGCCGCCTCGTCCCTGACCGACGCCTTCACCGAGATCGGGCGGACCTTCGACGCCCGCACCGGGCACCGCACCACCTTTCAGTTCGCGGGATCGCAGGTGCTGCGCACCCAGCTGGCCGCCGGCGCGCGCGCCGACGTGTTCGCCAGCGCCAGCGACGCGCAGTTCACGCCGCTGGCCGGCCTGCTCGGCCCCCGCGCCGTGCTCGCCCGCAACCGCCTGACCGTCATCGCGCCGCGGAACAACCCGAAGGTGCAGACCGTGCGTGACCTCGCCGGGGCGGGCGTGCGGCTGGTCCTGGCCGCACCGAACGTGCCGGTGGGAGACTACTCGCGGCGCATGCTGGGCGCCGTCGACCGCGCCGGCACCTACGGCCCGGACTTCTCCCGGCGGGCGCTGGGCAACGTCGTCAGCGAGGAGAGCAACGTGCGGCAGGTGGCCCTGAAGGTCAGCCTGAACGAGGCCGACGCCGCCGTCGTATACGCCAGCGACGTCACCCCTGCCCTGAAGAAGACCGTGCGGGTCGTACCGCTGCCCTCCCGCTTCAACCAGCTGGCCGACTACCCGATCGGTACGCTGCGCGCCAGTGCGAACGGAGACGCCGCGCGGGCCTTCGTGGCCTTCGTGACCGGCCGCGAGGGGCAGGCCATCCTGCGCCGCTGGGGCTTCCTGAGTCCGTGAACGCCCGGCCTCTGCCCTGGGCGGGCGCGCTGCTGGGCGGGCTGTTCGCGGCCTTCCTGCTGCTGCCCACCCTGGTGCTCCTGACGCGCGGTCTGGGCGCCGACTTCCTGCCGACCCTGCGCAGTCCCGCCGTGCTCGACGCCCTGCGGGTGAGCCTGTGGACGACCATGGTCACCCTCGTGATCACGGTACTGACCGGCACGCCCCTGGCCTACCTGCTGGCGCGGCGCGACTTTCCGGGCCGGGCCCTGCTGGACGCGCTGCTGGATCTGCCCGTGGTGCTGCCGCCGGTCGTGGCGGGCCTGGGGCTGCTCCTCACGTTCGGGCGCAGCGGTCTGCTGGGCCCGGGGCTGGAACTCGCGGGCATCAGCCTGGCCTTCTCACCCGCCGCCGTGGTGCTGGCCCAACTGTTCACGGCGGCGCCGTTCTACCTGCGGGCGGCCAAGGCCGGATTCGCCGCCGTCGACCGGGACGCGGAAGCGGCGGCCCTGATCGACGGCGCGGGACCGTGGCGCGCCTTCCGGTTCGTGACGTGGCCCCTGGCCTTTCCCTTCCTGCTCGAGGGGCTGGTGCTCACCTGGGCGCGCGCCCTGGGGGAATTCGGCGCGACGATCCTCTTTGCCGGGTCGCTGCAGGGCCAGACCCGCACCGTGACGCTGGCGATCTACAGCGCGCTGGACAGTGACCTCGGCCCGGCCCTGGTGCTCAGCGCTGTCATGGTGGTGGTGGCCTTCAGCGTCCTGCTGACCGTGCGCCTCCTGGCCGCGCGGCGCGGGGACGGGCGCCCCTCCTGACGCAGCGAAGGTTCGCCCCGAGACGGGTTTGACCGCCCCAGCCACAGCGGTTTCCACTGCCACCGAAGGGTCAACCGCTGCTGTCCAGAGCGTCTCACTGAGCCTGTTTCAGGCACGCTGAGGCAACTGCTCCGCACACCTGAAATCCGGTCAGTACTCGATCCCGGTCTGCCCCCCGATGCCCTGCTCGTAGGCGTGCTTGACGGGGTGAACCTCGCTGACGGTGTCGGCCAGCGCCACGAGTTCCGGCAGGGCGTCGCGGCCGGTGATCACCACGTGCAGCCGCGGGTCGCGCGCGCGCAGCGTGGCGTCCACGTCCGGCCAGGGCACCCAGCCGTACTTGAGTGGGTAGGTGAATTCATCCAGGACGATCAGATCGTACTCGCCGGACAGGATCGCCTCTTTGGCCAGGGTCCAGCCGTGCTCGGCCAGCGCCGCGGAGTTCTCCAGGTCACGGCTGCGCCACGTCCAGCCGTCCCCCAGCCCCTGGTAGGGAATGCCCAGCGCGTCCAGGGTGCGGTGCTCCCCGAATTTCGCGGTGTCGTGTTTCAGGAACTGGAACATCTGCACGCGCAGGCCGCGGCCGTGGGCGCGGATCATGAGGCCCAGCGCGGCGGTGGTCTTGCCCTTGCCGTGACCGGTGTTTACGATCAGCAGGCCCCGGCGGCCCTTGCTGATGCCGCTGGGCTTTCGGTAGGCGTCGCGCTGCTCGGTGAGTTCCTGCATGGCCCGCGCGCGGCGCTCCCCGGTGCTGGGTCCGGGCGCCTGCTCACTCATGGGTGCGCCTCGGGGTGCAGGTAGCGGATCAGGGCCCGCAGGGCCTGCGCCAGTCGGGGGCCCGGGCGACTCAGCGCGTCCCGTTCCTCCGGGGTGGGCCGGAAGACGCGGCCGCCGGTGACGGCACGCAGGCCCGCCCAGCCGGGCCGGGCGCGCGCGTCGTCCAGCGTGAGGCCCACCATGACCTGCGGATTGCGCTGCACGATGAGTTCCGGATCGAGTTTCGGGAAGTCGCCCAGGGTGCCGGGGACGATGGTCTGGCCACCGGCCTTGCTGATCAGGGTGCCGATGAACGAGTTCGGACCCACCGAGTACGGACTGGGGTCGATCTCGTAGTACGTGCTGACCCTCGGCAGGCCCGCGACGCTGCTCTGCAAGGCGTTCAGATCGGCCCGCATCCCCGCGATCAGGCGCGTGGCGTTCGCCTCGCGGTTGGTGAGCTTGCCCAGCACCGCGATCTTCTCGAAGACCTCGTTGAAGGTCTGCCCCGTCCCGCCGTACACGGTCAGCCCCGCCTGCGACAGCTTCTGGGTCAGGCGGGACCCGGCCGACTCGTCGGCGAGCACCAGATCCGGCTTCAGGGCCAGGATCGCCTCGAGGTTCGGCTGGTACGCGCTGCCCACCTTCGGCAGGCGCGCAACGACCGCCTGCGGGTAGTTGCTGTAGGTGTCGGTGGCGATCAGTTTGTCGGCGGCGCCGAGGGCGGCCAGCGTTTCGGTGTGGCTGGGCAGCATCGCGATGATGCGCCGGGGCTCGGCCTTCAGGGTCACGGTACGGCCCAGGTCGTCCGTGACCGTCAGGGGGTATGAGGTGGCGGCGGCAACCGACAGTGAACCGAGCAGGCCCAGGGCCAGCAGGACAGGGGTATTCATGGTGAGACTCCGACACGTGCGCGGGCGGGGACAGCCCGGGCGCGCAGCGGCGGCACAACAAAAAAACCGCTGGGGCCCGGTGGGGCCGGAGCGGCGCGCCACCCCGTATCGGGGGCGGCGGAAGCGTCCTGGATGGCCCTCTGACGGCGAGAGGTGCCCACGGAACCGTGGGCGTCCCTGAGGGGCATTCGGGCTCGCGTTCCATGAACGCATACCGCTGCGCGACAGCGCCGGATTCACACCGGACTTCCCCACACTCAGGTGAGGCTGACCCTAGCACGCCCGCAGCCTGTACAGGGCCGGGGCTGCCGGGGGCCGTTCAGCCGATGGGTTCGATCTCGCTCAGGGACGTGGAGGCGCTTTCCAGGCGCTGCTCCTGCAGCTGTTTCATGTCTCGTTCGTTCAGGGCGTGCTCGGCCAGGACGATGGTCTGACACAGCAGCATCAGCGAGCCGCTCACGCTGCTGTTCAGTACGCGGGTGTCCTGCTGTCCCAGCACGACGCCCTGACGCCCGTCGGTGAGGATCAGCACCGTGGGTCCCACCAGCATGCCGGCCTGCCCCCAGGTGCAGGCGCGGCTGCTCATCAGTTCCTCGCGCCACAGGGCCGTGCTGGACTCTGCAGCCTGGCCGGACGCCGCAGGTCCCTGCGCGTCCCCGTACAGCTGAGCACCGGCCTGCATCGCCGAGATCAGCGCCGTGACGCGGGGCGCGTCCGCGCGTCCCAGCGCCGTCAGCTGCGAGATGAGCGTGTCACGGGGCAACGTCCCACGCTGCCACGCGTGCACGGCGTTCAGGAGCGCGTCTTCGGTCATGCGGTCACTATAGGGCAGGGGCGCCGCGGCGGGTCAGCGCCCGGGGGTCAGCAACCCGGGATCAGCTGGCTTCCAGCCGCACATGCTGCAGGGCGTCGAGCAGGTCCGTCACGAACTCGGCGAGTCGGTCTTCCCGTTTGGCGCGCGTGGCTTCCCGCGTGAGCTGCGCGCAGTCCAGCTGCCCCAGGATCAGGCCCAGGCGCAGCAGCGCGTACTCGCTGACCGACAGCCGCTCGCGCAGCAGGAACTGCACGGTCTTCATGGCCGCCTCCACGCGGTCTTCCAGGCTGCCGTCCTCACTGGCGACCTCATCCAGGGTGGGCATGTAGGTGGGTGCGTCCGGCGCGGCGGCCGGGCGCGGCACCGGCGGCATGTCCGGGTACTTGTCCTGATCGTCCCGCACGACGTCCACGAGCAGGGCCGAGCGGTTGCGCGCCTTGTACCCGCTGGCGAGCAGCGCCTCGAATTTGCGCAGCCGGGTCTCGACGTGCGCCTCGCCGAAATCCGTCAGGAGCTTCTGCGCGACCGGCAGGGACACCCGGTGGCTGCGCAGCGTATCGATCAGCGGCGAACTCGCCTGCGCGTCCAGAGCAACGAACCGGTAGTTGATGGTCTGGGCCCGGCCCCGGCCCTCGTACGTGACGTCCTCGAGGTACCCGCGCAACATGAGTTCCTCGTGCGCGCCCTGCAACGTCGCGCGGATCTTGTTGCTGCGCCGGTCAACGATCTTGCAGGCTTCCGCCCACTCGATGATGTTCACGCTCAGCGTGCGCTGCATCACGCCGGGCGCGACCGGATCGTAGCGGCGCGCGTCGAGCAGCCGGTAGACGGCGCGGGTCTGGGGGCGTTCCAGACTGGTCAGGAAGTCCAGATCCAGGGGTTTGGTGTACTGCGCGCGGATGGACCGCACGATCGGTTCGGCGAGTCGAATCTTCAGGACACTGCCGCTGGACAGCTCAGTGGCTTCGTCGTCACTGGTGAACTCCAGTTCCGACAGGTAGTTGAACGTCGCCGTCGTCCAGTTCCCACGCCCGTGGTCCCGCCACGCCTCGGACGCGGTGTAGGTGGTCGTTCGCAGCCGAAAGAGGGTCTGGAGCAGGCTCTGGTAGTAACGCCCCGAGGTGTCCAGACCCGCGCGGCGCAGGATCTGGTACGCGGTGGTGCGCACTGTTCCGTCGCCCGGCGTCCCCGCTTCCACGTACAGATCGATGATGGCGGTGGCGACGTCCCCGTCCAGGCCGTGTGGGACGCCGCCGTACTTGGCCACCGCGTCACAGGTCAGGCGGGCCGGACGGCCGTCGACGTGAAATTCGACCGTCCAGCTGGTGTAGGCCTCGGGAATGCGCTCCTGCACACTGATCAGACCCAGCCGGGCGACGTTGGCTTCCTCGAAGCGGATCAGGTCTGAGGCTGGCCTGGGCGCAACCCGCGTGGGACCCGAACGTTTGCCTGGTGCACCTGCTGTCTTCCGTGCCACTCGACCTCCCGCCTCTGAATGCCGATGATACCCGTTTGGCATGATGCGCAACATAGGAGCAGCTGAGCGGCAGGGACTACAGAGCCCGTTCAGTTTGTACCCCTCCTGAACAGAGGACAGACCTATCGGACTACTCAGGCGATTCGGAGGCAATTTCAGAACAATCCGTCTATCGGACTACTCAGGCGATCTTGCACAGAGACCTATCGGACTACTCAGGCGATTTAAAATCGACGGGCGAGAAAAATCCCGTCGTACACGAATAAATTTTCAAGCTTCGCCGCTTCAGCGAAAGGTATCGGACTACTCAGGCGATTCAGAGCTTGAACTATCGGACTACTCAGGCGATAGGCGGGTAGGAGTATCGGACTACTCAGGCGGTTTGTTGGTGGTGGTGTCGGACTACTCAGGCGATTTAGCACCCAAACTATCGGACTACTCAGGCGGTTTGTTGGTGGTGGTGTCGGACTACTCAGGCGATTTAGCACCCAAACTATCGGACTACTCAGGCGATTCAGGGCCCGAACTATCGGACTACTCAGGCGGTTTAACCAGATTTACGTCGTCTGGCACACGGTTAGGCACCAGCCCTGATGATGATCATTCAATCTTTTTAAAGATCTTTTTTCAAAGAATAAAATCAACAATCAGCGCCTGCAGTGCCTTTGCCGATATGGCGACTTGCCCCGTCATCGTCATGAGGGTTAACCCCTCCCCTTGACGCTCCTGCCACCCTCCGGTCCCTTCATAGAACCTTTATGAAAATCTGCGCTTCACCTGCCCTACTGAGCTGCCCGCTGCTACGCTCTGTGCCATGCACGCCGTCCAACTCGACACGACGCACCTGCCGCAGCGGCTGAACGTCCTTCTCGTGGACGACGACCCGGCTGATCGTCTGCTGGCAGAGGAAGCGTTCTCTGAATACGCCGGGGTGGTCACGGTGCACACCAGTCCAGATGGTCCCGCTGCGCTGGCTGCCCTGCATGACCCGCAACGGCCCCTGCCGGACGTCGTCATTCTGGATCTCAACATGCCTGAGATGAATGGATTTGAGGTGATCGCCGCCATCCGCTCGGCTGCCCGTACGCGCCACCTGCCCGTCGTGATCCTCTCCACTTCGGACCGGTCACAGGACGTGGCGCGGGCCTACGATCTGCTTGCCAGTTCCTACATGGTCAAGAGCCGGGATTTTCCGGGTTTCGTGAAGCAGATTGAGCACTTCGTGCACTTCTGGTATGACTGCCGCTTTGCCCGGTGAATCCGGTGGGCTGCTGGCCCAGCTCAAGGCTGAAACGGCTCTGGCCCACCGACGGGCCGAGCAGGCCCTGAATCTGAATCTCCTCAATGCAGAACTGACTCTTGGTCAATACAGCGCGATCCTGGCATGGCTCCATCCCCGGCACAGGGCACTGGAACCCGCCGTACAGGACGCGCTGCATACCGCATTGCCCCCTGAGACCTGGCAGGCGCTGGCCTGGGATACCCGGGCGAAGCTGCCCCTCCTGGACCGGGATCTGGCGAACCTGGGACGCGCCCCGGACATTGCGCTGGCCGCCCCCCGGTGGATCGGCAGTGAAGCGGAGGCCTGGGGTACTGCGTACGTGCTGGAAGGGGCCACGCTGGGCGGGCAGGTCGTGACCCGGCAGCTGCGCCGTGTGGGACTGCCTGAGCATTACCTTCACTACTACGGTGGGTACGGCCCGCAGGTCGGGGCCCGCTGGCGGAGTTTCGGGACGCTCCTGACCGAACGGCACCGCAGCAGCGCGGCGCCAGACGAGTTCGCTGCGCGGGCCGTGCGGGCCGCTACACTGACGTTCGATTTCCTCACCTACCCGGCCGGGGATGGCCGGACGGAGCCCGCATGACCCATGAACCCACCCGCGTGACGGCCCTGGACGCCCCGGTCGACCTGACCAACTGCGACCGTGAGCCGATCCACGTGCCCGGCGCAGTGCAGCCGCACGGCGCCCTGGTGGCGCTCCGTGGCGATGAAGTCGTCCAGATCAGCGAGAACCTCCCGGAACTGCTGGGGGTGGGCGCCGGCCTGCTGGGGCAGTCACTGGACGCCCTGCTGCCCCCTGAACTGGCCGCTCAGGTACGCAGTGCGCTCTCGTCGGGCGGACTGGAACGGAACCCGCTACTCCTGCTGAACGCTGCCGTGCGCGGCCGGGGTCCTTTCGACCTGACCGCTCACTGCCTGGGTGACCTGACCATTCTGGAATTCGAGTCAACCCCGGTGCAGCCTGTCGTGACGGATGCGTACTCGCTGGTGCGTTCGGCCCTGGCCCGCATGAACGCAGCCGCGACGCTTGATCACGTCGTGGAGGTGGCGGCGCAGGAGGTGCAGACCCTGACGGGCTTTGACCGGGTGATGGTCTACCAGTTCGCGGACGACGGGACGGGCACCGTGATCGCCGAGAAGTGCGGCCCGGACGTCACCCCCTACCTGGGGCTGCGTTACCCGGCCTCGGACATCCCGCAGCAGGCGCGGGCGCTGTACGTGCAGAACATGCTGCGCATCATCACGGACGTCCACTACCGGCCGGCGCGCCTGCTGGCCCTGCCGGGCGAGGCGCCGCTGGACATGAGTTACTGCGTGCTGCGCAGCGTCTCCCCCATCCACGTGGAGTACCTGAAGAACATGGGCGTGGGCGCGTCCATGAGTATCAGCCTGCTGCGGGGCGCGCAGCTGTGGGGTCTGATCGCCTGCCATCACGGTTCGCCGCGTGCACTCAGCGCGAATGTCCGCGCGGCCTGTGAACTGGTCGGGCAGGTGGCCAGCGTGCAGCTCAGCGCGTGGCAGGAACGGCAGGATCAGACGTACCAGCTGCAGTTGCAGGGCGCGCAGGCGCAGCTGATGGAACGCCTCACGGACGCGCCGGACCTCATGGAAGCGCTCGTGGGTCAGGGCTCCCCGCTGCTGGAATTCGTGGACGCGACGGGCGCGGTCGTGTGCCTGGACGGCGAGGTGATCCGGATGGGCCGCACGCCCGGCACCGAGCAGGTGCGCGCCCTGCAGGACTGGCTGGGGTCCCAGCCGGAGGCGGACGTCGTCCATACACGCGCGCTGAGTGAGCTCTATCCGCCAGCGGCGGCGTTCACGGATGTGGCCAGTGGTCTGCTGGGGGTGCAGCTCTCGCGTAGGCGTGACTACGTGGCGTGGTTCCGGCCCGAGGAACTCCAGACGGTCACCTGGGGCGGTGATCCCAGCAAACCCGTGCAGATCGCGGAGGACGGGGCGGAGCGGCTGTCACCCCGCCGGTCGTTCGAGGCGTGGCAGCAGACCGTGCGGGGCCGCAGCGTCGCGTGGCTGCCCGAGGAGGTCGCGGCTGCCCGGACGCTGCGCCGCGCCCTGCTGAACATCGTGGTGCGCCGGGCCGAGGAACTGCGTACCCTGAACGACGATCTGACCCGCAGCAATCAGGAACTGGCGCGCAGCAACGCGGATCTGGACGCTTTCGCGTACGTCGCCAGCCACGACCTGAAAGAGCCGCTGCGTGGCCTGCACAACTACTCGGCGTTCCTGCTCGAGACGTACGCGCAGCAGCTCGACGAGGACGGCGCGGCCAAACTCCGGACGCTGGTGCGGCTCACGCAGCGGATGGACGACCTGATCGACTCGCTGCTGCTGTACTCCAGGGTGGGCCGCGTGGAATTGAACTTCCGGCCCACGGACCTGAACGAGGTGCTCGCCGACGTCCTCGACCTCCTGTCCGCTCGCCTGGAGCAGGCCGGCGCGCACGTGACTGCCGGGCCGCTCCCCACCCTGAACGTGGATCGCGTGCGGGTGGGCGAGGTGCTGAACAACCTGATCTCGAACGCCGTGAAGTACACCGAGCGGGCCCAGCCGCAGATCGAGGTCGGCGCCGTCGCGCCTGCGGACCGCGGCGACCTGACGGTGCCCGCCGGGGTCCCGGACGACGCCTGGATCCTGTTCGTGCGGGACGACGGGATCGGCATCCGGGAGCGGCACTTCGAGAACATCTTCCGCATCTTCAAGCGCCTGCATGCCCGCGACCAGTTCGGCGGGGGTACCGGCGCCGGGCTGACTATCGTGAAGAAAATCGTGGATCGGCACGGTGGTCAGGTGTGGCCCGTCAGCACGTACGGCGCCGGAACGACCTTCTACTTCACGCTCCAGGGCTCCCCGGTCCCGGAGGACGCGTGAGCATACACCGGCTGCTGGTCATCGAGGACAGCGACGAGGACTTCCAGGCGATCCAGTGGGCACTCCAGCGACTGGAGCGCGCTCACCCGCTGGAGCGCTGCATGGACGGGGACCAGGCTCTGGACTGGCTGCTCAGCGGCGAGCACTGGCCCAGCCTGATCCTGCTCGATCTGAACCTGCCCGGCACGGACGGCCGTGAGGTCCTGAGCGCGTTGCGGGCCGATCACCGCACGCGGCCCCTGCCGGTGGTGGTGATGTCCACCTCGGCCAGCGCGCGGGACGTGGACGACTGCTACCGGCTGGGCGCCAACAGCTACCTGACCAAACCCGTGAATTTCGCGCAGTTCACCGAGCAACTGGGTGTGACCCTGAAGTTCTGGCTGGACGCCGCCCAGCTGCCCGCACGGCCGGAGACGCTGTGACCCCACGCGACCTGCACGTCCTGGTCGTGGATGACAGTCCGGAGGACACGGCCACGTACCTGCGGTTCCTGCGGGGCTGGCCGGACTGGCAGCTCCATCTCAGTCAGGCCAGCCTGGGTGAGGACGCGGCCGATCTGCTGCGGGACATCCGGCCGGACCTGATCCTGCTGGACTACCAGCTGCCCGACATGACCGGACTGGAGTTCCTGCGGGACGTGCAGCCCGACTGCGCCGTAATCATCCTGACCGGTGTGGGGGACGAGGAGATCGCCGTGCAGGCCATCCAGGCGGGCGCGCAGGACTATCTGGTGAAGGGGCGGCTCACGCCGGACACCCTGCGCCGCGCCGCCCAGAGTGCCCTGAGTACCTTTGAACTCGGGCGGGCGCTGGAGCAGGTGCGGGCGCAGCAGGCCGCGCTGCTGCGCAGCATCACCGACGGCGTGTTGCAGGTCTCGCCGGACCTGACGGTCTTGAACCTGAACCCGGCGGCTCAGCAGCTCCTCTCGGCCGGCGAGCACCTGACCGGTCAGTCGCTGCTGAGCCTGCCCTGGGTGCAAGACACGCCTCTCCCGGCCCTCCTGCGTAGCGGCGAGCACGGCAGTGCGGATCTGGTCACGCCGGGCGGGGTCTTCCTGCACGCGCGGGTCTTTCCCGGTGAGCAGGGACTGACCGTATACCTGTACGACGACAGCGTCCGGCGCGAGATGCAGGCCCGTGAACGCGCCCACACCCAGCAACTCGACGCACTGTACGGCGCGGCCGCCACGCTGAACGCGGCGCGTACCTGCCAGGACGTGCAGCGCGCCGCCGCCGCGACCGCGCCGAGCCTGCTGGGCGGCGCGGTGCGGCTGCTGCTGCCAGACGACGTGACCCACACCCTGCCGGAGGACGCGCGCCGCTGGCTGGCCACCCGCCCGACCCGCCCGGCCCAGGGCGAGGCCTGGAGTGGCGTGCCTCTGCTGCACGACGGCGAGCGGCTGGGCGTCCTCTACCTGCCAGCGGCGGGTGAGGTGCCGGAGGCCCTGCGCGCCCTGCGCTCCACGTTCACGCAGCTCCTGCTGACGGCGCTGCTGCGCGCGACCCTGCTGGAACGCGAGCAGCAGGACCGGCAGACGCTCGAGGAACGCGTCCGGGCCCGGACGGCCGCGCTGGAACGCAGCAACCGGGACCTGGAGCAGTTCGCGCACGTCGCCAGCCACGACCTGAAAGAACCCCTGCGTACCATCGCCTCGTTCACGCAGCTGCTCAACAGCCGGTATGCGCCGCAACTCGATCCCCGCGCGCAGCGGTACATCACGATCATCGTGGACGGCGCGCACCGCATGTCCACCCTGATCGACGACGTCCTGGCCATCAGCCGTCTGCACGCCCGGACCGCGCCGCCCACCCGGACGGACCTGAACGTGCTCCTCAGTCAGGTGCTGCGTGAACTGAGTGCACTCCAGACCGAGACGGCTGGGGAGGTCACGGCAGACCCGCTGCCCACCCTGACCGTCAATCCCACGCAGTTCACGCAGCTGTTTCAGAACCTGATCGGGAACGCCCTGAAATTTGCCCGGCCCGGCGTGCCGCCCCGCGTGCACGTGAGTGCCCGACAGGACGGCTCCCTGTGGCACTTCACGGTCACGGACAACGGAATCGGCGTGCCGGCCGAGTACGCTGAGCGGGTCTTCGTGATCTTCCAGCGCCTCCAGACCCGCGACCAGTACGCCGGCAACGGGATCGGGCTGGCGCTGTGCCGCCGCATCGTCGAGGCGCGGGGCGGACAGATCTGGATCGAGCCGCATGGGGGGAGCGGCACACGCCTGCATTTCACGGTCCCAGTCACTCCACCCCGAATCGACCCCGAACAGCCGACCGTCATGGCCTTGCTGCCCGTCCCTGCAGAGCGGTCCTGAACCAGCGCCGGGACGCGTCGGCGGGGTGCGGGGTCAGGTGCCCAGCAGCGCGGTCACCCGTTCGAGCAGTTCGGTCGGGCTGAAGGGCTTGACGAGGTACGCGTCGGCGCCGGCCTGCTGTCCGGCGAGCAGGTCGGCGCGCTGGGCACGGGCGGTGACGAGCACGACTGGCACGTCCTGCAGGCCCGGGTCGGCCTTCACGGCCGCACACACGCCGTACCCGTCCAGGACGCCCGGCATCATGACGTCCAAGATGATCAGGTCGGGCCGCTGGGCGCGGGCCGCGGCAAGCGCCTGGGCGCCGTCCTCGGCCTCCGTGACCGTGAATGGGCCGCCCAGGAGCGTCATGCGGATCAGTTTGCGCAGGTCGGCGTGATCGTCTGCGATCAGGATGCTGTAGGTCATGGAATACCTGCCTGGGTGGAGTGGGGAAGTGGGGTGTCGGGTGGAAGGGCGGGCGCCGGAAAGTGGAGGGTCACGGTCGTGCCCTGGCCAGTCTCGCTCGTGAGCGCCACCTCGCCGCCGTGGCAGCGCATGATCTCCTGCACGAGGCTGAGGCCCAGGCCCGTCCCCGGGATGTGCCCGGAGGTGTCGGCGCGGTAGAAGCGCTCGAAGACCCGGGCGCTCTGCTCCGGGGTGAGGCCCAGGCCCTGGTCCCGCACCTGGACCGTCACCCCGCCCTGCGGGGCGGCGCTGACCTGGACGTGCACCGCGCCGCCCTGCGGGGAGTACTTGAAGGCGTTGGACAGGAGGTTCCCGAGGGCCTGCTGGAACTTGTCGGCGTCCACGTGACCATGCAGGTCCTCGGGCACGTGAAGGTGCAGGCGCGGGACGTCCACGGGCAGCGTGAAGGCCCGCGCGGCGCTGCGCACCAGGGGCGCCAGGGGCTGCGTGCGGAAGTCGAAGTCCTGCCGGTCGCGCGCCTCGATGCGGGACAGGTCGAGCAGGTCGCCCAGCAGGGTGATCAGGCGGCCTGCCTGGCGGTAGATCGTGTCGAGCAGGTCGCGGGTGGTGTCCGGGTCGAGGGAGCGGGTCAGGAGCAACTCCGTGAAGCCGTAGATGCTGGTCATCGGGGTGCGCAGTTCGTGCGCGGCGGTGGACAGAAACTCGCTTTTCATCAGGCTGACGTCCGCTTCGGGCGTGATGTCGCGGAAGTACATGACGGACCCCAGGCCTTCACCCGCGCCGCCCTGCATAACGCGCGTGGTGCGCTTGAGGACGCGCCGGGCGGGGCGGGTGACCTCGAGGGCGTCCCCGCCCAGCCCGGCCAGGGGCGCCGCGCCGCTGCGCTCAGTCAGCAGAACCTCCAGACCGGGCGCGTCCAGTCCGACGAGGCGCGCGCCGCTCAGGCCAGTCAGGCCCTCGAAGGCGGGGTTCACTTCCGTGATGCGGCCGTCCGGTCCGAAGGTCACGAAGCCGTCGGGGCTGACCTTGAACACCGAGTCGAGTTGCACGGTCCGGTCGCGCAGTTTCGCCTCGGCGGCGCGCCGCTCGGTGATGTCCCGCAGGAAGCCCGCGTAGCTGGGCGGCTCGGTCGGCAGGCGCGCCACGGACAGTTCCACCGGGAAGTCCTGCCCGTCGGCGCGCCGCGCGAGCAGTTCCAGCCGCTGACCCAGGATGCGGTGCGGTTCACCCGCGCGGATGCGGGCCAGGCCACGCTCGTGGGCGGGTTGCAGGCCCTCCGGGACGATCAGGTCGACCATGCGCCGGCCGAGTGCGTGGCCGCGCGCCACACCGAAGAGCCGCTCGGCGGCCGGGTTGAATTCGGTGATGACGCCCCAGGCGTCGCCGGTGATGATGGCGTCCAGGGACGAGCCGATGATGGCCTTGAGCCGGGCTTCGCTGCCGCGCAGGAGCGCGTCGGCCTGTTGCCGCTCGGCCTGCGTCTGCGCCCACTGCCCGATCAGGCGCAGATAGTCCTCGTCCGCGGCCGTGAAGGGCAGCCCCGGCGCGCGGTGGAAGGTCAGGGCGCCCACGACGGCGCCGCCCACGCAGATGGGCGCGGCGATCACGTGACCGGCCGGCCCGGCCTGGCTGTCCGCGGCCCGGGCGCTCGCCGGTCCGGGGTCGCGGGCCGCCTGCACCGCCCCGGTCAGCAGGGCCGCGTGGACGGCCGGCGTGCGCGCGTGGTCCGGGCCGACCTGCCACGCCAAGTGCCACGCCTCGCCGCTGGGCGCGGCGTATGCCCCGGCGCCGCCGAACGCGGCGTGACCCAGGTGCAGCAGGCGAGTGACGGTGCGCCGCCACGGGTCGCTGCCGCCCGGGTCCGGCGCGGCCGGGTCGAGGTCGGGCGCGGCGGCCACGTCGTACAGCGCGCGCAGGCGCGCCTGCGCGCGCTTGAGGTCCGTCAGGTCGGTCAGGACCGCGATCTGCCCGCCGCGCTGGCCCTCCTGCGCCCACGGCACCGCCGTCATGAGCACCTGCCGGTCCTGGCCGTCGGCGCGGCGCAGCGTGAGTTCCGTGACGTGGCGCGCGCTGGGCCCGTCCGTGCGGGGCAGGTCCGGCAGGGCCCGGGCGGCCGCCTCGCCGATCAGGGCCGCTGCCGGGCGGCCGACGAGCGCCGCGAACGCCGGGTTGACGTACGTGAAGTGGCCGCGCGCGTCGGTCACCATCAGGCCCTCCCCCATCGTCTCGGTCAGCTGCACGGCGAAATCCCGGTCGCGCTGCGCGGCCACCTGCGCGGCTTCCAGCGCGGCCCGCGCCTGCTCGGCGGCCCGGGTGCGGCCCACCTCGGCGTGCAGGGCGCGCGCGGCGCCGCGCAGCAGCAGCCACACGGTCACGGCGCTCACGCCCAGCAGCAGCAGGCCCAGTCCGGTCAGCGCCCGCTCGGCCGCGCGGAGGTTCGCGGCGATGCCGCTGCGCTGGGCGTTCAGGGCCTGCAGCGCCGCGCCGTACGTGTCGAGCGCGCCCGCCGTGACGCGCTCCATCCGCGCCGGGCCCGCCGGGCTGCTGAGCTGCGCCGGCGTGAGGCGCTGCAGGTCCTCGACGGCGGCGCGCAGCGCGGCGCGGCGCTGGGGGGGCAGCTGGTCCACGAGCGGCTCATCGGCCGCCACCTGACCCTTGGACTGCAGGATCGCCAGGGGCGTCTCGAGTTGCGGGGCGGACGCGCCACGGCCGACCAGGACCGTGACCTCAGCGGCCTGCCGCACGAATTCCGAGAAGGACCAGCCGGTGATGGATTCCCCGGAGAGGGTCGCGACGCGGTTGAGGGACCTGAACGTCGCGCTGAAGCCCAGGGCGGTGAGCAGCAGCGTGACGCCCAGCGCGAGGCTCAGCGGCGTGGCCCAGGCGCTGCGGGCGGTCGCGTGGCGGCCCACGGCTCAGTCCGGGCGTTCCTCGATGCCCTTGAGTTGCCACACCCACGCGGAGTTGTAGACCGTCCGGTCGAGGGTGTACGCGTGGTACGGGAAGGTCAGGTACACCGGGCCGTAGTTGCGCAGTTCCAGCAGCTGCCCGCCCGACGACAGCGCCACCACGACCGGCACGTCCTTGAGAGGCGCGAGCCGCAGGTCCGTGGCGTAGCGGTCGTGGGCGGTGAGGTGCACCGTCGCGCCGCGTGGAATGCCGGCCGCGTCGAGCACGCTGCTGAGGAGCGGGCCGGTGTACTCGTAGACCTTGTTCTTACGGGACGGGTCCGGCGTCGTGATGCTCACGAGGCCGAGCGCCGCGAGTTGCGCGCGCGTGAACGTCACGGCCTTCCCCGCTGCGGGCGTCACGGTCAGCACCACCGGTCCGGGCGCCGTCAGACGCGGATCGGCACTGACCTTCTCGTAGGTGAGTGGCTGCGACCGACAGGCACACAGCGCCAGCACCACCGGCAACACATGGACGACACGCATGTTCCCTGCACCTCCCCACGCCCGGGTGAACGTGTGTCTGTCATCCTGCGGCCCGGACTCCTACGATTTTCTTGCAGCCCGTTGAAAGACCTTTGCATGAGCGGGGCGCGTACCCTGCCCGCATGTCCCGGCGTGACCGATCCCAGCCGAATCCCCCGGACGCCGCCCGGCGCGACCTGCCGGCGCATGACGAGCTGTACGCCGCGCAGCTCGAGATCTACGCGGCCGAGTTCGGGACGCTCTACCGCCGGTTCCGCCAGCAGTCTGCGGAACTGGAGGCCGCGACCCACGCGGTCGTGCACGCCTTCGTGGTGGCCCTGGGCGCGCATGATCCGTACACCCGGGATCACACCCAGCGGGTGCAGGCCAGCGCCGTGACACTGGCCGGTGCGCTCGGCTGGCGTGACGGCGCGTTGGAGGACGTCCGGCTGGGCGCACTGCTGCATGACATCGGCAAGACGTCCGTATCCGACACGATCCTGCGCAAACCCGGACACCTGACCGACACGGAATTCCAGGCGATCGCGCGTCACCCGGTGATCGGGGCGCACATGATCGCCGGATTCCCGGCGCTGGAGGTCGCCCGGCCCTTCGTGCTGCACCACCACGAACGCTGGGACGGGGGTGGCTACCCAGACCGGCTGGCCGGGCAGGACATCCCACCGCAGGGGCGGCTGCTGGCCGTGGTGGACGCTGTCGACGCGATGCTCACCGATCGGCCCTACCGGCAGGCACTCACGCTCACGCAGGTCACGCGGGAACTGACCCGTGGGCGTGGCCGGCAGTTCGATCCGGACATGGTCGACGCGTTTCTGGACTCCAGCGCGCTGACCCTGTACCGGGCCGAGTTGCCGGACCTGCCCGGGTAGCCGGGCTCAGTCAGTATGGCCCACGCTCTTCCGCTTTCCGGCGTCCGGCCAGCTCGCGGGCTGCGCGGGCGAGCAGGGTGGTGTCCACGCCCGCCGCAATGAACGTGCAGCCTGCCGCGCGGTACTGGTCGACCTGCGCCTCGGTGCAGAGGATGCCCGCCGCCTTCCCGGCCGCGCGGGTGCGGGTCACGGCGTCCAGAATCGCGGCCTGCACGTCCGGGTGCGTGGGGTTCCCGAGGTGGCCCAGGCTGGCGCTCAGGTCGGCAGGGCCGATGAACACGCCGTCCACCCCCTCGACGGCCAGGATGTCGTCCAGCGCGGCGAGTCCGGCGGCACTCTCGACCTGCACGAGCAAGCACACCTCCTCGTCGGCGCGGTGCAGGTACTCCGGCACGGCGTTCCAGCGGGACGCGCGGGCAATCGCGCTGCCCACGCCCCGCACGCCGCGCGGCGGGTAGCGGGTCGCGGCGACCAGTTCGCGGGCCTGCGCGCCGCTCTCCACCATGGGGACCAGCAGGGTCTGCACGCCCAGGTCGAGGTACTGCTTGATCAGGTGCGTCTGGCCGATGGGGGGCCGCACGATGGGGGTCACCGGGTACGCCGCGAGCGCCTGCACCACCGCCAGGGTGCTGCGCACGTCGTTCGGCGCGTGCTCGCCGTCGATCAGCAGCCAGTCGAAGCCCGCCCCGGCGACGATCTCGGCGCTGTACGGGTCGGCCAGCGCCAGCCACAGGCCCAGCCGGAACTCCCCGCGCGCCAGGGCCGCCTTCAGGGGGTTGTGCAGGTCCGGGGTGCTCACCACGCGAACCTCAGAGTCACGCTGCCCAGCGGGCCGTAATCCGCGTGGAACACGTCGCCGGGCGCGGCGTCCACCGGGCGCACGAACGACCCGGCCAGCACCGTCTCACCGGCGCGCAGCGTCACGCCGTGCGGCGCGAGGCGGTTGGCCAGCCACGCCACGCCCTCGGCCGGATGGTTCAGGACCCCCGCCGCCACGCCGGTCTCCTCAATCACGCCGTTGCGGAACAGCAGCGCGCCCACCCAGCGCAGATCCACGTCGGTCGGGCGCACGGGCCGCCCGCCCAGCACAATCCCGGCGTTCGCGGCGTTGTCGCTGATGGTGTCCGTCACCTTGCGGGTCGCGCCCGTCTCGCGGTCCACCCGTTCGATGCGCGCGTCGATGATCTCCGCGGCGGGCACCACCCAGCGCGTGGCGTCCAGCACGTCCATGACCGTCACGTTCGGGCCGCGCAGGTCCTTGCCGAGGATGAACGCGAGTTCGACCTCCACGCGCGGCACGATAAAGCGCCCCGACGGGATGGGCTGGAGCTCGCTGAACACCATGTCGTCGAGCAGGGTGCCGTAGTCGGGTTCGTCGATGTTCACGGCCTGCTGCATGGCGCGCGACGTCAGGCCGATCTTGTGCCCGATCACGCGGCGGCCCTGCGTGAGCTTGTGGCTGACCCAGGCGTCCTGCACCCGGTAGGCGTCCGCGATCGTCAGGCCGGGGTACTGGCCGGACAGCTGCCTCATGGGCGTACGGGACTGCTCGGCGGCGTGCAGGCGGCGCGCGGCGTCCTGCACCTGCGCGTCGGTCAGGCCGCTCACGAGGTCACCTTGCGGTAGCGGGCGTGGATGTTGTTGTGCTTGAAGGTGCCGGCCTCGCTGAACTCCGCGACCTCCAGCGACAGGGCCAGGTACCGGGACTCGAAGTCGCTGGCAAAGTGGCTTTTGAGGACCTCGAACAGCGCCGCGCCCGTCTCGGCCTTCACGGCCTCGCTGCGCCCGGCGGCGATCTTTAGGGTCACGTGCACGAACGCATCGTCGTGCACGCCGTCCGCGACGACGTACTCCGTGAGGCGGTGCGCGCGGGCGCGGATGCCGCCCGGCGGGTACACGTCCGGGCGGGCCAGCAGCACCCCGTTTAGCGCCCGCAGCAGCTCCGGCACGCGCGGCGCCGTCAGGTTGTCGGTGTACTCCACGGTCAGGTGCGGCATCAGATCCGCTGCCCTTCCTGCGCGATCAGCGGCTCGGCATCCTCCGACTCCCACCCCACGTCGTTCTCCAGCGCGCCCAGCCCGTCAATCTCTAGGCGCATCACGTCGCCCGGCTTCACGTGCGACACGCCCTTCGGTGTGCCGGTCAGGATCACGTCGCCCGCCTGCAGGGTCATGAAGCGGCTCATGAACTCGATCAGCTCCGGCCCGCGCAGGATCATGTCGCGCGTGTTGCCCTCCTGCCTCAGTTCACCGTTCACGAACGCCCGCAGGCCCAGGTTGTACGGGTCCGGCACCTCGTCCGCCGACACGAGGTACGGCCCCAGCGGCCCGAAGGTATCCCAGCCCTTGGCGCGCATGGGCGGGCGGTAGTAGTTGCTCACGTAATCCCGCACCACCAGATCGTTCGCGATGGTGTACCCGCCGATGTAGTCTTCGGCGTCTTTCGCCTTCACGCGCCGCGCGTCCCGCCCGATCACGATGCCGAGCTCCACCTCGTAGTGCATGTACTGCGCCCCACGCGGGTACTCCACCGTCCCACCGTGCGGCAGCAGACTCGTGTTCGGCTTCAGGAACATGACCGGTTCCTCGGGCGTCTTGAAGCCCAGCTCCGCATTGTGATCGGCGTAATTCAGCGCCAGCGCGATCACCTTCCCGGGAGTCACCGGCAGCAGGAACTGCACCTCGTCCGGACGGTGCGCCTCACCTGCCGCGTCGATCAGCATGCCATCCCGGAGCACGCCACGGTGCTGACGGCCACGGGCCATAAAATTCGCAGTTTTCATTGGGAACCTCGATTGGGAACGGAGTCGCGGGCGGACCCCTCAGTCCGCTTCGCGGCCAGCTCCCCTCAAGGGGAGCCAGAACAGCGCAGGAGAATTTTTTAGCCTCCCCTCTAAGGGGAGGTGCCCCCGATAGGGGGCGGAGGGGTCGCCTTCCCACTCAACTTAAATCACGTGGACGGGCAGGCCCTTGAGTTCACTCTCGCGGGGCTGCACCCAGCCGCCCTCGTAGGCTTCGAGCAGGGAGCCCTCCTCGAACCAGCTTTTCGGGGTCTTGGCGCCCCAGAGGGTCTGACGGCGCGGGTCGTCGAGGTGCCAGCGGATCGGTTCAAAGTCCGGGTCGACGGTCAGGTAGTCGCAGGTGTACAGCTCGATGCGGTGCCCGTCGGGGTCGCGGATGTACAGGAAGAAGGCGTTGCTGACGCCGTGGCGACCCGGGCCGCGTTCGATGTGTTCGGGCATGCGCGCGCCCGCGAGGATGTCGCAGGTGCGGATGATGCTCTGCATATCGGGCATCCAGTACGCGAAGTGATGCAGCCTCGGCCCCAGGCCGTTGGTCAGGGCGAGGTCGTGCACACTGCCCCGGCGCTGGATCCACGCGGCCCAGATGCGCCCGTGGTCGTCCTCGGTGTACTCGCTGAGGCGGAAGCCGAGGTGGTCCATGTACCAGCGCATCACGCCTTCCACGTCGGGCGTCATGACGTTGATGTGGTCGATGCGCTGCAGGCCCGCGCCGCGGTGCAGGTGGTAGTCCTGCAGCAGCCAGGGGTGCTTGACCGACTGCGCGTAGAACGCGACGGGCACGCCGTACGGGTCCTGGAAGCGCAGCAGGCGCGGGCGGTCGAGTTCGGTCTCCCAGCGCCACGGGATGCCCTGTGCATCCAGGAAGGCGGTGAGGGCGTCCAGGTCGGCGTCGGTGCCCACGCGGTAGGCGAGGTGCTTCACGCCGGCCTCGGGGGCGAGTTCGAGTTTCAGCGTCCACTCGCGGTCCTCATTGGCACGCAGGTACAGGGCGCCGTCGGTCTCGTGCAGGACGTTCAGCCCCAGCAGGTCGACGTAGAAATACCGGGACGCGGTGAGATCCGTGACGTAGAAGATGCCGTGCGCGATGCGGATGGTGTTCGGCGTCTGCATGTCAGTCCGCCGCCACGGTCTTGGTCTGATCGGCGCTGGTCTGGTGAATGAACTCGCGGATGCGCTGCACGTAGGGTTGCTTGTCGTACACCTCGTACAGGGCGCTGTGCATGCGGATCGGGTCGCCGAAGAAGTGCTTCTCGTACAGGTTCTGCCGCGCGCCGAAGCTGCTCAGGGTCAGGTCCCACGCGAGGCGGAAGAGTTTCAGCCGCTCCTCGGCGCTGGCGTTCGTGGCCTGGAGGTGCTTCTCGATGAACGCCCCCAGCTGCCCCTCGCGGTCGGCCTTGCCGGGCATCATGATGATCCCCGAGGCGCCGAGGAGCTGGATGATCTCGTTCAGGCGCGGGTAGATCGCCGGGTAGTAGTTCCGCGCGGCGTCCAGCGGCCCGCGCGCGGGGGTCATGACGCCGTAGGCGTTGAGCTGCGCGCCCTCCACGGCGGCCACCTGCAGGGCCTTCATGATCTCCAGGGTCACGATGATCTCGCTGACCTTGCTCTGCACGTGCTGGAACCCCCCGCTGCCGACGGTGTCCACGATGCTCTGCGCGAGGCCCAGGAACGCCTCGGTCTTGCTGACCTTCTGGTTCACGACCTGGTAGGCCATGTGCAGCACGGCGTCGGTCTTGGCGTAGGCCTGGTTGGCGAGGGTCATGTCGTACATCAGGAACACGCGCTCCCACGGCACGAGCACGTCGTCGAAGATCACGAACGCGTCCTGCTCGTCGAAGCGGCTCGACAGCGGGTGGTCCTCCACGTCGCGGCCCAGGTCGAAGGGCTCGCGGCACTGGAAGTACAGGCCCGGGGTGTTCGTGGGCAGGCCGAAGCCGATGGCGTAGCGGCTGCGGTCGCCGTTTTCCTTGATGACCGTGGACGGGAAGATCAGGATCTCGTCGGCGATGGGGAGGGTGGCGAGCATGCGCGCGCCGCGCACGATCACGCCGGCCTCGGTCTCCTCGACGATGCCCATGGCGATGTACGGGTCGGGCAGTTCGGACGCCTGCTTGCCGCGGTTCACCTGCGGGTTCGTCAGGGCGTGCGTGAGGCACAGGTCGTGGTCGCGCACGTACTCGAAGTAGCGGCGCATGTTCTCGCTGAAGTTCCGGCCCGAGCCCTTCTCGCCACTGGACTCGCACTGGTCGAAGTACGCGCTCGCCATCCCGGCGGCCATGACGTTCGTGTTCATGTAGTCCGGCGCGCGGCCCAGCGTGCCCAGCGAGTAGTTCGCGCGGAGGCGGTGCGCCTCGCCGATGCGGCGCAGGTCGTCCTTCGTGCGGGGCACCATGAACGCAGTCGCGTGCCGCTCGCCGTCCTCCTCGAAGGTCAGGACATCGCGGTAGCGCGGGTCGTGCTGCAGGTCGTACAGCCCGGCCAGCGAATGGGCGATGTTGCGCGTGGCGGGGTGGGCGGTGGCGTCCTCCACCCGCTGCCCGTCGATGTACAGGTTGGGTGGGTTCAGGCGCAGGCGGTCGAGGAACTGCTGTCCGGTGCGGGCCATCTCAATTCTCCTTGTTCTGGGGGGTGCCCGGCATCCCGAGCTGCTGGGCGCGGTGGCCATTGAGGTTGATGGCGACGTTCTTCGTCTCCATGTAGAAGTCGAAGGAGTAGTCGCCGCCGTCACGGCCGATGCCGCTGGCCTTCATGCCGCCGAACGGCGTGGGCAGGTGGCGGACGTTCTCGCTGTTCACCCAGATCATGCCGCTGTCCAGGCCGTGCGCGAAGGTGTGCGCGCGGGTCAGGTCGTTCGTCCACAGGTACGCCGCGAGGCCGTACGGCACGTCGTTCGCGAGGCGCAGGGCGTCCTCGTCCGTATCGAACGGGATGACCGTCAGGACCGGGCCGAAGATCTCCTCCTGGGCGATGCGCATGTCGTTGCGCGCGTCGGTGAAGAGGGTGGGGCGCACGTAGTTCCCGGTCTCCCCGATCCGCTCGCCGCCGACCTTGATGGTCGCGCCGTCCGCGCGGGCCGCGTCGAAGTACGAGCAGACCTTCTCGAACTGCCGGGGGTGGATCAGTGGGCCGACCTCGGTCGCGGGATCGAGGGGATCGCCGACGCGGATGTTCGCCACGCGCGCCGCGAGCTGCTCGACGAAGGCGTCGTGCACGCCGCGCTGGACGAGCAGGCGGCTGGAACTCGTGCAGCGCTGACCGTTCAGGGAGTAGATCATGAAGATCGCGGCGTCCAGCGCGCGGCTCAGGTCGGCGTCGTCGAACACCACGACCGGGTTCTTCCCACCCAGTTCAAGGTGCACGCGTTTGAGGGTGTCCGCCCCCTGCTTCTGAATCAGGCTGCCGGTGCGGCTCTCGCCGATGAACGCGATGGCTTTGATCAGGGGATGCTCGGTCAGGGCCTTCCCGGCGCTCTCGCCGAAGCCGTGCACGAGGTTCACCACACCAGCGGGAATCCCCGCCTCGTGCATGATCTCCGCGAGGATCGTGGCGGTCACGGGGCTCCACTCGGCGGGCTTGTGCACGACCGTGCATCCGGCGGCCAGGGCGGGCGCGATCTTCCAGGAACTCAGCATGAACGGCGTGTTCCAGGGGGTAATCACGCCGACCGGCCCGATGGGCTGGCGGACGGTGTAATTCAGGAAGCCGTCGGTGGGGAGGCTCAGGCCGTCCTGGGCGCCCTCGGCGCGGTCCGCGAAGAAGCGGAAGTTCTCGGCGGCGCGCACGGCGGCGCTCTTCATGAAGCGGATGGGCTGCCCCGTATCGGTGCTCTCCGCCACGGCGATGTCGTGCGCGCGGGCCTCGATCAGCTCGGCCACGCGGTACAGCAGCGCGCGGCGTTTCTTGCCGTTCAGGGCTTTCCAGGCGGGGAAGGTGGCGTGCGCGGCCTGCGCCGCGCGGTCGATGTCGCGGGCGTCGCCGCTGGCCGCGCGGCCCAGCAGGCGGTTGTCCGTGGGCGCGTGGAAGTCGAAGGTGTCGCCGGACTGCGCGCTCACCCACTGCCCACCGATGAAGTGGCGCAGCGGCTCGCGCAGGCGGTCGTGCAGGGCGTCCACGGGGGACGGCGTCGTGACGGTCATGAACCCTCCAGGGAAGGGCGCGTCGGGATGCGCCCGGAACGTGTGTTGTGCTTCCTCGCAGCGTAGGCCCGCTCGGGCGGGACGCTCAACGGCGGGATGCACAGAAATCACAACAGCTTTTGTATGATCCGACAGTGCAGAGGCTAGGGTGGACGGAATGCCGGTGACGCTCTTGGCGTTGCAGGAAGCGCTGGGGCTCTCCCCCACTGCCGGTGACGAGCGGATCGGCGACTCGGAAGCTGCCGTCCGGGCACTGCCCGAACTCCCGGCAGCGGATGTCCGCGCGGCATTCGCACGCCTCCAGGCCGATACGCTGAGGCCGCACTTGCCGGGCCTGCGCGCCCTGCTGGACGGCGCGCAGCGCGCCCTGAACCACCCGCAGCCGGAGGTGACCCTGGCCCGCTGGCTGGCGGGCGTCACGGGCGGCGAGGTGACCGTGCGCGCCAGCTGGGGTGACGTCGTCGCGCACGCCGGGCACGCCCCGGACGGCGCGGAGATGACCGAGGTGCCCCTGGCGTTCGAGCGGCGTCCGGTCGGCACCCTTCACCTACGGGCCGCGCCCGGCTGGGCGGATCTGGCGGCGCTGATCGCGGAACTGCTGCGGCTGGCGCGGCTTCAGGCGGCAGCGGCCGGAGCAGCGCGGCGGCGGGTGGGCGAGCGGCAGTTCGAGGCCCTGCTTGCCGGGGACGCGGCCCAACTCCCACCCGGCGAGGGCTTCACGGTCGCGGCGCTGCGCCTGGACGGCCCGCCGCCCCGCTCGGTCCGTGCCCGCGAGGCCCGCACGGCGCAGCTGGACGTGCTGTGCAGCGTCGGCGAGGGCTTCTTCTACCGCCGGGGCCTGACCTGCCTGACTGCCGTGCGCGCCCAGGGGGACCATGACGTGGCCGTGTGGCTGTGGCCCGCCGCCGATCCCGCCGGGGCGGCCGGGCTGCACGAGGCGCTGCTGAACGCCACCACCGCCCCTTTCCGGCTGGGGGTCAGCCGGGCGCACGCGGGGGCGGGGGCCGCGCCGGACGCGCTGCGCGAGGCGGCGGAGGCTCTGAAGATCGCCGGACCGGGCGGGGCTGCCACGTTCACGCAACCGGACCCGCTGCGGCCCCTGCTGGACAGCCCGGAGCGGGCCGCACACGCCGCCGCCTGGCAGGCCCGCCTGCGCGCCGGGGACCCCGACGGGAAGCTGGCCGCCACGCTGCGCGCCTACCTGGGCCACGCGGGCTCACTGGCGGCGCTGGCGGATGACCTGAACCTGCACCTGAACACCCTGCGCTACCGCCTGCGCCGCGCCGAGGAGCTGCTGGGCGGAGGGCTGAGCGACCCGGCGTTCGCCGCGCGGGTGTATCTCGCGTTCAGTGAGGGCTGAGCGGGTCTGGTCCGCGCCCGGATCAGGTCTGGGCGTGACGCCGGAATCTGAGGTGGGGCTGCGCCGTCTCCTGCATTCTGCTGTAGGCTGCGGCTCATCTCATCACGCTCCGCCCCTGTCCTGTCCCGCCTGAGCGGCCCCGGAGATCTCATGTCCCCCACGCCTTTGCCTCTTGATCAGCTCAACGCCCTGCCGGAACGGGAGTTCACGGCGCATTTCGCGGGGGTGCTCGAACATTCGCCGCACTACGCCGAGCAGGTGGCCCGGGCCCGGCCCTACCTCAGTGCCGAGGCGCTGGCCGCGGCGTTCGCCGGGGCGCCGCGCCGCGCCGCGCCCGCCGAGCAGATCCGGCTGATCCGCGCCCATCCGGATCTGGCCGGCAAGGCCGCCCTGGCCGGCGACCTGACCCGCGAGAGCGCCCGCGAACAGGCCAGCGCCGGCCTGGATCGCCTGAGTCCCGACGAGTACGCCGAGTTCTACCGTCTGAATGTCGCGTACCACGAGCGCTTCGGGCTGCCGTACGTGGTCTGCGTGCGCGAGCACGACAAGGCCAGCATCTTCGAGGGCGCCCGGCGGCGTCTGGAGCACACCCCGGAGCAGGAAGTCGAGGCGGCCCTGCACGAGATCGGCCGGATCGCGCGCCTGCGCGCTCTGGATCTGATCACCGATTCCACCATGGCCGCGCCACAGGAGACCCGCATGACCACCGGCACGACAGCAGTGAAACTGGGAGACAACAACTACGGCAAGGCGGACGTTCGCCTGTTCAAGGTGTTCCGCGATCAGGACCGGCACGACATCAAGGACGTGCAGGTGCGCGTGGCCGTGCAGGGTGACTTCGGGGCGGCCCACACCGACGGGGACAACACCGGGCTGGTCGCGACCGACACCATGCGCAACACCGTGTACGCCCTGGCCCGCGACGGCCTGACCGGTAGCGTCGAGGCCTTCGGCAAGCACCTGATCCGGCACCTTGTGACGACAGGCCCGCGCGTGACCGACGCGCAGGTGACGTTCGTGCAGCACACCTGGGACCGGATGCTCAGCCAGGGCGAGGCGCACGACCACGCGTTCGTGCGGCAGATGTCCAAGCACACCGCCAGCGTGCGCGGCGACGGACAGACCTTCACGGTCGAGAGTGGCATCGACGAGCTGTACGTCCTGAAGACCACCCGCAGCGGCTGGGCTGGCTTCCACCGCGACGAATTCACGACCCTGCCCGAGACCACGGACCGGATCCTGGCGACCACCGTCACGGCCCGCTGGACCTACCGCACCCCGGACGCCGACTACGACGCCGTGTGGGCGCAGGTGTACCAGACGCTGCTGGACGTCTTCCCCGATCACTACTCGCCCAGCATGCAGGCCACGCTGTATCGGCTGGGCGAGGCCGTCCTGACCCGCTGCGAGGCCATCGACCGGATCTTCTTCTCCTTCCCGAACCGGCATCACATCCCGTACCCGCTGGACCGCTACGGAATGGACAATCCCGGCGTGATCTTCCACGCGGACGCCGAACCGTACGGCGTGATCGAGGGCTGGGTGGAACGCGCGTGAGTGTCGGGGGCCCTCACGGCGCGGGCCTGAGCACCCACGTGCTCGACACCGCGCGGGGCCGTCCCGCCCGGGGGGTGCCCGTCCGTCTGTACGCCGTGACCCAGGAGCGGCGCACCCTGCTGCGCGAGACGACCACCAACGCGGACGGCCGCACCGACGAGCCCCTCATCGCGCGGGGCGCCCTGCACGCGGGTACCTTCGAACTCACCTTCGAGGTGGACGCCTACTTCGCGGACCTCGCGCCCGACGTGCCCTTTCTGGACGAGATCACGCTGCGCTTCACGGTCGCCGATGCCAGCGCGCATTACCACGTGCCCCTGCTCGTGAGCCCGTGGTCCTACAGCACCTACCGGGGCAGCTGAGCGCAGCCGGTGGCGGACGCAGGCCCTTCTGGCCCGTTGTGGTCGCTGCCTCCACACCGGCGTCTTCTGACTCTGACGGCCACAGCCGGCATGGAGCCGGGTTGATTACTCGTCCGCAGTCAACCCGGCTCCGTCCGCCATAAGGAAATTCGTCCGTCCAGAAAAGCGCTCTGGTCGGTCCGGGTACGGACACGCAGACTGGCCCGGTCAGTCGCTGTCGGGTGCGTCTGCACGCTCAGGCGCCGCACTGGGCAGCTGCCCGCCGGTGAAGCGTTTGGTGAGCCAGCGGTCGAAGCGGGCGAGGTTGTCCGCCTGCCGCTCGTAGGCGTCGTGCACGGTGCGGAGCTTGACCTGCAGGGCGCGGAGCCGCTCGTCGTCGATGGGGATGTCCGCGCGGGTCCAGTCGCGGCGGTACACCCCGCTCACGTCGTGTGTGGCGCGGCGCAGCGTGACGGCGTCGCGGGCTTCCTCCAGCGTGAAGCCCAGGGCGCGCAGGTCGATCAGGTCGCGCAGGAGGCGCAGCGCGTAGGGGCCGTACAGCGCGCGGCCCGACGCGGTGACCTGATCGGGGGTCAGGAGGCCCAGTTCGGCGTAGTGCATGACGGTGCGGCGGGTGACCTGCGCGGCGCGGGCGAGTTCGGCGGTGGTGTAGTAGGTGGGCGTCACGGCGTGACGATCACTTTACCGGTCACGCGCCGCTCCAGCAGGTCCCGCATGGCCTGCGGCGCCTCCTGAAGGGTGTACGCGCGGCTGATCTCGGGCTTCAGGGTGCCGCTCTGGACCCACCCGGCCAGCTGGGTGAGGTGGCGGGCGTTGCCGCGCGGGTCGCGGCGGGCGTACTCGCCCCAGAAGACGCCCACGATGGACGCCCCCTTGAGGAGCGGGAGGTTCAGCGGCAGCCGGGGGATCTCGCCGCCCGCGAAGCCGATCACGAGGTACCGGCCGCCCCACGCGATGGCGCGGAAGGCACTCTCGGCCCAGCGGTCCCCGACGGGGTCGAGGATGACGTCCACGCCCTTCTTGCCGGTCAGCTCGGCCACGGCCGCCTTCAGGTCGGTGTCCGTGTAGTTGATGACCTCGTCCGCGCCGTGTGCCCGCGCGAGATCGAGTTTCTCCTGGGTACTGGCAGCAGCGATCACGCGCGCCCCGAGGGCCTTGCCGATCATGACGGCCGCGAGGCCGACGCCCCCGGCGGCGCCCAGGACCAGCAGGGTCTCCCCGGCTTTCAGCTGCCCGCGGTCGATCAGGGCGTGCATGGCGGTCCCGTAGGCCAGCGGGAGGGTCGCGGCGACGTTCAGGTCCAGGTCGTCCGGGAGGGGCAGCGTGGCGGCGGCGGGGGCGATCAGGTGCGTGGCGAAGGCGCCGGTGCCGGTGAACGCGGCGACGCGCTGGCCCACCGTCAGGTGCGTGACACCCTCGCCGACGGCCTCGACGGTCCCGGCGGCCTCCGCGCCGGGCGTGAAGGGCAGGGGCGGGCGCACCTGGTACTTGCCCTGGACCATCAGGGCGTCGGGGTAGTTCACGCTGGCGGCCTGCACGCGGATCAGGACCTCGCCGGGGCCGGGGGTTGGGGTGGGCTGCTCGGTGACGGTCAGGGTTTCGGGTTCGTCGAAGGCGGTGCAGGTCAGGGCGCGCATGGTGGGTCCTCCCGGGGTGGAATGACTCCATCTTAACGCGGGCGTTCAAAGTTGACGTTCACGTTCACTCCCCGTACGCTCGGGAGGTTCCCGCCCCCCACCTCTCCCCCATTCCTGCCCCATTCCCAGAAGGAGGCCCGCGCATGGCCCCATTCCTGAACCGCCGCGACCTGAGTTTCCAGCTGTTCGAGGTGCTCCCCACCGCCGACCTCACGAGTCGTCCCCGCTTCGCCGAGCACAGCCGCGAGGTGTACGAGGACGTCCTGAACCTCGCGTACTCCGTGGCCGAACGCTACTTCGCGAACCACGCCCGCGAGGCCGACCTGCATGAGCCGCACGTGGTGGACGGCAGTGTCGTGCTGCCCGCCGCCATGCGTGACGCCGTGCGCGCCTTCCGGGACGCGGGATTCTTCAGCGCCCACCACGACGAGGCCCTCGGCGGGCTGCAACTGCCGTGGGTGGTCATGCAGGCCGTGCAGGCCAACTTCCAGGCCGCGAACGTCTCCACGAGCGGCTACCCGTTCCTGACCATCGGGAACGCCAACCTCCAGCGGGTGTTCGCGTCCCCCGAGCAGCAGCGGCGCTACATGCTCCCGCTGCTGGAAGGCCGCTGGTTCGGCACGATGGCGCTGAGCGAACCGCACGCCGGTTCGGGCCTCGCGGACATCACCACGACCGCCACGCCGCGCCCGGACGGCACGTACGCCCTCACCGGCACGAAGATGTGGATCAGCGGCGGCGAGCACGAACTGAGCGAGAACATCGTTCACCTCGTGCTGGCGCGCATCGCGGGCGGCCCGGCGGGCGTGAAGGGCATCAGCCTCTTCCTGGTGCCGCGCTACCGCGTGAACGGCGACGGCACGCCGGGGGAAAGCAACCACGTCGTCCTGGCGGGCCTGAACCACAAGATGGGCTACCGGGGCACCACGAACACCCTCCTGAACTTCGGCGAGGGCGGCGAAACCATCGGGGAACTGGTCGGCGAACCCGGGCGCGGCCTGGCGCAGATGTTCCACATGATGAACGAGGCCCGCATCGGCGTCGGCATGGGCGCCGTGATGCTCGGCACCGCCGGGTACCTGGAGAGCCTCGCGTACGCCCGCGAGCGCCGCCAGGGCCGCCACGCCAGCCAAAAGGACCCCGCCGCGCCCCCTGTACCGATCATCGAACACGCCGACGTGCGCCGCCTGCTGCTGCGGCAGAAGGTGTTCGTGGAGGGCGGACTGGCGCTGGGCCTGTACGCCAGCCTGCTCGTGGACGACACCCAGACCGGCCCCGAGGATGGGCGCGCCGACGCCGGACTGCTGCTGGACCTGCTGACGCCCATCGTGAAGAGCTGGCCCAGCAAATACAGCCAGGAGGCCCTGAGCGACGCGATTCAGGTCATGGGCGGCGCCGGGTACACGCGGGACTTCAACGTCGAGATGTACTACCGCGACAACCGCCTGAATCCCATCCACGAGGGCACCGAGGGCATCCAGGGCAACGACCTGCTGGGCCGCAAGCTGACCCAGGCGGGCGGGCGCGGCCTGAACGTCCTGCTCTCCCGCATGCAGGCCGACCTGAGCGCCAGCGAGGGCCTGGACGGCCTGGACGAGATCCGCGCCGCCCTGCGGCAGGCCATCACGTGGAATACCCAGGCCCTGGGGGCGCTGCTGCCCCGCGCCGCCGAACTCGGCCCGGACCTGTTCCTCGCCAACGCGAACAGCGCCCTGGAGATGCTGGGGCATACCGTCGTCGGCTGGATGTGGCTGCGGCAGGCGGCCGCCGCCGCGCGCGCCCTGCCCACGGCCCGCGCCGACGCGGACTTCTACCACGGCAAGCTGCACGCCGCGCGCTTCTACGCCACGCATGAACTCCCGAAAGTCCGCGCGCACGCCGACCTGCTCGCCAGCGCCGACCGCACCACCACCGACATGCACGGCGAGTGGTTCTGAGACGCCCGCGTAGCCCCGGGCTCTGACGCCCTGGATGACCGCTGTCCATGGTCTCACGACTTCCGCCCAGCCGTACCATCACTGACGTTCTCACATCAAGGAGCTGGCCTGTCGCGTTCATGGTGGCAGGCCAGTGTGCGGTGTGCAGGGCTAGAGCTCGCTCTGTCACGAGAGCGGCAAGCTGAGAGCCTGTGTCAGGCCCTGGCGGGCGCTGGCCTGCCATCACCCTTTGACAGCTGTGTACACATGTGTACACTTCGGGTATGGCGAACAAGACCGTCGGTGTGCGCTCCCTGCGTGAGGAACTTCCGGACGTGCTGCGTGAGGTGAAGGCGACGGGCCGTCCCGTCACCGTGACCCGCCACGGCGAGGCGCTGGCCACGATCGTGCCGGGCACCCTGCCCAGCACTGCGCGGGCCCCACGCATCCTGGCCCTGAATTCCCTCAAGGGTGGAGTCGGCAAGACCACGATCACCATGCATCTGGCCGCCGCCATCGCCGCGACCGGTGAACGCGTCGTCGTGCTGGACGCCGACGAGGAAGTCAGTGCGCTGCGCTGGCAGCAGCACGCCCACGCCGACAACGTGACCCTGCCCTTCCGGGTGGTGGCCGCCGACCGCAACAGCCTGATGCGGCAGGCCCGCGATCTGGCCCGGGACGGCACGATCGTCGTCATCGACACGCCACCGAACAACCGCGAGATCCTCAAGAGTGCGGCGACGGTGGCTGACGTCGTGCTCGTCCCGGTGCTGCCCACCGCGATGGATCTCGACCGGCTCGGGACGACGCTGGAACTCCTCGCCGATCTCGAAGCGGCCCTGCCGAACTTCAACTACGCGATCGTGCTCAACCGCTTCGATGCACGCAAGGCCATGGCTCACGGCGCGAACGCCGCGCTGGACCAGCACCCGCGCTTCGAGACCGTGATCCGGTCACTGGCCGCGTACGAACGGGGCTTCGGGGCGGCGCCCACGGAACTCGAACAGTTCCATACGCTGTGGTCCGAACTGCTGAGCGTGATGGGCGGTGAAGGGTGAACCGGTTCGCCAAGAAGAGTGCCGACCGGATGACGGCGGTGCTGGAGCGCGCCCGGGACTACGCCGTGCCGGTGGATGGCGGCGCGGCACCGACGCTCATCGCTCTGGCGGCGGTCGACGTCAATCCAGACCAGCCCCGGCGTCACTTCGACGAGGCGGCCCTGCGGGAACTCGCCAGCAGTATCGCGGCGCAGGGCGTCCTGCAGCCCATCATGGTGCGTCCGGTGGGCTCGCGCTACCAGATCGTGTTCGGCGAGCGGCGCTTCAGGGCGTCGCAGCTGGCGGGGCTTACTTCGATTCCCGCGCTGGTGAAGACCGTGCCCGACGCCGACCTGCCGGTGCTGGCCGCTCTGGAGAACCTGCAGCGCGCCGACCTGAACCGCTTCGAGGAGGTGCGGGCGAAGGTTCATCTGCTGGCCGAACTGTTTGGCGTCGCGCCGGATGACGTGCCGGGCGAACTCCGGCGGCTCCGGGCCCAGCCGGACGAGCAGCCGGAGCGGGTCGCGGCGGTCGAACAGCTGTTCGCGCAGCTGGGCGGCGAGCAGTGGCGGTCGTTCGTGGTGAACGGCCTGCCGGTGCTGCGCCTGGCCGACCTGCTGCGCGCCGAGGTGGAAGCGGGTCGGCTGGCCTACAGCAAGGCTCTGCTGATCGCCCGCACACCGGCAGAGCACCACGCGGCCCTGGTGCGGCGGACGGTGACAGAGGGGCTTTCACAGGTAGACCTGCAGAAAGAGATCAAGTTGCTCTCCCCTCGTGAGGACGCCGACACGGTGACTGGCCTCCGGCAGCGCCTCACGGCGCGTCGGCTGGCGCAGCTGCCGAGGGACCGGCGGGCCGAGGCCGAACGGCTCATCCGGAAGCTCCACGACCTCCTGGCCTGATCGGCCGACCGCCGACGGCCACCTTCTGAATATTGATATTCAGACACGCCCAGAGCCCCCGAATTCCTCTGCTGCTCGGCATTCCTGCGTTTACACACTCACGTCAGCCGCTCTTGGCCATCGGGTCCGGTCGGCTGACGTCACGCGTGAGTCACCGTCGTGACGCAGTGCCGATGCGGCTCCTTGGATTTCCTACGGCAGCGAACACGCCTGTGGGCACAGAGACCGGTGATCGATTTGTGGGCTGCCAGGTGGATCGCATCTGCATCCCGGCAGCTCATAGCCTGCCCCGGTCCCCGGGGGCGGCTGACTCCAGGTCACAAAGGGCTGCGCGATTCGGACGTCCGGGCAACCGGTTTCGCGCTATCCTCGGGTCATCCACAGTTCATTCGGTGCGGCGCCGCGTCCCCTGCGGTCACGGACCGATTCACCCTCACCGGAGGTATCCCGCATGACCCAGACTGCCCGTTACTGGCCTGAAGGCAAGCCGCGCACCCTGACCCTGCCCCGCACGGGCGTGATGCACAACCTGCGCGTCAGCGCCGAACGCTATCCCGACCGGGTGGCCCTTTGGCACTACGGCCGCACCTGGACATACGCGCAGCTGCATGCGGACGCGACCCGTCTGGCCGGACACCTCGCGTCGCGGGGCGTCCAGAAGGGTGACCGTGTGGCGGTCTGGATGCAGAACAGCCCCGAGTGGGCAGTGGCCGCGTTCGCGGCGTGGCAGCTGGGCGCCGTGGTTGTGCCGCTGGCGCCCATGCTCCAGGCCCGTGAATTCGGGTTCTTCCTGCAGGATGCGGGCATCGGGGTGGGCGTGGTCGGCGCGGAACTGTATGACCGCGCGCGGCAGGCAGGCCTGGGTCACGCGGTCGTGACGAACGTCCTGCGGGGGGCGCAGGCGGCGCCCGGGGTTCCCCTGCCGGATGGACTGGACGTCACGCCGGAACTCCAGGGTGCGGACGTGACGCTGGAAGACGCGCTGCGCGCCGGGCCAGCGCCGGAAGCGCCGGTCACAGCGGATGACCTGTGCATCATGCCGTACACCTCCGGTACGACGGGGCTGCCCAAGGGCTGCATGCACACGCACGGCAGTGTCCAGGCGAACGTCTTCGGGGCGGGGGTGTGGGTGGACGGCAACGTCGAGGACGTGTTCCTGGCGGCCCTGCCGTTCTTCCATGTCACGGGCTTCATCAACAGCCTGATGAGTGCGCTGACGATCGGGGCGCAGGTCGTGATCATGTCCCGCTGGGACCGCGACGTGGCACGCACCCTGATCCGCGAGCGGGGCGTGACGCTCTGGACCAATACGCCCACCATGGTCATCGACCTGATGGCGTCCCCGAACTTCGACCCGGCGGATCTGCGGTCGCTGCGGAACGTCACGGGGGGTGGCGCGAGCCTCCCGGCAGCGGTGGGGCAGCGGCTGATGGACCAGACGGGCATCCTGTTCCTGGAAGGGTACGGACTGTCCGAGACGATGGCGCAGTCTCACAGCAACCCCAAGGGGCGGCAGAAGCTCCAGTGCCTGGGGATTCCCCTGTTCAACGTGGACGCCCGGATCGTGGACATCGACACGGGCGAAGAGCGACCGGTAGGGGAGACCGGGGAGATCGTCCTGCGCGGCCCTCAGGTCATGCAGGGCTACTGGAACCGCCCCGACGCGACCGCCGAGGCCTTCATGGAGATCGGAGGCGAGCGGTTCTTCCGCACCGGCGACCTGGGCTTCATGGATGACGAGGGCTACTTCTACTTCGCCGACCGGCTCAAGCGGATGGTGAACGTTTCCGGGATGAAGGTGTGGCCCGCCGAGGTCGAGAACCAGCTGCACGCCCATCCGGCCATTCAGGAAGCCTGCGTGATCAGTGTCCCGGACGAGCGTAGCGGCGAACGGGCCCGCGCGCTGGTGGTGCTGCGCCCGGGCGTGACGGCCACGCCCGCTGAACTGGAGGGCTGGGCGCGGGAGCAGATGGCGACCTACAAGGTGCCGCGCGACTGGCAGTTCGTGGAGAGCCTGCCGCGCAGCCCGACCGGGAAGGTCGCCTGGCGCCAGTTGCAGGAGGCGGCGCGCGCCCAGATGTGACCGGACGGCACCTGCGTCCGGTCAGGCGGGCGTGGACCGGATCTCGCCGGGCGCGGCCCGCTCCGGGGTGGCCAGCCGGGGGAGCAGGCCGCCCGGCAGGTTCAGTTCGCGGGTGCTGACGAAGGTGGGCACGCCCAGCTGCTCGGCCCGGCGCAGCGCGAACCGCCGGGCGCGGGTGGTGACGGCGTAGTCCAGGCCGTAGACCTCCAGGTGCAGGCGGCGGGCCTGGGCGACCAGCGCGGCGGTGTAGTCCAGTTCATGACGCTCGTAGGTGCGGTAGCCGTCGACCCAGGTGGTGGAGAGCGCCTCGATCAGCACGCCGTTGATGGTGCCGCCCAGCCGGGGCAGCAGGCCGAACCCCCGGTTGGCCATCAGGTAGCAGGGCCCGGCCCACTGCCGCACCTGCCGCACGAGCTTGAGCATGGCGCGCACCTGCACCGGGTCGCTGGCACTGTCGAGGGTATCGAGCAGAAAACCGTCGAACACGGCGCGGTGGGCCAGCACCTGCGCCTCGATCCGGGCGCGCCACTCGGGGTGGCGCGCGTCAACGGGCCGCAGGTGCCAGTGCGGATCGGGCGTGCCGCGCAGCCACTCGCCGACCGGGCTGCTGTCCATCCCCAGGCTCAGGTACGCGAGGACCTGCACGCCGCGCGCCTGCAACCAGCGCACGGCGTCCACACGGTAGTGGCCGGGCTGCACGATCACCCGCTGGTACCGGCACAGGACGTTCAGGGCGTTCGGGCCGTAGTACACGCTCAGGGCGCGCCGACCCGGTGGACCGGCCGAGCGGGCCGGGGGCTGGAGGTACGTCAGGGGGTGGCGGAGGTGTCCGGTCATTGGGTGGGCAGGGTGACGCTCTGACCGGCCCCCAGGGTCACGAGACTGATGGTGCGTCCGCCGTAACTGGTCTGTGTGCCTCCACGGGCGCCGGTCACGAATGCCGGGCCGCCCTGGGCCGAGGTGACGGTCACGGAGGCGGCCGCGCGGTTCCAGGTGGCGCTCACGCCGGCTTTCAGGGCAAGGGTGCGGTCACGCATGTAGGGGCCGAGGTCATCCCAGCGCAGCGTATTCAGCGGCAGGCTGGAGTACCGGGCGTACTTCTTCAGGACGGCGCCCAGCCAGTCGCTGGCGAGGCTCTTGTTCAGGCTGTACTGCCGCAGGTTGTTCTGGTGCATGTAGTGCGGGAAGGCGCTGCCCGACAGGACATGACTCAGGGCCAGGTCGCTTTCCTTGTCCAGGAATTCGCTGTACGTCAGGTTATGGTCCCAGTACGGGGCGGTGCCGGTCGGGCCGTACACGCTGTTGTAGGCGCTGACGGCCTGATTGGGGTTCGTGACGCTGTAGAAGACGTTGGTGGGCCAGCGCGGCACCAGGAAGATTGAGGGATTGAGCGGGTGGTACAGGCCGCAGTTCACGCAGCCAGGGTCCCACTGGCCATCCACCGAGCGGTTCGACGCGAGGTACTGCACGCCGGTGGCCTGCGCCGCCTGCAGGAAGGCGGTGTTCGAGGCGCCCAGGCCGTAGTTCGTCTTCGGGCCGTCGCCGGCCGGGTTGTAGTAGCCCAGGCCAGACATGTCGCCGGTCACGAGGCCGCGGGCGCTGAGTTTCAGGCCGAAGGCCTGGGCGACTTGCAGGTTCGGCGCCAGCTGCGCGTACGAGTCGGCGTAATTCAGGAAGTCCATGTATTCGTGGTTGAGGGTGTGGCTGACCCAGTCGAAGGTGCCGGCCAGGCATTTCGTGGCGCTGGAGAGTTTGTCCGGCGTCCCGGTGGGGAAGGACGAGCAGCTGAGTGGCGCGCTGGCGTTCGCCCCGCCCCCGTTGAACGCCATGGTGAGGTTCAGGCCGGAGGCGACCGGGTACAGGGTGCGCAGGTTGGACAGCTGCACCGGGATGTTCATGGCGTCCACGGCCGTGATCCGGAAGGCGTCGGCCTTCACGGTGCCGGTGGCAGGGTCGTACACGTCGCCGGGCAGGAACCAGTCGTCGATGTCCAGTTGCGCGAAGCGGCGGTACTCGCCCAGCCGCACGCCCCGCGTGAGCCAGTCGGTCAGGGAGTAGCCCAGCAGGGTGCTGTGCAGCAGGTACGGGTTCTGCGCGAAGGTCAGCGCCACGCGCTCGCGGCCGTCCACGGTGGACTGGACGCCCAGGACGCGGCCGTTGCCGTCTTTCAGCAGCGGATTGGTGGTCACGCCGGTGACGGTGGCCAGGGTGGAGGGGTAGTTGTACGCGTAGCGCACCGGGATGGCCACCTGCCGCAGGTCACTCAGGACGCCCGCTGCGCTGGCGGTGGGTTTCACGTCGGCGGTGCTGCTGGACACCCCGGCGTCCCGCAGGCCGTAATCTTCCGGCCAGGTGCCCGGGTAGGTGTACAGCGACAGCTGCCGGGCGCGGTAGTCCTTCTCGTACTGCCACAGCAGGTTCCAGCCGGCCCAGTCCAGGGCACTCTGGAAGACCCCGGGGCTGGACTCGTAGGCGAGGTTGCCCGTCGTGAGGATCACGCCCTGGTACCGGCCGCTGCCGTCCGGGGCGACCAGCGTGTCCGGGGTCAGGGGCGTCTGGGCTGGGAAGACGACGTCGAAGGGCACGCCCGCCTGCGCCAGCATGGCCCGCGCGGTGTCCAGGTTGCTGTCGGCGCTCCCGGCCAGGATCAGCACGCGCAGCGCGACGACGTCCGTGTTGGGTGTGACGGCCAGGGACCGCAGGGGCAGCCGCGTGCGCGGGCCGTCCAGGTTGGGCAGGGGACGCAGGTTCTCGCCGCGCGGCGTGGCGGCGCCGGGGCGCAGCGGGTCACGCGGGCCGTGCCCGCTGGCCGCGGCGCTCGTCTGATCGGCCGTCAGGGGCAGCTCGGCCTCGACCGCTGCGGTATCGGGTGCGGTGGGCGCGGCGGTGCGGGTCGCGCAGGCGGCCAGCAGGAGGCTCAGGGCCAGCAGTTTCATGTGCTTCATGACAGTCCTCCGGCGGTCAGGCTGGCGCGCCATTCAGGTAGGTGTCGGGCGTGGGGACCGGCACGCCCAGGCTCATGCCGGGCATCAGCATGCCGATGTAGCGGTCGAAGTCGGCGTTCGCGCGGTCGTAGTCCTCGGGTCGGCCGATGTCCAGCCAGTAGCCGTCGAAGGCGTAGCTGGCCGGGCGCGTCTCACGGGAGAGCAGGTCCAGCACCAGATCGTCGAAACCGAAGGGCCGCCCCGCCGGGTAGCGCTGCAGGGTCTCGCGGCTGAATCCGTAGATGCCCATGCTGACCATGAAGTTGAACACCGGTTTCTCGCGGAAGTGCAGGATGGTGCCGCCGTCGATGTCCAGGACCCCGAACTCGCTGCGGACCTCGCGGGCGTACGTGGCGACCGTCACGGGCGCGCTGCTCGCCGCGTGCTGACGCAGCAGCTTGGCGTAGTTCAGGTTGGTCAGGACGTCGCCGTTCATGACCAGGAAGTGCTCGGGCAGGCTGTCCAGCGCGCCCAGCAGCGGGCCGATGGTGCCCAGCGGCGTCACTTCCTCCAGGTAGTTCACCTGCAGGCCGAAGCGGCTGCCGTCTCCCACGAAGGAGCGGATCAGGGTGCCCATGTGCCCGATGGCCAGGGTCACGTGCGTGAATCCGTAGTGCGACAGCTGGTGCATCACGATCTCCAGGATCGAGTAGCGGTCCCCGATGGGTACCAGCGGTTTGGGAACGCAGGTGGTGTAGGGGCGCAGCCGGGTGCCTTTACCGCCAGCCAGGATCACTGCGTGCATGGTCAGACCTCCTCGGGTCACTCGGACCCGTGTCGAGAGCGGGCGTCGGGGGGGCAGGGGAGAGCGCGTCAGATGGTGTACTGATCGGGCCGGTAGTGCGCGAGGTTGCCCGGTTCCAGGAACCAGCGGCTGGTCTCTTCCAGGCCGGCGTGCAGGTCGAAGCGTGGTGCCCAGCCGGTCGCGGCGCGCAGCTCACTGTTGTCCCCGACCAGCCGCATCACCTCGCTGCCTTCGGGCCGCAGGCGCTGCTGCTCCTCCTCGACCTGCACCTGCTGTCCCATCACGTCGGCGATCACGCGGATCAGGTCGCCGACACTGACCTCCACGCCGGTACCCGTGTTCAGGGTGCGGCCTACGACCCGCTCGGCCGGCGCGTCCCCGACAGCCTGGAACGAGCGGGCCGTGTCGCGCACGTAGTTGAAGTCCCGCGTGGGGCGCAGCGCCCCGACCCGCACCACCGGGCGGCGCGCGGCGATCTGCGAGATGATCGTGGGAATTACCGCGCGCGCCGACTGCCGCGGTCCGTAGGTGTTGAAGGGCCGCAGCGTCACGACCGGCAGGCCGAAACTGAGGTGGTACGCCTCGACCAGTTTGTCCGCCGCGATCTTGGTCGCGGAGTACGGCGACTGCCCCTGCAGCGGGTGACGCTCGGTGATCGGGACGCTGCGCGCCGTGCCGTAGACCTCGCTGGTGCTCGTGTGCACCAGCCGGGGCGTCTGCAGGTCCCGGGCGGCTTCCAGCACGTTCAGGGTGCCCACCACGTTCGTCTGCACGTACGAGTGCGGCGCGGCGTACGAGTAGGGAATGGCAATCAGGGCCGCCAGGTGGTACACCACCTCGGCGCCGCGCATGAATTCCCGCACGCTGACCGGGTCCCGCACGTCTCCGAGCACGACCTCCACGCGGTCCAGGATCTCGCGGGGCAGGTCGTCGAGCCACCCCCAGCTGCCGAAGCTGTTGTACAGCACCATCGCCCGCACCCGCGCGCCGCTGCGCACGAGGGTTTCCACGAGGTGCGAGCCGATGAAGCCCTCGGCTCCGGTCACGGCCACCAGTCTGTCCATGTTCCTCCCCCTTCCGACGGGTGCACGCACCCACCCGGCGCGGCGCTCCTCCCCAGGGGCCGCGGCGGTCAAGACGCTCAGCTGACGGTGTGGTCCAGGGTCTTACGTGAGGTGACGGGCGTCCCTCACGGCCCAGGCGGCCAGCAGCGTGCACAGCAGCGCGGCCACCGCCGCGCCCAGCAGGTACGCCGGATCGGCGGCCCAGCCCAGTTCCCGCACGGCCACCTGCGTGCCCAGCGCGCAGGCCCAGGCCAGCAGGGCCCAGCCCAGCAGCGCCACGTTGATCAGGTAGCCGCTCAGGAGCAGCGCCCCGCCCACCAGCACGTGTCCGCCCAGCAGGGCGGGAACCTGTGTGGGGCCGCCCAGGCGGGGGGCCAGCAGCGCCACCAGCAGGTACGTCAGGGCCAGTCCCGCCGTGAACAGCGCCACGCGCCGCGTGAGCAGCCGCGCGCCCCGGCGGCGGATGACCCCCACCGGGTCGCTGCTGCGCGCACAGGCGGCCAGATCGCGGTGCACGCCGCGCAGCGTGAACTCCAGCGCCCCCATGCCCAGCACCAGCGGCGCGACACTCCAGGACAGGCCCATCATGCCCGGCAGGTCCGGCCCACCCGGCTGCCAGGGGTTGAGCAGACGCGCCCCGAGAAACGCCGCGCACAGCCATCCGTAGGTGGCGTACAACAGCGCCCGGCCGGCGCTCGTGGGGGCAGTCGCGGCGGGCCGTCCCGCGCGCCACACGGCCTGTCCCGCCGCGATCAGCGGACCGCCCGCGGCGAGCAGCAGCGTCAGCCACTGCGGCGCGACGAGCAGGCCGGTCAGGTCGCCCAGGATCAGGGCCGCGACCGGCACGGCGGTGGTCAGCAGCGCCGCTTCCCGGCCGAGGACGAGCAGCAGCGTCGCGCTGGCGAGGTACACGCTCATGGCGAGGGCCACGCCCGCTGTCGGCAGGGGCGGCAGGCCCAGGGTCCAGGCCACCCCGGCAGCCAGGGCCGCCGTGAGTACCGTGGCCTGCGCGCCCGCCAGGGCCAGGGTCCGCGCCGCGGGGGCCGGGCCGCGCACGAGCGCCTGATAACCCCGGTACGCCACGCCCTGCATCCACCCCCAGCCGAAGAGCGTGGCGGTCAGCAGACCAGCCGTCGTGATCTGCGCCGCACCGGCCCCCGGCGTCAGGGGCAGCGCGAACGGCGTCCACAGGGCCGGCATCAGGTAGATCACGCCGCGCGTCAGGTCCCGTTCCAGCGGCACCGGGCTGGGCAGGGTGGTGGCGGTCACCTCCGGCGGCCGGAACGGGACGCGGCGGTACAGCACCTGCGCGCAGGTGAAGACGTCCGGCGTCCCGAACCGCGCGCGCACCAGCCGGTCCGTGTAGCCCTCAGATTCCAGGATGGCGGCCAGTTCCAGGGGCTGCACTGCTCCCTGGCAGGCCCCTTCCAGTCGGCGGGACAGCTGCGCGAGCGGATCGTGCGCGCGCCTTTCCCCACCGGTCCAGGGCACGGGTTGGGCGTCGCCCCACGCGCCGGGCGCGGGCGTGCGGCGCAGCGAGGCGCTCACGCGCCCACCCGTGCCAGGGGCCGCGCTACCTGCGGGTACAGCCCCCGGTAGACGTCCAGGAAAGACTCCAGGGTGAACTGCGATAGCACCCGTTGCCGCGCGGCGCGGCCCAGCTGTTCACGCAGCGGCGCGCTGCTGAGCAGCCGCACGCAGGCCTGCGCGACCGCGTACGGATCGCGGGAGGGCACCACCAGCCCCGCCTCGCCAACGGCCTCGCTGACCCCACCCACGTCGGTCGAGACGGTCGCGCGGCCGGTCGCCATGGCCTCAATGAGTGTGTAGGGAAACCCCTCGCTGATGCTGGTCAGGGCGACCATGTGCCCGGCGTGGTAGGCGTCCACGACCTCGGGGACGTGGCCCTCGAAGGTGGCGCTGCCCTGCACCCCGACCTCCCGGGTGAGGTTGCGGCAGTGCTGCGCGTAATCCTCGTTGCCGCGCGGGACCGAACCGAACATGCGCAGCTGCGCGGCGGGCAGCTGCTCGCGCACCAGGGCGAAGGCGCGGATCAGGGTTTCCAGATCCTTGAGCGGATCGATGCGCCCCACCCAGCTGATGGTGGGCGCCTCCGGTTCGGCCGCGCTGGGCGGGAACGCCGCCGGGTTCACGCCGTTGTACACGGGCATGATGCGCGTGGGGTCGGCGCCCTCACGCACCTCCCAGCGCTCGTTGTAGTGCGATCCGGGCGTGATCAGATCCGCCATGCGGTACGCGGCGCGGGTCAGGCCGCTGTAGAAGCGCAGCAGGAACGCCTTGAAGGCCGGGCTGTGCCCTGAGAAGCGCAGTTCCAGGTACCGCTCGCGCAGGTAGATGCCGTGTTCGGTGAGGACAAACGGCGTGCCGTACGTCCACTTGGCGCTGAAGGCCAGCAGGGTCGCCAGTCCGTTGCTGGTCGCGTGGGTCAGTTCCGCCAGTGGGGCGCGGACGCTCAGGGGCCGCAGGAAGCGCGCCAGCCACAGCGTGGCCTGCACCGCGTCGGCCAGCGTGGGCTGCAGCAGCAGGTCGCCGTCCGGCCGGGGTTGCGGCTGGTTCGGGCGCGCGGCGCGGCTCCACAGGTCATACAGCTGCTCGGCGCGGCCCCGGCCGACCATCAGGCTCTCCAGGTCAGCGCGCTGCGCGTAGCCGTGCAGGCGCCGCAGGGCGCCCAGCAGGACGTCCGGGGTGCTCGTGGGGGTGAACAGGGCGTACAGCAGCTGCGTGTACCCGTCGAGTGCGTCGCGCCGCGCGGCGCTGCCCACGCGCCGGTCGCGCGGCACGGGCAGGGGGTGCAGCGACCAGAGCGGCACACTCTGCAATTTCTGGACGTTGGCCGGTAGATCGGCCGGGGCGGATTCTGCCTGGGCGGTCAGGGCGTACACCTGAAAACGGTGTTCGGGCAGGCCGCGGATCAGCTGGTCGCACCAGACGCTGACGCCGCCGCGAACGTGCGGGTAGGTACCTTCACACAGCAGGGCGACGTGCATGAAGCCTCCGGGAAGCAGGTGTGGCCGGTTCAGTGCGAATCATGGGATGTCCAACGTGACCGGCTGGTCTCGGGGGGCGGTCACGTACAGTGGAAACTGTGTCTCGCATGGTATTTATGAGGGCCTTTCAGGAACGTTAATCCAGGCGCTGCGGCGCTTCAGAAACGTTAAAACTGCCCGGTTCCCCCCGTACAGGTGTGCTTTCTGGTCCTGACTGCGCGGCAGGCACTGGGTAGGGGCCGCGGGCACGATTGGCAGGGTCTGGGGTCTGCTACCATAAAACATGAGCGAAAAATTGAATCTGGTCACCACCGAGTTCAATACCCGCGCGCTCGAGATCGCCACCGATCTGTCCAGCATCGGGAACCTGGATCACGGCGGCCGCAGCGGCGAGGACTGGATCCGTGCCCGCGCCCGCTACATCCGCGAACTGTACGAGATCCTCACCACACCTGCCGATCCGCCCCGCACCAGCTGAGCCCACTCATGCGCTTCCCCCCCACGCGCGCCCCCGGAGGGAGAAGACATGCCCAACGACCTGACCCTTCACGTCCTCGGCCACACCTACCTCAGCCGCGCCGGCCGCCCCCTGCCCATCTCGGCCAAGGGCGCCGCGTTGCTGGCCTACCTGAGTCTGGAACGCCGCCCCTTTCACCGCGAGCATCTCGCCGAACTGCTCTGGCATTCCGGGGACGCGCTGCGCAACCTGCGGGTCGAACTCAACCGCCTGCGGCACTCGCTGCCCACCCTGATTCCCGAGCGTCAACCCATGCTGGAACTCGCCCTGCCCACCGATCTGGACGACTGGACGGCGCAGGCCGCCGACCTGCACCCCGACGAGGTGAGCGAGTGGTTGTCGGTCGGCACCGGGCTGCCCCTGAGCGGCCTGGAGGACCTAGGCAGCCCTGAACTGCGCGACTGGGTGGACAGTCAGCGCTGGCGGATCTCGCAGGTGATCGAGACGCAGTTGGGCGTCGCCCACGCCCGCCTGAACCGCGCCGGGGCGCACGACGCCGCGCAGCTCATCAGCGCCCGCGCGGAGCAGCTGGGCTGGACGCTGCGCCCACCACCGGTGCCGAGCGCCGGACTGGAATTCACCGGTGGGGGACTCTACCGCCCGCTGCTGGGCGCCCTGCGCGCGGCGCGCGGCTGCCCCCAGATCGTCTTCCTGAGTGGCCGCAGCGCCCAGACCCGCCGGGAGGTCGTCGGTGAGCTCGCCCAGCGGCAGTGGCGCAGCCTGCACGTGGACTGCCCGCCGGACGCCGACCTGCTGCTGGCCGCCCTGGCGCATCAGCTGAGTACCCTGCTACCCGCCACGCCGTTTCTGACGGAGCTGCTGAGTGCCCCGGAGGCCACCCGCCACAACACCGTGCGGCTGTGGACCTCCCTGATCGCGCTGAACCAGCCGCTGATCCTGATGATCAATGAGATCACTGACCCCCAGCTGGTCCTCCCGCACGTGCAGGTGGCCCTGAACCTGCCTGCCGATCTGCTGCTGGTGCTCTGCCCGGCAGACCTGATGGCCGAACGCGCCCTGCGGGCGGCGCTGAGCGGTCTCGACCAGTCGCGGCTGCACGCCCTGCCACTGCCGCCCATCGGCACCACCGAGATCATGGACGCCCTGCGGGCCCACCAGCCGCACGGGTCGCCGGAGCGCCTCTACAGTCACGCGGCGCGCGTGGCGATGGATGCCGACGGCGTGGAAGCGCTCGCGCGGAGCCTCCTCCAGGACGTGCCGGATCAGGGGAGCACGCGCCCGACGCTCCTGCGCGGCGCCCGGGAATCGCTGCTACGCGACCTGGGCCCGCTGCCACCGGACCTGCTCGCGGGGCTGGCGCGGCTGGCCGTCGCCCACGCCCCGATCGACCCCACGCTGGCGCAGGCCCTCCTGGACGACGCCCCCGGGTTCCTGGCCCACGCCGAGCACCTGGGGCTGCTGCGGCCCTCCGACCCCGTCGAGACCGTCCACCTGCCGCAGCTGGAGTACCGACCGTCGGATCAGAGCGACACGCTGTGCTTCGCCAGCGAGCCCCTGCGGGTGGCCCTGGCCGCCACGCTGAGCCGCAGTGACCGCCAGGACATCCGCCGGCACCTGGCGCGACTCGGTGGTGACCCTCACCTGGCGGCCCACTACGCCCGTCTGTCGGGCCTGGAAGCGGGTCCCCTGCCAGCTCCTGTCGCCGTCACGGTGCTGCCCGGTATCGCGGCCTCCCTGACCGATCCCTCCCCGCCTTTTCCGTCCGGTCCACGTCAGGAGTGCCGGACTGGCAGTGGGTACCGGGTGATCCTGGAAGGCCAGACCCTGCAGATTCTCCGGCACGGTCTGTATGGACCGCCCGTGACCCTGCGCCTGCCGTGGGGCATCGTTCCGGCTGGACCGTGGCAGCTCACGGCCCGGATCGACGCCCTGCGCGGCGGGCCGGACCTGGGCCCGCAACATGATTTCGCGCTGGCCTGGCATCTGGGCGGCGCGAGCACCTTCCTAGATATCCGGCCGACCCTGAGCCTGCCCGCTGGAGCCCGCGCGACGTACGCCGCCGCCCCACTGGGCCGCTGGGTGACCGTGCGGGGTGACAGCGCAGGTGGCGCGGCGGAACTTCAGGTGCGGGCCATGGACGTGGCACTGACCGTCGCGCACCTCCGGGTGGGGAACGTCAACCTGCTCAGCCCGGCCGGGGAAGCCTGACCAGTTCTGACCTCCGCTCTCAAAGAGGTCGGGGGAGAGGAATGTTAAGGTGAAGGGTCCGCGCTCAACCCCGTTCCGGATGATCGCTGAGCAGGGCCAGCCCGCTGCGGCGCACGCTGACAAGCAGATCTCCTGCTCCGACGGCGGCGAGTTTGGATCTCAGGTGACTGACGTGCACGTTCAGTGCGTTGCGGCAGGTGTGATCAGGCCAGATCAGGCGTTCCAGATGCTCGCGGCTGAACAGCTGGCCGGGCTCGCTGAGCAGGGCGCTGGCGATTGCCAGTTCGGTGGGGGAGAGGCCCAGGTCATGGCCGTCGAAACTCAGGCGGTGTTCGCCCCGGTGCAGCGCGAAGCGGCCGATGTGCAGGGGGGCGCTGCGGCCATGTCGTCTCAGGTGCGCGTGGACCCGGGCGAGCAGTTCCCGCGGATCGTAGGGTTTCATGACGAAGTCGTTGGCGCCGAGTGACAGCTGTCTCACGCGTTCCTGAAGGGCATCGGTGGCGGTCAGAACGACGATAGGCGCGTCCGTCAGTCGCCGCAGCTGCCGGGTGACCTCATCGCCGGGCAGGTCGGGAAGTCCCAGGTCGAGCAGGATCAGGTCGGGGGGGTGCAGCGCCGCGCAGTGCAGGCCGTCCTCGGCGGTGGGGGAGGCGTGAACATGAAACCCTTCCAGGGCCAGTTCGTCACACAGGATGCGGCGGACATCGCGGTCATCCTCGATGAGCAGCAGGTGGGGGCGCTGCAGCTGGTCGGTACTGGGACTGGTCTGGGTCATATGAGGGCTCCGGCGCGCAGGGCGTTGTCCTCACGGTGGCACGGGTACCCGCTCAGCGGATGGGGCACGGCAGAGGGGCGCGTTGACCAGACCTATCGGAACTCTTGAAGTTCAGACGTACTCAGCCAACGAGGTCGTTGTGCAATCTGTTAAAAATTTCAGGAACAAAAATCCGATTAGCCGACAGAAGTAATCGGCTAAGTGCACGATTGGTGCAGATTGATTAAAAATTCAGATCAAAAATTCAGAATGAGGGTTGGGTGACACGACGAACTGCGTTGTGGTGGTCTTCTTCAGCGTACACCCAGAATCCCAATTCTCTAAAAATGAATAAAAATACATTCAGCAGAGTATATCCAAATCTGATGTCGAAGATAAAAATTTGGACACTGTGTCTCAAGTATCGACAGAATCGCAATGGAATCGTGGATAGAGCGCATCGGGCCATCTCCAGGAGGGCTTATAAAAATTCTAGAAAGACTTGACCTTATGCAGCCCTGGGGCTTAAGCTCATCTTCACTTCGGTTAAATCGACTCCAGAGAGGGTGCGAACCGACCCCGCTTCCCCACGCCCCGCCGTGAAGAGAGGTCAGTCATGGAAGACGCCCGCCCGCCGCAGCTCTCGTTCCAGGAACTTCTGCCGCCCATGACGCCGCACGAGGCGAGTGTCGAGGCCAACCGCTGCCTGTACTGCTACGACGCCCCGTGCCTGCACGCCTGCCCCACCCACATCGACATCCCCACCTTCATCCGCAGGATCGCGACCGGGAACGTCAGCGGGGCCGCGCACACGATCCTGGAATCCAACTTCCTGGGGGGCACCTGCGCCCGCGTCTGCCCCGTGCAGGAACTCTGCGAGGGCGCGTGCGTCTATAACGCCCACGACAAGCCCATCCAGATCGGGCGGCTGCAACGATTCGCCACCGACCACCTGCACGCCAGAGGCGAAGCTCCCTTCACGCCTGCCCCGCCCACCGGCAGGCGCGTCGCCGTGGTCGGCAGTGGCCCGGCCGGACTCAGCGCCAGCGCCGAACTGGCCAAGCAGGGTCACGCGGTCACGCTGTACGAGAAACGCGAGCTGGGCGGCGGGCTGAGCACCTACGGGATCATCGTGCTGCGCGAACCCGTCGAGGTCGCGCTGCGCGAGGTGGACGCCGTGCGGGACCTGGGCGTGCAGGTCGTCACCGGACAGGAACTGAACAGCCGGGCGGAACTCGACGGTCTGCTTGCCAGCCACGACGCCGTCGTCCTGAGCCTGGGCCTGGGCGCCGTCCCCGCCCTGGGTATTCCCGGCGAGGCGCACATCCTCAGCGGCCTGAACGTCATCGAGGCCAGCAAGCTGGAGCGCCCCACCGGCGTCGGCGCGCGGACCGTGGTGATCGGCGCGGGCAACACCGCCATCGACGCCGCCACCATCGCCCGGCGCGCCGGAGCGGACACCCTGATGGTCTACCGCCGCACCGAACGCGAGATGACCGCCTACCACCACGAGTACCTCTTCGCCCTGAGCGAAGGCATCGGCTTCTCCTTCCTGACCCAGCCCGTGGAAGTTCTGGACGAGAATGGGCAGGTCACGGGCCTGCGCTGCGTCCGCATGGGCCTCGGCGCGCCCGACGCCTCCGGTCGCGCCCGACCCGAACCCATCCCCGGCAGCGACTTCGTGATCCCCTGCGACACCGTCATCAGCGCCATCGGGCAGGAGAAACCCGCGCTGGCCGTCACCATGGGCCTGGACCTCGATCACGGCTACATCCGCGTGGACGACCAGATGCGCACCAGCCTCCCCCGCGTGTACGCCGGCGGCGACTGCGTCCGCGCGCGCGGGAACGCCAGCACCGTCATGGCCGTCCAGGACGGTAAACTCATCGCCGCCAGCCTGGGGGTCGTCCTGGGCGCGCAGTCCGCCCCGGTCGCCCCCACCCGCCCGCCGGAAGTGCGCGAGCACCCCCTCTACCACGCGGCGCACGGCGCTGTCCCCCACGCGGAGGCCCCCCATGGCTGACCTGAGCATCGACTTCGCCGGAATCCGCGCCCCCAACCCCTTCTGGCTGGCGTCCGCGCCCCCCACCAACAGCGGCGCGCAGATTCACCGCGCCTTCGAGTACGGCTGGGGCGGCGCCGTGTGGAAGACCATCGGCGCGCCCGTCCTGAACATCAGCAACCGCTACGGCGGCCTCACCCTGGGCGGGCAGCGGCTTCAGGCGATCAACAACGTCGAACTCATCAGCGACCGCCCCCTGGAGGTGAACCTGCGCGAGATCGCCGAGGTCAAACGCCTCTGGCCCGACCGCGCCGTGATCGTCAGCGCCATGGTGGACGCCGACCCACAGGCCTGGAAAGACATCGTCATGATGATCGAGGACACCGGCGCAGACGGCATCGAACTCAACTACGGCTGCCCGCAGGGCATGAGCGAACGCGGGATGGGCGCCGCCGTCGGGCAGGTGCCCGAGATGTGCGAACTGAACACCCACTGGGTGACCAGCGTCACCCGCCTGCCCGTCATCGTGAAACTCACGCCGAACATCACCCGCATCACCGACCCCGCCCACGCCGCGCTGGCCGGGGGCGCGCACGCCCTGAGCCTCATCAACACCATCAACTCCATCATGAAAGTCGACCTGGACACCCTCCAGATCACCCCCAGCATCGGCGGACGCGGCACGCACGGCGGCTACGCCGGCCCCGCCGTGAAACCTATCGCGCTGAACATGCTCAGCGAACTCGTCACCGACCCGCAGGTCATCCGCAGCGGTGTGCCCATCAGCGGCATGGGCGGCATCCAGACCTGGCGCGACGCCGCCGAATTCCTGCTGCTGGGCGCCAGTTCATTGCAGGTCTGCACCGCCGTCATGCACTACGGCTACCGCCTCATCGACGACCTCACCGACGGCCTCAGCCGCTGGATGGACGACCACGGCTTCGCCACCATCGCGGACGTCACCGGCCGCGCCGTGCCGCAGGTCAGCACCTTCGGGCAACTCGACCTCGGCTACCAGGCCGTTGCCCGCATCAACCCCGACAAGTGCATCCAGTGCAACCTCTGCTACGCCGCCTGCAACGACACCGCCCACCAGTGCATCGACCTCGTCGCGCCCGACGGCGTGCGCGTCAACCCTGGCTTCGACCCCCGCGCCAGTGGCAAGGAAGTCGCGCTCCCCCGCCCCACCCCGCAGGTCCGCGAATCCGACTGCGTGGGCTGCGCCCTGTGCGCCAACGTCTGCCCCGTGGACGGCTGCATCGAGATGGTCAGCGTCCCCAGCGGCCGCCCCCACGTCACCTGGGACGAACTGACCGCCCAGCGGCCCGCCGTCACCCAGACCTGGCCCGCCATGGAAACCTACCGCGAAGAAGCGGGCATCGAGATTCACTGACGGCACCCACGACAGGCCCACTGCGAGGTTTCACCCATGACCCTACTGATTCAGAACGGCGAGATTGTCACGAACGGCAAACGGTTCAAGGCGGACGTGCTCGTGGAGGGGGAGACCATCGCGCAGATTGGCGAGAACCTCGCGGTGCCCGAGGGGGCCACGGTGATCGACGCGAGCGGGAAGTTCGTGTTCCCCGGCTTCATCGACCCGCACGTGCATATCCACCTGCCGTTCATGGGGACGTTCGCGAAGGACACGCACGCGACCGGGTCGCAGGCGGCGCTGATCGGCGGGACGACCACGTTCATCGAGATGCTCGCCCCGGCGGGCAGTGAGGACCTGATGGACGGCTGGCGCACCTGGACGGGCATGGCGGCAGGGAACAGCGCCTGCGACTACACCTTCCACATCGGCGTGACCCGCTGGGACGACCGGACCGAGGCGACGCTGCGGGATCTGGTGGGGCAGGGCATGCGGTCCTTCAAGGTGTTCCTGGCGTACAAGGGCGCGTTCGGAATCGACGACGCGGCGCTGTACCGGGTGTGCCGCCTGGCGGCGGAACTGGGCGTGGTCGTCACCGCGCACTGCGAGAACGCAGATCTGGTCGCGGAGTTGCAGCAGAAACTGATCGCGGAGGGGAAGACCGGCCCCGAGTGGCACGAGCCGAGCCGTCCGGAGAGCGTGGAGGCGGAGGGCACCGCGCACTTCGCGACGTTCGTGGAGATGACGGGCGCGCACGGGTACGTGGTGCACCTGAGCAACGCCCGCGCGCTGCAGGCGGCGCTGGACGCCCGCGCGCGCGGCGTGAACTTGGACGTGGAGGTCGTGATTCCGCACCTGACGCTGGATAAGACGTATGCCGAGCGGCCCGGTGTGGAGGGCGCCAAATACGTCATGTCGCCCCCGCTGCGCGAGAAGGGCAACCAGCCGAAGCTCTGGGCGGCACTGGAACGCGGGGACATCGCCACGGTCGCCACCGACCACTGCCCCTTCGACGTGGAGCAGAAGCACATGGGCGACGGGGACTTCACGAAGATTCCGAACGGCATCCCCGCCATTGAGGACCGCGTGAACGTCCTGTACACGCAGGGCGTCAGCCGCGGCAACCTGAGCGTCGAGCGCTTCGTGGACGCTGCCAGCACCCGCGCCGCGCAGATCTTCGGCCTGTACCCCCGCAAGGGCACCGTCAGCGTGGGCAGCGACGCTGATCTGGTGATTTACGACCCGGCGTACCGGGGCACCATCAGCGCGCAGACCAGCCACATGAACAACGACTACAGCGGCTACGAAGGCTGGGAGATCGACGGGCGGCCCGAGGTCGTCACCGTGCGCGGTCAGGTAGCCGTGCAGGGGGGCGAGTTCGTCGGCGACCCGGCGCGGGGGCAGCTGCTGCGGCGGTAGGTGCCGATCTGAACGCGGGACGTCGGAAGTGGTGAGTGGATTCAGGCCCGTGCCTGCCCGGAGTTTCAAGGAGGAACCGTGACGTACACCAACCCCAGCCCGCAGACCGGCCCGGCACAGCCCAGCCCGCCCCCGAACGAGCCGCCCATCGTGTCCATCCGCGACCTGCAGAAGATCTTCCCCGTGCCCGGCGGGGAGACGGTTGCGCTGAAGGACGCCAACCTCAGCATCCAGCGGGGCGAGTTCATCAGCCTGATCGGCCCGAGCGGCTGCGGGAAGACCACCCTGCTGCGTCTGATGGCCGACCTGGAACAACCGACCGGCGGGGGACTGCTGATCGCGGGCCGTCCCGCCGACGAGGCCCGGCGCGAGCGGCAGTACGGGTACGTGTTCCAGGCGCCCGCCCTGATGGAGTGGCGCACGGTGCTGAAAAACGTGCTTCTGCCGCTGGAGGTCATGAACGTGCCCGGCGACCGCCTGGCCCGCGCTCGCGAGATGCTGAAACTGGTGGGACTAGAGAAGTTCGAGCGGAACTACCCCTGGCAGCTGTCCGGCGGGATGCAGCAGCGCGTCAGCATCGCCCGCGCGCTGGCGTTCGACCCGCCGCTGCTGTTCATGGATGAACCGTTCGGGGCGCTGGACGAGATCACCCGCGAGCACCTGAACCTCGAACTGCTGCGCCTGTGGCGCGAGACGGGCAAGACCGTGATCTTCGTGACGCACTCCATTCCGGAAGCGGTGTTCCTCAGCACCCGCGTGGTCGTCATGACCGCCCGCCCCGGCCGCATCGAGGGCGTCGTGGACATCAACCTGCCCCACCCGCGCAGCGACGACACCCGCGAGGACCCGCGTTTCTTCACGCTCGCCACCGAGATCCGCGAACTGTTGAAGAAGGGGCACGCGTGAACGGGGGGAGTGGGAAGTGGGAAGTGGGGAGTGGGTCGTGGGTCTGTTCCACTCACCACTCACCACTGCCCACGCACAGAGGAATGCCATGACTGCCCTGCGGCCTTCACGCGCGGCAGGTCTGGGCCCGATGCTGATCGTGGCGCTGATCGCCGCGGCGCTGTACTGGCCGCTGATGCTCGCCGCGAACGTCGGCCCGGCAGGGCGGACCCTGGCGAGCGGTGCGGAACTGGAGTGCCGGACGGCGCTGGCCTGCGCCTCGCAGCTGCGCAACCCGGTGGTGCCCGCCCCGGCGCAACTCGCGCAGGGGTTCATGCGCCTGAGTACGCCGGTCACGTCGCCGCTGGCGCTGCCGTACAACGTGGGCGTCACCGCCGGGGAGACGCTGCTGGGCCTGCTGCTGGCCACCGTGACCGGGATCGGGCTGGCGCTGCTGCTCGTCGCCAGCCGCGCGTTCGAGCGGGCCACGCTGCCGTGGCTGGTCGCGTCGCAGACCGTTCCCGTCGTGGCGATCGCGCCCATGCTGGCGGTGCTGCTGGGTCAGTACGGCGTGCAGGGCTTCCTGCCCAAGGCGATCATCGCGGCGTACATCGCGTTCTTTCCCATCGCGGTCGGCATGAGCCGCGGGCTGCGCAGCGCTGATCCGTTGCACCTGGACCTGATGCGCACGTACCACGCGTCTTCCGCGCAGACGTACCGGCTGCTGCGCTTCCCGGCCAGCCTCCCGCACCTGTTCACGGCGCTGAAGGTGGCGGTCACGTCCGCGCTGGTCGGCAGTATCGTCGCGGAGATCAGCACCATCTCGTTCTCCGGGCTGGGCAAGATGCTCGCCGAGAACTCCCGGGCCAGTGACACGGTCGCCCTGTGGGTGATCATGGGGTACGGCGCGGTGCTCGGCGTGACGCTCGTGGCACTCGTGAACGCGCTGGAAAGGTGGGTGACGCCGTGGAGCAGGCGATGACCCCGGCGCGGACGGCCGCCGCCCGTCCCGGCGCGGCCCTGCTGACCGCCGCCGCGCTGCTCGTCGGCGTGGGGGGCCTGCTGCTCGTCGCGCTGACCCTCCCCGTGCCCGGCGATGGCACGCCCCCGAACGCGCGATTGTGGCTGGCGGGCATCCTCGCCCTGCTGGCCGTGGGGGCGGTCGGCGTGCGCGGCGCCGCGCAGGGCGAGTCCCGCGCCGCCCGTACCCTGCCCGCCGCGTTTACGCTGCTCCTGGCCGTGCTCGGCACCGAGGCGCTGTTGCGCGCCTACGCCGTCCCCGCCGGACTGATCCCCACGCCGGGCCGCGTCCTGAGCGCCCTGTGGACCGCCCGCACCGTCCTGTTGCAGGACACGTACACCACCTTCGTGCTGGAGGCGCTGCTGGGCTTCGTGGCCGGCACCGTTCTGGGGCTGGGGCTGGCGCTGCTCGTCGTGCGCTTCCGCTTCCTTGAACGCGGGCTGCTGCCCTACGCGGCGCTGTTCTCCTCAATTCCCATCGTGGCGCTCGCGCCCGTCATCGTGAAGGCCGTCGGCCTGGACTGGCCCAGCAAGACGGTCGTCGTGGCCGTCACCGTCCTGTTCCCCGTGGTGGTGGGCGCCGTGCGCGGCCTGCAGAGCGCCTCGCGGCTGCACTTGGATCTGATGCACACCTACGCCGCCACGCCCGCGCAGACCTTCCGGGACGTCCGCGTGCCCGGCGCGCTGCCGTTCGTGTTCGGCGCCCTGAAAGTCGCCAGCACCCTGGCCCTGATCTCCGCCATCGTCGCCGAGTTCTTCGGCACCAACGGGCACGGCCTGGGCTTCCGCATCCAGATCGAGGTGGGCCGCTTCGGGCTGGACATCGTCTGGGCCGCCATCGTCCTCGCCTCGGTTGCCGGTATCGCCTTCTTCGCGCTCGTCAGCGCCGCCGAGACGCGACTGCTGCCCCGAGCGGGCCGCTCCTGAAACCTGCCCTGCACTCCTCTCTGGAGGTTCACATGAAACGAGGCACCATCATCCTGGCCACCCTGCTCCTCGCCGCTGCCAGCCCCGCTTCCGCGCAGAAACTCGTGCCGGTCAAGGTGCAGCTCAAGTGGTTCCCGCAGGCGCAGTTCGCCGGGTTCTTCGTCGCCCAGGCCAAGGGCTACTACAAAGCTGAAGGGCTGGACGTGCAGTTCCTTCCCACCGGCGACCAGAGCCCCATCCAGACCGTCGCCACCGGCACCGCCGACTTCGGCACCACCTGGATCACCGACCTCCTGACCGCCCGCCAGCAGGGCATCCCGGTCGTGCACATCGCGCAGCTGTTCCAGAAGAGCGGCTACACCCTCGTCGCCCTGAAAAGCAGCGGCATCAAGACCCCGGCCGACTTCAAGGGCAAACGCGTGGGCGTGTGGCCCAGCGGGAACGAGTACCCAGCCGTGGCCCTCCTGAAGAAGTACGGCATGACCACCAGCCTCGACAGCAGTGTCAGCAACCCCAGCGTGCAGGCTGTCACGTACCCCTTCGACCCCAGCATCGTCTTCCCCGACAAGGTCGACCTGGTCAGTGCCATGACCTACAACGAGGTCGACCAGATCGTCGGCCTGGGCTACCCCCTGGACAAACTCCAGATCTTCAACGCCAGCGACTACGGCATCAACCTCCTCGAGGACCTGATGTTCACCACCGAACGCACCCTAGCGAACAGGAACTTCAAGGGCAGCGGCATGAGCGGCGAGGACATCGCCGCCAAACTCGTGCGCGCCACCCTGAAAGGCTGGAACTACGCCGTGAAGAACCAGAAGGAAGCCGTGCAGATCGTCCTCGTGAACTGCGGGAACACCTGCAAGGGCTCCGGCACCCGCTCCAGCGCCGCCAGCCACCAGACGTGGCAGATGACCGAGGTCGCCAAGCTGTACAACGCCGGACCCAGCCTGAAAGGCCGCGCCGGGTACCTGGACCCCGCCACGTACAAGGCCAACGTCACGCTGCTGCGCAGCCTCGGCATCCTGAAAGCCGACCCGGCCCCCGCCGCCGTCACGTACAGGGTCTGGGAAAAAGCCACCGGGAAGAAGTAGATGGTCGATGGTTGAAAGTTGACGGAGGGTGGTGCTCCATTACCTATCGACTTTCAACCATCAACTGTCTCCGAAGGAGACGCATGCTTGATCCACACCGCACCATCGATGAACTCAAGGCCCTGCGCGCGCTGACCGGTGACGAGCACGGCGCGCAGCGCGTGGCGTTCACGGACACCTGGGTCGCCGCCCGCGCCTTCCTGAAAGAACGGTTGGATGAGCTGCCCGTCACGCAGCACCAGGACGCTGCCGGGAACTGGTGGGCGACCCTGCCCGGCGAGAGCGACCGCGCCCTGCTGATCGGCGGGCACCTCGACAGCGTCCCGAACGGCGGGTGGCTGGACGGGTGCCTGAACGTCCTGGCGGGCCTGGAAGTCCTGCGCCGCGTGAACGAACAGTACGCCGGGCGCCCACCGGTCACGCTGAAACTCGTGGACTGGGCCGACGAGGAAGGCGCCCGCTTCGGCCGCAGCCTGTACGGGTCCAGCGCCGCCGGGGGCAACCTCGACGTGACCGAGATGCGCAAACTGAAAGACCGCGACGGCGTGAGCCTCGAAGACGCGCTGAAGCGCGTCGGCATCACCCTCGCGGACGCCCCGGACGCCCGCGCGGAATTGAAGGACGCCGCCGCGTACCTCGAACTGCACATCGAACAGGGCCCGGTCCTCGAAGGCCTCGATCTTCCCCTCGGCGCGGTCCTCGGTACGGTCGGCGTCGAGCGGCACACCATTACCTTCCACGGGCAGGCCGCGCACAGTGGCAGCACGCCCATGAACGTCCGCAAGGACGCGTTCCTCGCCGCCGGACGCTTCGGACAGGCCATCTACGACATCGCCGCGCGCCACGGCGGCGTGTGCACGGTCGGCAGCGTCAAGACCCTGCCCGGCATCGTCACCAGCGTCGTCGAGACCTGCGAACTCACCCTCGACCAGCGGCACCTCGACGCCGACAGTCTGGCTGCCATGTGGCAGGACGCGCAGGACGCCGCCACCCAGTTCGCGCAGGAGGCGGGCTGCACCGTCACCTTCGGGTACCTCTGGAACATCGAACCCATCCCCTTCCACCCCATGCTGATCGACGCGGCCGAGGCCAGCATCCTGACCGTCACGCCTGCCGCGCACCGCCTCCCCAGCGGGCCCCTGCACGACGCTGCCGAGGTCGCCCGCGCGGGCGTTCCCACTGTCATGCTGTTCGTGCAGTCCCTGCGCGGCATCAGCCACAACAGGATCGAGGACACCCGCGAGGACCACCTCGCCCTGAGCGTGCAGGCCCTGGACGAACTGACGAGCCGCACCATGGACTGGATTGCGAAAGGCACCTGATATGCGACGTGAGCGGGGCCGGATCAGGTGGAGTCACGCGGTCGCCCCCTTACCCTTCCGGCGCTCCGCGCCTCCCTCCCTTTCCCACAAGGGAGAGGGCAAGATGACGCACACTGAAGTCACCATGACCCCTGTTCGACTGGAGGATCCGATGTTGCCGACGCTGGCGGAACTGTTGACGCTTCCGGCGTTCGCGGGCGCGGAGGTCGTGAGCGGGCACGCGCACCTGACGCAGCCCGTCACGTGGGTGCACGTGTCGGAGGTCGCGGACGCGGCGCGGTTCCTGACGGGCGGGGAGCTGCTTCTCTCGACCGGGTCGCTGCTGGCGCGGATGAACGACGGCGAGCTGGAGGGGTTCGTGGCGTCGCTGGCGCAGCGGGGCGCGCACGGGCTGGCGCTGGAACTCGTGCAGGTGTTCCGCGAGGTGCCGCCCGCGCTGCTGGGCGCGTCACGCCTGCATGGGCTGCCGCTGATCGTGTTCCGGCAGGAGGTCAGTTTCGCGGCGCTGACCCGCGCGGCGCACGCCCGCATCCTGAACCACGGCGGCCCGGCACTGGACCCGAGCCTCGCGCCGCTGCTGGACGCCCTGGCCGAGACGGGGCGCAGCGTGGCGTTCCTGCGCGCGCAGCTCGGCCCGCTGCTGAACCTGCCCGCCCGGCCCCGTTCGACACTGCTGGGCACGCTGGACGCCCTGCTGACCACAAATTTCAACATGGCCGAGACGGCCCGGCGGCTGGGCGTGCGCCGGCAGACGGTGTACTACCGCCTGGAGCAGCTGCGCGCCATGCTGCCCGACCTGGACGAACCCCGCCGGCAGCTGGGGTTGCATCTGGCGCTGGAACTGACGCGCAGTGAGGCGGGCGAGGCGCTGAGCGCTGCCGAGCGCACCTGACCTGTCTGCGCGACTGGACAGACTGTCTCTTGCCGCGCCAGCACGGTAAAAACTACACTTTCTGCACCACGAATCCCGGCGTCCGAATCCGCCCGACTTTCACGCCCGGCCCTGACCCGCCGGGTCCGCCCCGTCATTCCGGCAGGAGGGAGCCCCGCATGACCCAGCCTCACCCCGACACGCACGACATCATCCACGAGAACCGCGAGCACACCCTGTTCTCCTGGAGCGTGCAGACCCAGACGAACCCCATCCACATGACCGGCGGCAAGGGCAGCCACTTCTACGACGGGGACGGCAACACGTGGCTGGACTTCTCCAGCCAATTGATCAACATCAATGTCGGGCATCAGCACCCGGCCGTGCTGGAGGCGATCAAGGCGCAGGTGGACACCATGTGCTTCGCCGGGCCGAGCTTCGCCACGGACGTCCGCGCGCAGCTGGGCAAGAAACTGCGTGAGGTGACTGGCCTGGGCAAGAGCTTCTTCACGCTGGGCGGCAGCGAGGCGAACGAGAACGCCATGAAGATGGCCCGCCTGTACACCGGCCGCGACAAGATCATCACCCGCTACCGCTCCTACCACGGGGCGACGATGGGCAGCATGACTGCCAGTGGCGACCCCCGGCGCTGGCCGGTCGAACCCGGCGTGCCCGGCATCGTGCGCGCCTTCGACCCGTACTGCTACCGCTGCCCGTTCGGGAAGACGCCGGACAGCTGCCGCCGCGAGTGCGTGAGCCACATCGAGGAGATCATCCAGATGGAGGGGCCGCACACCATCGCCGCGATCATGGTCGAGGGCATCACCGGCAGCAACGGCCTGCTCGTCCCGCCGGACGACTACTACCCGAAACTCCGCGCCCTGTGCGACCGGTACGGCATCCTCCTCATCGACGACGAGGTCATGAGCGGCTTCGGGCGCACCGGCACGTGGCTCGCCACGCAGCACTACAGCATCAAACCCGACATCGTCACCTGCGCCAAGGGCCTCACGAGCGGGTACATGCCGCTGGGCGCGGTAGTTGTCAGCGACGCCATCGCGGAGTACTTCGAGACGCACTTCCTGGCGGGCGGCCTGACGTACAGCGGACACCCCGTATCGCTGGCCGCCGCCGTCGCCAACCTCAAGGTCTACGAGGACGAGGGGCTCTTCGAGCACACCCGCGACCTGGGCGGGTACCTCGGCCAGCGCCTGGAGGCCATGAAGGCGAAGTACGCCTGCGTGGGCGACGTGCGCTACAAGGGTCTGTTCAGCGTCATCGAACTCGTGCGGGACAAGGCCACGAAGGAGCCGCTGGCCCCGTTCAACGGCACCTCACCCGAGATGGGCCGCCTCGCCGCGCACCTGAAAAGCAGGCACGTGTACGCGTACAGCCGCTTCAACTTCCTGTGGGTCTGCCCGCCCCTCGTGGTCACGCGCGAGGAACTCGACGAGGGCCTCGCCGCCTACGAGGAGGCCCTGGCACTCGTGGACGAGATGATCGGCTCACCCGTCGCCGCCGACTGAGATGGGGCGGTGAGCTCTGAGCCCTGAGTCAGCCTCCCGCCTTTCCCACAGCCCACACCCCGAGGTATTTCCATGACGGATACGATGACCAAACCCGCTCCCATCAACCACTGGCTGGGGGGCAAATTGACGCCCGGCACGTCGGGCCGCAGCGCGAAGGTGTTCAACCCGGCGACCGGGGAGGTGGCGGGCCTCGTGGACCTCGCCAGCCGCGACGAGGTGAACGCCGCAGTGGCGGCCGCCGCGCAGACGGCGCGGTCGTGGCGCGCGGTGCCGCTGAGCCGCCGGGCGGAGATCATGTTCCGCTTCCGCGCGCTGCTAGACGCCCGCCGGGACGATCTGGCGCGCATCCTGACCCGTGAGCACGGCAAGGTGCACGCGGACGCGCTGGGGGAGATCGCGCGCGGGATCGAGAACGTGGAGTTCGCGTGCGGCGTGCCGAACCTGCTCAAGGGCGGGTACTCCGAGGGGGCGAGTACCGGCGTGGACGTGTACTCCATCCAGCAGCCGCTGGGCGTGGTGGCGGGCATCACGCCGTTCAACTTCCCGGCGATGGTGCCGCTGTGGATGCTCGCGAACGCGCTGGCGTGCGGGAACGTGTTCATCCTGAAACCCAGCGAGAAGGACCCGTCCGCGAGTCTGTTCCTGGCGGAACTGCTGCAGGAGGCAGGCCTGCCGGACGGGGTGTTCACGGTCCTGCACGGGGATAAGGAGGCGGTGGACGCGCTGCTGGAGCATCCGGACATCGCGGCGGTCAGTTTCGTCGGATCTACGCCGATCGCGCGGTCTATCTACCAGAAGGGCACCGAGCACGGCAAGCGCGTGCAGGCACTGGGCGGGGCGAAGAACCACATGCTGGTCCTGCCGGACGCGGACGTGAACATGGCCGCCGACGCCGCCGTGAGTGCCGCCTACGGGTCCGCCGGGGAACGCTGCATGGCGATCAGCGTGGTGCTGGCCGTGGGGGACGTGGGGGACAGGCTGGTGGAGGCCATCCAGTCGCGCCTGCCCGCCCTGAAGGTGGGCCCCGGCGACCAGCCCGGCAACGAGATGGGGCCGCTGATCACCCGTGAGCACCGCGACCGGGTGGCCGGGTACGTCGCCGGGGCCGCCGATCAGGGCGCCACGGTCGTGGTGGACGGCCGGGCGCAGGCGTTCGACGGGAACGGCTTCTTCCTGGGCGTGTCGCTGCTCGACCACGTCACGCCCGAGATGGACGCCTACCGCGACGAGATCTTCGGGCCGGTGCTGTGCGTGGTGCGGGTGCCCACCTACGAGGCGGGCCTGACACTCATAAACGAGAACGAGTTCGGGAACGGCACCGCGATCTTCACGCGGGACGGCGGCGCCGCGCGGCAGTTCCAGTTCGACTGTCAGGTGGGTATGGTCGGTATCAACGTCCCGATTCCCGTCCCGGTCGCGTACTACTCCTTCGGCGGCTGGAAGGCCAGCCTGTTCGGGGACACGCACATGTACGGCCCGGACGGCGTGAAGTTCTACACCCGCACGAAGGTCGTCACGTCCCGCTGGCCCGACCCGGCGACCAGCCGCGTGGACCTCGGCTTCCCGCAGAACCGCTGACCCTGCCGACCGACCGAATCCCCTGCCCCTGTTGACCCGGCGGGGCGGCCCGCGCGAGCATGACCACCCATGCCGCGCCCCCCCGCCCCGTCCGTGAACCTGCCGGTCACCCTGAACCGCGCCGCCGGTGGGCTGGCGCGGCAGCTGACGGGGCAGCTGCGGGCGGCGGTCCGCGCCGGGGTGCTCGCTCCCGGGCAGCGGATGCCGTCCAGCCGCGCGCTGGCCGGAGCGCTGGACGTGGGACGCGGCGTGGTGTTCGAGGCCTTCGAGGTTCTGCTGGCCGAGGGGTACCTCGTGGGGCGCGACCGCTCGGGGACGTTCGTGGCCCCGGACCTCCCGCCCGAACCGGCTGGAGACCGGCCCGCTCCGCTGCGCAGCGCCCGCTGGCTGCGGCGTCCCGTCGCGCCCGCTCTCGTCGAGCCGCCCACCGGGCCGGACGTGCTGGCGTTCCGGGTCGGGCAGACCGACACGCGGTTCCTGCGGGGCGCGGCGTGGCGGCAGGTGTGGCGCGCCGCCGCCCTCGACCCGCTGCCGGACGATTACGCCGATCCGGCCGGGGACGCCGGACTGCGGGCCGAGGTGGCCGCCTACCTGCGCCGCGCGCGCGGACTGGTCTGCACGGCCCAGGACGTCATCATCACGTCCGGGGCGGTGCAGGGGGTGGATCTGGTCGCGCAGGCGGTGCTGGCCCCGGGCGACCCGGTGGCGTTCGAGGAACCCGGGTACCGGCTGGCCCGGCAGATCTTCACCGAGCGGGGTGCGCAGGTGCAGCCGGTCCCCGTGGACGAGGACGGTCTGGACGTGGCGGCCCTGCCGACCGGGCCCGGCGCGCCCCTGCTGGCGTACGTGACGCCCAGCCACCAGTTCCCGCTGGGCGTGCGGTTGTCCGTGCCGCGCCGTCTGGCGCTGCTCGACTGGGCGCAGCGGACCGACGCCCTGATCGTGGAGGACGACTATGACAGCGAGTTCCGGTACGGGGCCGCGCCGCTGCCGGCCCTGGCGTCCCTGGACAGGGCCGGGCGGGTCGTCTACCTGGGCACCTTCAGCAAGGTGCTCAGTCCCGCCGTGCGCGCGGGGTATGTGGTGGCGCCCCCGGCGCTGCGCGAACGGCTCCTGAACCTGAAAGTCCGCGCCGACGCGCACACCTCCTGGCCGGTGCAGCGCGCTCTGGCCCACCTGATCGCGGGCGGGCACCTCGAAGCCCACATCCGCCGCATGCGCCGCGAGTACGCCGCGCGCCGCGCCGCGCTGGGTCACGCCCTGACGCCCCTGAGCCCGCACGCCCGGCTGCTGGGCCTGGAGGCCGGACTGCACGCCCTGCTGGAGCTCGGCCCGGCGCTGGACACCGACCGGATCACGCAGGCGTGCGCCGCGCGGGGCGTGCAGGTCAGTCCGGTCGCGCCGCTGTACCACGCCGCGCCGGATCGGACGGGCCTGCTGCTGGGTTTCGGTGGCCTGTCCCTGCCCGACGTGCAGCGTGGGGCGGCGATCCTGGCCGACGTGATCCGGGCCTCTGCGCGCGGCGCGTAGCTGCGGCCGCGCCGGATCCGGGCTCCGATGTGACGGAACGCGCGGCGCGCCCGGGGGCCGGTGGGCTATCATCCCCCGTCGCGCCGCCCCAATGCGGGCGCGGCCGCGCCACCTCATCCCGGCCACGTCATCCATCCTGGCCACCTGACCCTGCCCGACCCCGGGGCCCCTCCGCGACTGCCGGAGCGGCCCGCCCCACATCCTTGCCCCCGGAGGCCCACATGACCCGATTCCTGCCCCTGCTGCTCGGCGCCGCCCTGCTCGGCAGCGCCCAGGCCCGCACCCTCGCCGAGATCAAGAAGGCGGGCGTCATCAAGATCGGCACGAACGCCGAGTTCAAACCCTTCACGTACTTCGAGGGCATGACCATGCGCGGCTTCGAGTACGACCTCGGCAACGCCATCGCCACGCAGCTGGGCGTCCGCCCGCAGTGGGTGAACCAGCCCTTCGACAACCTGCTGATCGGCCTGAACGGCGACCGCTACGACCTCGTGATCTCCTCGCACGGCATCACCCCGGAGCGGCAGAAGGCTGTGGATTTCAGCACCCCGCACTACTGCAGCGGCGGCATGATCGTCTCGCGCCCCGGCGGGCCCAAGACGGCCGCGCAGCTCAAGGGCAAGACGGTCGCCACGCAGGTGGGCACCACGTATGTCGGGCAGATCGCCAAGGTCGTCGGCACGAAGAACGTCCGCACGTACCCGAACAACGCCGACGCGCTGCAGGCCCTGCGCGCCGGCCGGGTGGACGCCATGGTGAACGAACGTTTCTACAGCCTCGAGGCGCTCAAGGCCTCGGGCGGCAAGCTGCAACAGGGCGACATGCTCTTCCAGGAGAAGCTCGGGATGGCCGTCGCCAAGGGCAACACGGCGCTGCTCACCGCCGTCAACAAGGCCCTCAAGACGGTGCAGGGCAACGGCACGTACGCGAAGATCAGCAAGTCGTACTTCGGTCAGGACATCCGCTGCCGCTGACTCCGGGCTGTTCCGGCTGACCGCTGTCCCCGCCGGACCCTCACGCACGCACCCCGCCCGAGTTCCCATGAGCTCGGGCGGGGTGTTTGCACGGTCTGAACCGGGTGCCCGGCAAGACGCACCGTTCAGCCACCCAGTGTGCCGCCGGTGGGCCTCCGGAATGGGGGGAGGCTCAGGGGGTGGCGACCAGGGCGCGGCCCTCGCCCCGGAGGGTCACGGCGCCCGCGCTGGCCGGAATCAGGACGGTCCCGAACGCCGGGACGGTCAGGTGCTCGCCCGCCGCCTCCATGGTCAGCGTGCCCTCCACGACCGTCACCAGGCCGAACGAGCCGCGCAGCGGCACGCAGTCCCCACCGCGGGCCCCCACCAGCGTGAACTGCTCGCAGCGCACGAGTTCCCCCACGCCCTCCGTGCCCGCCGCGGGTGCCCAGTCGCCCCGGAGGTCGGCGCGGGTCACGGCCACGGACTGCTCCAGATGCAGCGCGCGGCCCGCGCTGGCCGGGCGGCCCCAGTCGTACACGCGGTACGTGGTGTCGCTGGCCTGCTGCACCTCGTACAGCAGCAGCCCCGGCCCCAGGGCGTGCAGCGTCCCGGCGGGAATGAACAGCGTATCCCCCTCGGCCGGGGTGTGGCGCTCGCTGACGTCCAGAATGTGCCCTTCCCGGATGGCGTCCGCGAGCGCTTCCGGCGTGGTGCCGGGCGTGACGCCCGCCAGCAGCTGCGCGCCGGGTTCCACGTGCAGGAAATGCCACGCCTCGGTCTTGCCGCGTTCCCCTGCGCCGACCATGGTCCGGGCCTGCGCGTCGTCGGGATGCACCTGTACGCTCAGCCAGTCGCGGCAGTCGAGCAGTTTGATCAGCAGCGGGAAGCCGGCGGCGGGATCAAGCTGCTCGCCCAGCAGGGCCTGCGGGTGGGCGAGCATCAGGTCGTTCACGGTCTGGCCGGCCAGCGGACCGGTCGTGACCTGACTGTGCCCGTCGGCAATCCAGGCTTCCCCGACCGGCGTGCCGTCCATGGGCGGGGCGAGGCGCTCACCCCCCCACACGCGGGGCTGGAAGCGGGGGGCCAGGGGCAGCAGGGCAGGCAGGGGGGTCGTCACAGGGCAGTCTCCAGGGGGGTGGGGGGCAGAGCGGCGGCGCCGAGAAGGGGCGCAAGTTCAAAGTATGCACTCTGACGCGCCTGACACCGACCCAGATCGAGGGTCGGCGCGAACAGGTTGAAGGCCTGACTGACATTCCCGCCCAGGACCAGCACGTCTGCGCTGAAGGCCGTCGTCCACGGGCGCAGGCTGGTGGACAGCTGCGTCCCGAAGGTGGCCCACACGTCCAGGGCGGCGGCGTGCCCCTGCCGGGCGGCCCTGGCCCAGTCGGCCGCGCTGCCCTGCCGGCCGGTGAGGGTCTGGCCCAAGCGGGCCACCGCCGCGCCGCACAGCAGGTCTTCCAGTGTGCCGGACGCGGTGGGGACGTTCCAGAGTTCCCCGCCGGGCGGCACGCCGGGCCCGCCCTGCTGCGCCGCGCCGCGCAGGATGAAGCCCGAGCCCAGGCCGGTGCCGAGGGTCACGCCGATCAGCCGCTCGGGCGGGTGCGGGCTGGCCCACCACTCGCCCAGCGCGAACAGGTCGGCGTCGTTCCCGAAGCGGATGGGCAGGTCGGCCCGGAAGGCGGGGCCCAGGGCGCGGCTCAGGTGGGCGCGCAGGGGCACGCCGCGCAGCGCCGCGAACTTGTGGGTCATGTGGGACTGCCCGCCGCCCAGGTCGAAGGGACCTGGGATGGCGATGCCCAGGTGACTCAGCTGCGTGGCCTGCGCCCCGGCGGCCTCCTGCGCGGCCTCGGCCCAGGCGCGCACGAGGGTCTCTAGCGGCGCGGTATGGGCCACGTCCCGCCGGGCGGCGCGCACCACCTGCCGGCCGCCGGGGTCGATCAGGCCCGCCGTGACGTGACTGCCCCCGATGTCCAGCCCCAGCGTGAATGTCGTCACGGGACCGCCGGACGCAGACGCACACTCAGGATCTCGAAGGGGCGCACAGGTACCTCGTAGACCGGACCGACCAGTTCCGGGCCGGTCGGGTCTTCGAGCAGGTTCACGGGTTGCAGGGTGCCGGGCGGGCCGAGGTCGAGCCGCAGCGTGCCGCGCTGACCGTTCGGTTCGTACACGCGCAGGATGACGCCCTGGCCGTCCTGGGCCGGCTTGAGGCTGCTGGGCATGACGTCCAGGCCGCTCAGGGCCGGGGCGCCTCGCAGGTCGAGGGTGCCCGGGTGGGCCAGCAGCGGGCTGTTCAGCTCGAATCCCGCCCGGGGCGTGTGGGCGGCGCGCCAGTCGCCCGCGTGGGGGTACAGGGCGTAGCGCACGGTGTGGTGGCCCAGGTCGGCGCGGGGGTCGGGCCACATCGGACCGCGCGCCAGGCTCAGCGCCAGGGTATCCCCCAGGACGCTGTGCCCGTAGCGGCCGTCATTCAGCAGGCTGACGCCGTAGCCGGGTTCGCTGAGGTCCAGCCAGCGGTGGGCGCTCACCTCGAACTGCGCGGCGTCGGCAGGCATGTTGCGGTGCGTGGGCCGCGCCTGGGCGCCCATCGCGGTTTCCGCCCAGGCCTCGTGCGCGTGGACGTTCACCTGGGTCTCGGCGCGCAGCAGCGTGTGGCGCTCCTGCCAGTTCAGGTGCAGCGTCACGTCCAGTTCCTGCCGTCCGGCGTCCAGCGTGAACTCCTGCGTGACGACCGAGTCCCGCCAGTGGCGGGTGACGCGCACGCACGCCCGCAGCGGCCCGGTGGCCGTGAGCTGCACCGCGCACCGCCCGAGGAGCGGCTCGCCGCCTGGCCCCAGGTCCCGCGCGACGTCCCAGGCGTCCCAGGCGTACGGCAGATCCGGGTACGCCACGAGGCGGTGCCCGGCGGGGCCCAGCACCTCCCGCCCGGCGGTGCGGTCCAGCAGGCGGGTCAGGGTGCCGTCCGCGCTGAACTCCGCGCGCAGGCCCGCGTGCTCCAGCACGACCCGTTCCCCCTCGGTCCGCGCGGTGACGGGCTGCCCTGGCGCGGGCGGGTCCTGTGGGGGCGTGAGGGTCAGGGTCAGGGCGCCCAGTGCGGGCACGAGGACGCCCGGCGCCTGCACGAGCAGCCCCCCCTCCACGGGCCCACCTTCCACGGGCCCACCTTCCACCGGCTGGGTCGGGAGGGGCTGGCCGTCCAGGCTCACGCCGCCCGTCACGCCGGGCAGGGTGATGGTCAGCGGCCGGGGCCACGTGGCGGCGTTGAAGACCGTCCAGACGCCCTCCTGCGGCTGCCAGTGCGCGCGGGTCAGCTCGGCGGCGCGCCCGGTGACGTGCGTGAGTTCCGGCAGGGCGTCGCGGTACACCTCGTGAATGCTGGAGCCGGGCAGGATGTCATGGAACTGGTTCAGGAGGGTCGTCTGCCACAGGCCGTCCGTTTCCCCAGTCGTGGCCGGGGAGGCCGGGTGCAGCGCCGCGAGCGCCTCAAGTTCCAGCAGGCGGTGCTCGGCCTGGCGGTTCAGGCGCTTGATGGCCGCCTGCGAGGTCAGCGTGCCGCGGTGCAGTTGCAGGTACAGTTCGCCCACCCAGACCGGCAGCCCGTCCCGCGGGAGGGTCCGGTAGAAGTCGTCCACGCGGGTCATGCGCAGCGCCGGGAGGGCCGGGAAGGCCTTCAGGGTGTCGTAGGCGTGCAGCATCGCCTCGCTGGGCCCGCCGCCGCCGTCGCCGTACCCGAAGGTGAAGAGGCTCTCGGGCGCGCGGCCCTGCCAGGCGCGGCTGGTCTTCGCGCCGAAGCGTTCCCAGGTGCCCAGCAGGTCGCCGGGGCGCACGTCGCCGTTGTACCCGCCCAGGCCGGGGCGGCTGCCGCCCGGGTTGTTCAGGCTGTGCGCCAGGACGCGCGTGCCGTCCAGGCCCTGCCACCAGAACAGGTCGTGTGGGAAGGGCGTCTCCTCGTTCCAGTTGAGTTTCGTGGTGAAGAACCCCGTGACGCCCGCCTGCGCCAGCAGCTGCGGCAGGGCGGGCGTGAAGCCGAAGGTGTCGGGCAGCCACGCGACCTCGCACGTGTGCCCGAACGCCCGGCGGAAGTACGTCTGGCCGTACAGCAGCTGCCGTGCCAGGGATTCCCCGCCGGTCATCTGACAATCCGGCTCGACCCACATGCCGCCCACCGGTTCCAGCCGCCCCCCCGCCACGTGGGCCTGCATGCGGGCGAACAGCGCCGGGTCGTCCTGTTCCAGCCAAGCGAACAGCTGCGCGCTGGACTGGTTGAACGTGAAGTCCGGGAAGCGGTCCATCAGGCCCGTCACGGTGTGCAGCGTGCGGCGGGCCTTGCGCCGCGTCTCGTGGACCGGCCACAGCCAGCCCAGGTCCAGGTGCGCGTGCCCGGTCAGCGCCAGCGTTCCGCGCGGCGGGAACTGGCCCTTCAGGTCGCTTAGCCCGGCGAGCAGTCCGGCGTGCACGCGGGACGTGCGGGCCTTGAGCGCATCCGGCAGGGGCGTGCGCGGCGCCCCGCTGTCCGGCAGCGCCCAGAGGCCCTGCGTGAAGCTCTCCCCGCCGCCCAGATCGTGCAGGCGCGCCAGGTGGGCGGCGGCGCTGCTCGTCCAGTCCAGCTCCCGCAGCGCCGTCTCGGTGACGTTCAGGAGGTGCCCGGCGACCTCGCTGCCGCTCTCGCGGGCCGCCGCGTCCCGGCCGCCCTCCAGGCCCTCGCGGCCCAGCGTGCGGATGGCGGCGGCCGTGACCTCCAGCGCGCCGTGCAGCGCCGTCACCTGCGCCTGCGGCACGCACACGCGCGCGCGTTCCAGGTGCGGGCGGGGCGTGGGCGACCCGAACAGGCCGCGCGGTACGGCCGTGACCTGCACGTCCAGCGTCGCCCCGCCCGTCAGGGCGCCCAGCGGGAAGCGGCGGTGGTAGGGGTTCAGGCCCCCGCTGGCGACGACCTGTCCGTCCAGCGTGGCGGTCACCAGCGCCTCGCCGCCCACGTCCAGCTCCAGCTCGCTGCTCTGCCCGTCCAGCGCGGCGGGGACCGTCCAGCGGGTGCGAAACTCGACTGGCTGCTCGCGGAGGGCCTGCACCGCCACCGGCCACGGCTCGCCCGGGGCGAGGGGCACGGCGGCCTGCCCGGGCGCCTGGAAGGTCCAGTCCGGGAGCGTGTGCTGCGCGTCGTCGCGCCACGCGCCCAGCCGGGCGATCTGCGCGTCCAGTTCCCGCAGCCGCCGCTCGAAGCGCGTGAGGGTCACGCGCGCTCCGTCAGGACGTCCAGGTGCGTCAGGATCGTCTCGGCCAGCAGGCTGTTCGCCCACGCGAACCACGGGCGGCTGTACTCGGCGGGGTCGTCCGGGTTGAAGCTCTCGTGCATCAGGTCCGTGCCGGCAGTCGTGGCGGCCAGCGTGCCCAGCAGGGCCCGGATCTCCGCGCGGCCCTCCGGGGTGCCCGCGTCGGCGGTCAGGGCCTGCATACACAGCGCGATGGGCCACACGCGCCGGCCCGGCGTGTGCGGGCTGCTCACGCCCGCCGCGAACGCCCCGGCGTGGTAGTGCGGGTTCTCGCCGCTCAGGATCAGGCGCCGGGTGTTGAGGTACGTCGGGTCGCTCGGGGCGCAGTAGCCCAGGTACGGCAGCGACAGCAGGCTGGGCACGTTCGCGTCGTCCATGAGCAGATGCTGGCCCAGCCCGTCGGTCTCGTAGGCGTACACGCGCCCGAAGGTGGGGTGCTCGGTCACGCCGTGGGTCTCGATGCCGGAGCGGATCAGCCCGGCGATCTCCTCGCAGCGGCCCGCGAGCGCCTCGTCGCCGTACAAGGCGCGCACCAGCGCCGCCGCGCCCTCCAGCGCCGTGACCGCGAACGCGTTGGCGGGCACCAGGTACGGGTACGTGCAGGCGTCGTCGCTGGGGCGGAAACCGCTCCAGACCATGCCGGTCGGGTGGTGCGCCGCGCCGCGCCCGCCACGCGTGAGCGTGTCGCTGGGCAGCACGCAGTACGCCTCGGGGCGCTCGAAGGTGTACGCGGAGCGCGCGTCGTGATCCTGCTCGGCGTGCAGCACCTCCAGCACGGTGTGCAGCGTGGGACGCAGGTCCAGCGGCGCCTCGCCGGTCACCTGCCAGTACCGCCACGCCAGCCACAGCGGGTAGCACAGCGAATCCAGCTCGTACTTCCGCTCCCACACCCACGGGCCCGGCGCGGGCCGGTCGAAGTGGTACTCGTCGCCCGGCTCGCGGTTGAAGGCGTTCGCGTACGGGTCCACGCTCAGCAGGTGCGCGTGCTGCCGGATCACGCCCGCCACCGCGCCCCGCATGACAGGGTCCGCCGCGCACAGCGGCAGGTACGGACTCATCTGCGCCGCCGAATCCCGCAGCCACATGGCGGGAATGTCGCCGGTCTGCACGAACACCCGCCCGTCCGGGAGGGTGTCGAGGGTCGTCTGCCAGGTGTTCGGGTAGCAGCTGGCGAACAGCGCCGCGAGCGCCGGCTGACCGCCCAGGCGCGCCTGCACGCGCGAGATCACGCCGGTCTGCTGAGGGGTGAGGGCCCGCTGGGGGGCGGGCATGGGGTCCTGATGCACGGGGGGGGTGACGGTGTGGGTCATGGGGTCCTTTGCGGGAAGACCCGCAGGGCCCCACGCGCGGTGGGGCAGTCTGCGGGAGCGGGGACTTATTTGCAGCTGGACTTGTACACGTACTGCGCGAACGCGGGCTGGCCGATGTTCATGCGGGTCAGGCCGACCCCGCCGGTGGGGATGGACTTGGCCACGGCCTGGCCCATCAGGGCCTTGCGGGCGGTCTCGACGGCCAGGGCGCCCATCTGGGCGGGTTTCTGCGCCACGATCGCCTGAATCTGGTTGCTCTTGAGGGCCGCGACCAGGGCGGGGGCGGCGTCGAAGCTCACGACGCTGATCTTGTCGCGGCGATCTGCGGGCAGCTGGCGGATCGCGCCGGCCGCGACGAGCGCCTCGTTGTTGGCGATCAGGAACATGCCGGTGATGTCGGGGTTCGCGGCGAAGGCGGCGCTGAACGCGGAGGCGTCCTCGCTGGCGCCCTTGTAGGCGATCTTGATGTTCTTGTGGTTGGCCTTGATCTCGTCGATGAAGCCCTGGATGCGGTCGGCGACGGTGGTGATGCCGGGCGTGATGGGGGGAATCAGCGCGGTGCCCTTCTCACCCATGAGTTTGGCGAGGGTGCGGGCGGCCTCGGCGCCCAGGGCGCGGTTGTCCGAGGAGATGTTGCTGACCACGAAGCTGGAGTCCGCGAGGCGGGTGTCCACGCCGATGATCTTGATGCCCTTGTCGCTAGCGGCCTTGAGGGGCGCGAACAGGGCGCGGCCGTCGTTCACGGCGATGGCGATGGCCTGCGCGCCGCTGGCGGTCACGGCGTTCACCACGGGCGTCTGGAGGGTGGCGTCCCAGCGGGGCGCGCCCTGCACGGTCAGTTCCACGTCCCCGAGGCGGCGGGCGGCCTCGACGGCGCCGCACTGCATGGAGGTGTAGAAGTTGTCGGTGGTGGTGCCCAGGATCAGGGCGATCTTGTACTTCTTGGGGGCCGTCTGGGCCTGCGCGGGCTGCGCGCCGGCCAGGAGGACGAGGGTGCTCAGGGCGATGGAACGGGTGGCGGCGGTGCTGAAGTGACGCATGGTGTGCTCCTTTGGGTGGGTCCGGTGGACCGGGTGACGGGGCGGGGCTAGGGGGGTGCGGGCTGGGTGGGGTGGCGTCAGCCGCCTTCGGTGCGGCCGCGGCGTTTGACGAGATCGATGTAGACCACGGCGATCAGGACGATGCCGACGATGATGTACTGCCAGTAGGGGAGGACCTGCATCATCACGAGGCCGTTGGAGAGCACGCCGGGGATGAACACGCCGACCGCCGTGCCGACGACCGTGCCGGTCCCGCCGAAGAGGCTGGTGCCGCCCAGGACGACCCCGAGGAGCGCGGTGAGGTTGTCGTTCTGGTGGGCGGCCAGGGTGGTGGAGCCGTAGCGGGCGAGGCTCATGAAGCCCGCCAGGCCGGCCCCGGCGCCGGAGATGAGGTACAGGGTGATGGCGACGCGGTCGATGTTGATCCCGGCGCGGCGGGCGGCCTCGGCGTTCGAGCCGGTGGCGCAGGTGTACTGCCCGAAGCGGGTCTGGGAGAGGACGAACGAGCCGATGGCGACAGCCAGGGCGGCCACGACGATGGGGACGGGCAGGCCGAGCACCTTGCCCTGGCCGATGTGGTCGAGCATGACCTTGGGCACGGCGTACAGGTCCACGCCGCCGGTCAGGACGTATGCGGCGCCCTGCGCGACACTCAGGGTGCCGAGCGTGACGATGATGCTGGGCACGCGCGCCTTGACGATCAGGAAGCCGTTCACGAGTCCGGCGAGCAGGCCCGTGCCCAGGCACACGGCCAGCCCGATCAGGACCGCGCCCCAGCCGCCGTCGGCGCCGCCCAGGGCGCCCATGGCCTTGGTGCCCAGCACGCAGGAGAACACGAGGACGGCGCCGACCGAGAGGTCGAAGCGGGCGCTGGTCATGATGAAGGTCAGGCCCACGCCCAGCAGGACGATGCCGGAGTAGTCGACCATCAGGGTCTGGATGTTGTAGAGGGTGGCGAACTTGCCGGGGAACAGCGCGGTGAACAGCGCCATGACGACCAGCAGGGTGCCGGCGGTGAGCATGGCCTGGGAGGCCAGCACGCGGCGCAGCGCGAGTCTGGCGGGGGCGGGCGGGGTGGGGCGGGTGGTGGTCATGCGGCTCCCGTGACGCTCAGGCCGGTCATGTCGGCCACGACTTCCTCGATGCTGGTGTCGGCCTTGCGGCGCGCGGCGACCCGTTTGCCCAGGCGCAGCACCTCGATGCGGTCGGCGACCTCGAAGACGTGCTGCATGTTGTGGCTGACGAGCACGACCGCCACGCCCTGGTCGCGGACGCGCAGGATCAGGTCGTTCACGTGCCGGGACTGCACCACGCCGAGGGCGGCGGTGGGTTCGTCCATCAGGACCATCTTGCTGGCCCAGACCATGGCGCGGGCCACGGCGACGCCCTGGCGCTGCCCGCCGGACATGCCGATGACCTTGGCCTGGGCGTCCTGGATGTTCACGCCCAGGCGGGTGAAGGCCTCGACGGTGCGCTCGTGCATGGCGCGGCGGTCGAGCATGCCCAGGCGGCCCAGCAGGCCGGGGCGCAGGATCTCGCGGCCCAGGAAGAGGTTCCCGGAGGGGTCCATGTCGGGCACGAGGGCGAGGTCCTGGAAGACGGTCTCGATGCCGAGGGTGCGGGCGTCGAGGGGCGAGGTCATCTGGACGGGCTGGCCCTCGAAGAGGATCTGGCCCTCGTCGGGCTGGATGGTGCCGGTGATGGCCTTGACGAGGGTGCTCTTGCCCGCGCCGTTGTCGCCGAGCAGGGCGACGACCTCGCCGGGGTAGACGGTGAAGTCGGCGCCGCGCAGGGCCTCGACGTGCCCGTAGCGTTTGGTGATGCCTCGGGTTTCCAGCAGGGGTGGGGCCGACATGAGTTCCTCCAGGGCGGTGCAGGGGGCGGCGTCACGGACGGGGGTCCGGGACGGGTGCGGCGGTGATCCGGGGGTGGATCTGGACTGTGTGACAACGTTGACATGACAGTAGGCCGACGACACACGGAAGTCAATGGAGCCCCCCCGTTTTCCCCCAGACGAGCAGTCCGGTCGGCTGATCGGGTCACTCTCCTGCGTCGGCCGCAATCGAAAAACCCACCGAATTGAACCGAGTAGAGACAACGTTGACATGGCGTCCTGGCGGAAGTTCGGCGCCGCCCACTGTCCGGAGGTACACTGCCTCCATGAACGCCCGCCCCACGATGCAGGACGTCGCCCGGATCGCTGGCGTCAGCATCAAGACGGTCTCCCGCGTGGTCAACCAGGAGCCCCGCGTCGACCCGGACACCCGCGCGCGCGTGCAGGCCACCATCGACGACCTCGGCTTCCGCCGCAACGAACAGGCCCGCAGCCTCCGACCGGGCCAGAGCAGTTCCCTGATCGGCCTCGTCAGCGGTGACCTCGGCAACCCCTTCTACTCGGCCATCGCCCGCGGCATCGAAGAGATCGCGTACGAACACGGGCACCTGCTCCTCACGGCCAGCAGCGAGGAGCAGCCCGAGCGGGAACGCCAGCTGATCGAGACCTACCTGCAGCACAACGTCGCGGGGCTGATTGTCGCCCCCACGCTGGACGCCGCGCGCACCATCACGCCCGAACTCCTGCGCGGCGTACCCCTGGTCAGCGTCGACCGGCCCGTCCGCGACCCTGACCCCTTCGACACGGTGCTGCTCGACAACCGCGCCGGGGCCCGCCGCGCCGTCACGCAGCTCATCCACGATGGGCACACCCGCATCGCCATCATCGACGGCAACCCCCGCGTGTATACCGGCCAGGAACGCACCGCCGGGTACCTCGACGCCCTGAGCGAGGCCGGGATCGCGCCGCAGCCGAACCTGATGATCCACGGGCATCACGGCGCCCGGCACGCCGAGGAGGCCACCCACGCCCTCCTGAGTCAGGAGCAGCGGCCCAGCGCCATCTTCGCCACGAACAACCGGATCGCCACCGGTGTCATCCGCGCCCTGCACGCCCGGCGCCGCACGCTGGCCGTCGCCAGCTTCGACGACTTCGAATTTGCCGACGTCATCAACCTGCCCCTGACGCTGGTGTCCTACGACGCCATGGATCTGGGCCGCGCCGCCGCCGCGCGCCTCATGCAGCGCATTCAGGGCGACGGCAGCCCGCCGCAGCGCCTGACCCAGCCGGTCACGCTGCGGGTGCCCGGCGAGCAGCCCTGACGATCGGGACAGGTCGCCGGACTGCCTCTGACCCACTCGGCTTCATGAGGAGGGGGCGGGCTGGCGTTGACTCCCCCGTGTCGCCCGGGGGACAGCAGAACCGCGCCCCGGGCGGAGGCGCGGTCGGATCAGGGCCAGCAGTGGGCGATTCGGGCAGCCGTCAGCGCAGCACGTAACCCCGCGCGACGTCGGTGTAGGCGCGGACCTGCCCGGCCTGCCACGCCTGATCCCGGCTGAGTTCCTCCGCGAGGATCGCGGCGACGCGGGGCGCGGCCTCGATGCTGGCCTGCGCGTTCAGCAGCAGGGCGCGCAGGCGGCGCGACAGGACGTCCTCGACGGTGCGGGCCTGTTCGGCGCGGGCGGCCCAGCGGACCTCCGCCTCGGTGTACGGGAGGGCCTGATGGATCTTCTGGTTGGCGCCGGGCAGCGTCTGCACCCACTCGGCGTCCGTGCCGTACACCTTCCAGTGGTCCGGGAGGTCCTGGGTGGTCGCGCCGTGCAGTTTCAGGCCGGCCGTGAGGCTCAGGCGTTCGGGCAGTCCGGCCTGCGCGGCGGCGCGGTTCACGGTGTCCTCGCCCATGCGGCGGTAGGTGGTCCACTTGCCGCCGGTCAGGGTGATCAGCCCGCCGTCGCTGATGCGGATGACGTGGTCGCGCGACAGGCTCTTGGTATCCGTCCCCTCGGCGGCCTTCACCAGGGGACGCAGGCCCACGTACACGCTGCGGACGTCCGCGCGGGTGGGGGCGGGGTCCATGTACTGCGCGGCGGTGCGCAGGATGAAGTCGATCTCCTCGGGCAGCGCGCGGGGTTCGAGGCTCGTTTCGGGGACAGGGGTGTCGGTAGTACCGATCACGACGTGGTCGTGCCAGGGCACGGCGAACAGTACGCGGCCGTCGTCGGTGCGGGGCACCATGATGGCGCTGTCGCCGGGCAGGAAGCGGCGGTCCACGACGACGTGCACGCCCTGACTGGGGGAGAGCATGGGTTTGACGTCGCTGCGTTCCATGCGGCGGATGTCGTCCACGAACACGCCGGTGGCGTTCACGATGGCCTTGGCGCGCACCTCGTGTTCCTGGCCGGTCTCGTCGTCGCGGAAGCGGGCGCCGACGACGCGGCCGCCCTCCTTGATCAGGCCGACGACGGGCGCGTGGTTCAGGGTGACGCCGCCGTGGTCTTCGAGGCTGCGCATCAGCGTGATCGCCAGCCGGGAGTCGTCGAACTGCCCGTCGAAGTAGAGGATGCCGCCCTTCAGCCCGGCCTGTTTCAGGGTGGGCGTGCGGGCCAGCGCCTGGGCCTTGTTCACGTAGCGGCTGGCCTGGAGGTTCAGTTTCCCGGCGAGCAGGTCGTACATCTTCAGGCCGATGCCGTAGAAGGGCGCGGCCCACCACTTGTACGCGGCGATCAGGAAGCCCAGGTCGCGCACGAGGTGCGGGGCGTTCTGTTTCATGAGGCCGCGTTCGTGCAGCGCCTCGCGTACCAGGGAGACGTTGCCCTGCGCGAGGTAGCGCACGCCGCCGTGCACGAGTTTGGTCGAGCGGCTGCTGGTCCCCTTGGCGTAGTCGTGCGCTTCGAGCAGCAGGGTGCGGTAGCCGCGCGTGGCCGCTTCCACGGCGGTGCCCAGGCCGGAAGCGCCGCCCCCGATGACGAGGATGTCCCAGGGTTCGGGCGTGGTGGCGGCGGTCAGGGCGGCTTGGCGGGGGTCTGTGGTCATGGTGTCAACCTTCCTTACGGTGAGAGAGCGTCTACCGGATGAACATATGTTCGCATGCATTGAACGGATGTTCAGTGGGCTGGACTACACCGTGTCTTGAACTCGTGCGGCCGCAGGCCCAGGTGGCTGCGGCTGATGCGGCCGGAAGGCAGCTGTGTGCCCGTTCCGACCGCATCGGTCCCATCAGACGAGGGGACTCAGCGCTCGTCTTCCCAGTCGCGGGCGCGGCTGACCGCCTTCTTCCAGCGGGTCATCAGGCGCTCACGCTCGCCCGCCTCCATCTGCGGCTCGAAGCGCTTGCCTTCCTGCCACTGCCCGGCGATCTCGTCCGTGCTCTGCCAGTAGCCCACAGCCAGACCCGCCAGGTACGCGGCGCCCAGCGCGGTCGTCTCGGTCACCTTGGGCCGCACGACCGGCACGCCCAGGATGTCCGCCTGGAACTGCATCATCAGGTCGTTGTTGCTGGCCCCGCCGTCCACGCGCAGTTCCTTCAGGGGCGCGCCCGCGTCCTTCTGCATGGCCTCGAGCAGCTCGGCCGACTGGTAGGCCACGCTCTCCAGCGCGGCGCGCGCGATGTGCGCCTTCGTCGTGCCGCGCGTGATGCCCACCATGGTGCCGCGCGCGTAGCTGTCCCAGTACGGCGCGCCCAGGCCCACGAACGCCGGCACCAGCATCACGCCCTCGCTGCTGTCCACCGTGCGGGCCAGCGCCTCGACCTCGCCGCTGTCACGGATGATGCCCAGCCCGTCACGCAGCCACTGCACCACGGCCCCCGCGATGAACACGCTGCCCTCCAGCGCGTAGGTGCGCTGTCCATCCAGCTGCCACGCCACGGTGGTCAGCAGCTTGTTCTGGCTGGGCACGGCCTCCCGCGCGGTGTTCATCAGCATGAAGCAGCCGGTGCCGTAGGTGTTCTTCGCCATGCCCTTTTCCAGGCAGGCCTGCCCGAAGGTCGCGGCCTGCTGGTCCCCGCCGATCCCGGCGATGGGAATCCGCGCGCCCAGCAGTCCCTCGGCGGTCTGGCCGTACACCTCGGAGGAGTTGCGCACCTCGGGCAGCACGCTGCGCGGCACGTTCAGGATCGAGAGCAGTTCGTCGTCCCACTCGCCGGTGTGGATGTTGTACAGCAGGGTGCGGCTGGCGTTCGTGGCGTCCGTGATGTGCAGTTCGCCGCCCGTCAGGTTGTACACCAGCCAGGAGTCGATGGTCCCGAAGGCCAGTTCGCCCTTCTCGGCGCGTTCGCGGGCGCCCTCGACGTTGTCGAGCAGCCACCGGACCTTCGTGCCGCTGAAGTACGCGTCGAGCACCAGTCCGGTCTTCTGCTGGAAGGTCGCCTCGTGCTGCGCGCGGATCTCGTCGCAGTAGGGCGCGGTGCGGCGGTCCTGCCACACGATCGCGTTGTGGATGGGCCGCCCGGTCTGGCGGTCCCAGATCAGCGTGGTTTCACGCTGGTTGGTGATCCCGATCGCGGCCACGTCCGACGCGCGGATTCCGGCCTTGGACAGCGCCTCCTGCGCCACGCCGATCTGGGTGCTCCAGATCTCGGTCGCGTCGTGCTCGACCCAGCCGGGGCGGGGGAAGATCTGCCGGAATTCCTTCTGGCCGACGGCCTTGATGTCCCCGGCGTGGTCGAAGACGATGGCGCGGCTGCTGGTGGTGCCCTGGTCGAGCGCGAGGATGAACTTGGACTGGGTCATGACTGATTACCTCCGGAGCGGATGGGGATAGGGCGGCGGGGACGTGCGGCTCAGCGCTGGTGTTCGACGTTGTAGGCGGGATCGGCGCCCTGCACGCCCTGGGCGGCCTCTCCGGCGCGCAGCAGGGGCCTGCCGATGAACGTGTCGTAGATCAGGGCGCCCACGATGGCCCCCACGATGGGGCCGATGACGGGCACCAGCCACACGCCGTTCTCGAAGCCGGTGTTCTTGAAGCCGGCCACGAGCGCGAACAGGCGCGGGCCCAGGTCACGGGCGGGGTTGATGGCGTAGCCGTGCATGCCGCCGAAGCTGATGCCGATCGCCATGACCACGAAGGCCACCGCCAGACCGCCCCAGGCGGCCCCGGCCGGGTTGTTCAGCTTGTCCCCGATGGCCAGGATCAGCGCCATGAGCAGCGCGGTGCCGACCACCTGGTCGATGAAGCCGGGCCAGAAGCCGGGCACGGCGGGGAAGGTGCTGAAGATCCCGACGGTGTTCGCCAGCCCCGGGTCGAAGCCCAGCCACTTGGCGTGGTACACCGCGAACACGATCGCGGCGCCCAGGAACGCGCCGATGAACTGTCCGGCGATGTAGTGCGGCGCCTTCGCCCAGGGGAAACGGCCGGTCAGGGCCAGGGCGATGGTCACGGCGGGGTTCAGGTGCGCGCCGCTGATGGTGCCGGAGATGAAGATGCCCATCAGGACGGCGAAGCCCCAGCCGAGCGTGATGTTGGTGTAGCCGCCGTTGACGATCTGTCCGGGGATGGCCGGGTTGGTGCTCTGGAAGAGCACGACCATGGCGACCACGCCGCAGCCGAACAGGATCAGCACCATGGTGCCCAGCAGTTCGGCCATGAATTCCTGGGAGGGTTTGAAGGTCATGGGGGACTCCCTGTGGTGTCAGAGGTGACCCCGCCGGTGCACGTGCCGTGCAGCCGGGCGCGGGCCGGGCGAAAGGGGGACGCGGCCTGTCGCCGCGTGGGCCGGGTTGTTGATGCGGGTATCATCACCAACCCTTGAACGTATGTCAAGCAAGCGTGAACATTTGTTCAATGCTGGATGTGGCCCGGCCCGGTCCAGCCTGACGCCGTCCTCGCGGGCGGTATGCTCAGTGCCGTGACCGACCCCACCACGGACGACACCGCGGCGCAGGCCGTGCAGGTCGCCCGGCTCTACTACCACCAGGGCCTGACCACCGACGCCATCGCCCGCGAACTCGGTCTGTCCCGCCCGAAAGTGTCCCGCCTGCTCTCGCACGCCCGCCGCACCGGACTGGTCGAGATCCGCATCCATGACCCGCAGGCGCAGCCGCAGAGCCTCGAGGCGCAGCTGCGCGCCGCGTACCCCTTCCTGACCCCGCACGTGATCCGCGTGCCGCCCGGCAGCAGCGAGTCCGTGTGGCTCGAGCGCGTCTCGGTCGCGGCCGCCACGCTGCTGGGCCAGACGCTGCGGGCCGGGCAGACGGTCGGGCTGGCCTGGGGCACCACGCTGGACGCCGTGTCCCGGCACCTCACGCCCCGCCACATTCCAGACCTGCAGTTCGTGCAGCTCAACGGCAGCGCCAGCGCACGGGACTTCATGAGCGGCTTCGTGACCGACACCGTCACCCGCTTCGCCGGCAACTACGGCGCGCGCGCGCACCTGTTCCCGGTCCCGAC
>CALPYF020000010.1:0-85000 GCA_943327755.2 Deinococcus hopiensis KR-140
CATGAGCCTCGTGCGGTACGGCGCGGAGCGGCTGTGCCATGCCCTGCGGTGGAATCTCCCCGAGTTACCCGCACTGATCAGGCTGCTGAGCACGCCATTTCACGCGCCAGGCGCGACTTGAAGGCAAGATGTCCGGTACAGAGGTCAGGGACGTTGATCGGATCGCGGATTTTCTCGACCGCATGGAGCATCACGTTGAAGTAGAGCTTCATGGCGGGCAGGGGGGTGCCCTCGGTGACGTGCTTTCGACAGAAATGTGCAATCACGCCGTTGGTGGTCTGGATAGCGATAAATGGCTTGCGCCCCTTGAGGGGAAAAGCCGCGGGATACACGCGGTTTTCTGTCTCGAACAGTTCAAATTGGTTTTTCAGGGCGTTCAGCTGCTGCTGGTAAACGCTTTTCTGCTGGGTGGTGGTTTGGGGTAGTCGCGCGATCCGTTGCGCTTCGCCACAGACATTGACGTTACTCAGAGCAGTTGGAGTTATCAGGTCGGCCCAGCTGGTGACTTTGAAAGATTGAGCGGCCGCAGCACTCAGCAGGAGGAGTAGGAGGGTCGGGATGGCGCGCATACGGCATGCTACAGACCGTTGACCCTGAACGCAGGAGCGAACAAAAGGTTTATAGTATTCAATTTAAACCGATTTACTTTTTCAACCAATCGCGCTAGCCTGTAGGTATGAAGAAGATCGGGTTTCTCTCGTTCGGGCACTGGAATCCGTCCCCGCAGTCCGGCACGCGCTCGGCGGCGGACGTGCTGCACCAGACCATCGATCTGGCAGTCGCCGCCGAGGAGCTGGGCGCCGACGGCGCGTACGTGCGGGTGCATCACTTCGCGCAGCAGCTGGGCTCGCCGTTCCCGCTGCTGGCCGCGATGGGCGCCAAGACCAACCGCATCGAGCTGGGCACGGGCGTGATCGACATGCGGTACGAGAACCCGCTGTACATGGCCGAGGACGCCGGTTCCGCCGACCTGATCTCCGGTGGGCGCTTGCAGCTGGGCATCAGCCGGGGCTCGCCGGAGCAGGTGATCGACGGGTGGCGGCACTTCGGGTACGCGCCCGCTCCCGGCGAGACCGAGGCGGACATGGCGCGGCGGCACGCCGAGGTGTTCCTCAACGTGATCGAGGGCAAAGGCTTCGCGCAGCCGAACCCCCGCCCGATGTTCCCGAACCCGCCCGGCCTGCTGCGGTTGGAGCCGTACTCGGCGGGCCTGCGCGACCGCATCTGGTGGGGCGCCGCGTCGAACGCCACCGCCGAGTGGGCCGCGAAGCTGGGCATGAACCTCCAGAGTTCCACCCTGAAAGTCGACGAGAACGGCAAATCCTTCCACGTGCAGCAGGCTGAGCAGATCCGCGCGTACCGCGCGGCGTGGAAGGACGCCGGGCACGCCCGCGAGGGGCGCGTGTCCGTCAGCCGCAGCATCTTCGCGCTGGTGAATGATCAGGACCGCATGTACTTCGGACGGCAGGGCGGGCAGGACCAGTTCGGGGTGATCGACCAGTACCGCGCGGTGTTCGGCCGCAGTTACGCCGACGAACCGGACCGTCTGATCGAGCAGCTGCAGCAGGACGAGGCCATCGCGGAGGCCGACACCCTCCTGCTGACCGTCCCGAACCAGCTGGGCGTGGACTACAACGCGCACCTGATCGAGAGCATCCTCACGCACGTCGCGCCGGGTCTGGGCTGGCGCTGATACGGATTCCGTTTGTTTCGCTGACAATCCGGAATTTCACCGGATTGCCAGCTCCACGTCCGGAACCCGCTTTGCTCCTTCTCGCATCCGCTCGGGTTGAAAGATTTTGCAAACCTTTCAACCGGAGTCCGTATGACTCCACCCAAGGTGTGACGCGGCAGCCCGGCACCGGCAGTAACGTGGCCCGCATGCCACTCCTGCTGATCGTGTCCGGCATGCCCGCCTCCGGAAAATCCACGCTGGGCGCGCGACTCGCCCACGCGCTGAACATGCCCTTCGTGACGAAGGACGAGTACAAGGCCCTCCTCCTGACCCGCCTGCCGGACCTGACGCGCGACGTGTCCGGGCCCCTCAGCTTCGACGTGATGTGGCACGTCGCGGGCGTCACCCTCGCCGCTGGCGTGGATACCCTGCTGGAATCGCACTTCTACCACGGGGTCAGCGAGGCGCACATCCTGAAGCTGGCCCAGGCGCATGGGGCGAGGGTCGTGCAGGTGTTCTGCCACGCGCCTGTGGACGTCCTCCAGGCGCGGCACGACGCGCGGGTGGCGTCGGGGTGCCGGCCCGGGATCGACCTGCCGATGGAGTACGCGACCCTGCCCGCGCACTGCTGCTGGACGCCACTTGAGCTTGGCGACTCCCCCTGCCTGACGGTGGACACCACCCGGGAGGACGTGCTGCCCGGCATCCTGACGTGGCTGCACGCTCAAAGAGAAAGCAGCCCGCTGAGGGGCTGCTCTGATGGGGCAGACGGACTGGGTTGACCAGCGTCACCTGCTCGCGCGTCCGTTTTTTGTGAATCCCAGAGGTGGACGCCTCCCTCAAGTGCAGTGATGCCTTTCCAGTGCCGGGGCGCGAAAACTCGCGCAGAGTCCGAAGTGGACGTTCGCTCGTGAGAACCAGCGGGATAGGCACGGCACGACCTCGTCAGGTCAGAAATGCAAGTATGACAGGCGTTTCGCCATCTGTCAACTGCCGGGCGCCTGTTCTGCCCTGAACCGAGCCTCCACCGCCTGCCAGTCGGCGCGGATCACCCGCAGGGCCAGCGCGCCGGTCAGCGTGGGCCGCGCCCGGCCCGCCCGGAAGCGGTCCTCCAGACCCGTCAGGTCGAAGGCGTCCCACACGCCCGCTGCGCTCAGCAGATTGCCCCCCAGCACCGGCGCCACCTCGGCCCGGATGATCTGCCGCAGTTCCGGCAGGCTGAAACCCGTGGCGCGCAGCTGCACCGCCACGTCCGCCGGGTCGACCTCGGTGTCCAGGAACAGCGCCGAGAGGGCCTGCCACGCGGCGCGGCGCCGCGGCATCCGGCTGTCAGGGGACGGGTAGGGTGGGGTCATGAGCGTTCAGGTGATCGTCCTCAACGGCGGGTCCAGCGCCGGGAAGTCCAGCATAGCCCGCCACCTTCAGGCGCTGCTGCCCGGCGTGTGGCTCACGCTGGGCACCGACACGCTCGTCGCGGCGCTGCCCGCGTCCCTGCGGGAATCCGGGGACGGGATCACGTTCGCGGCGGACGGCACCGTCGCCACCGGGGAGGTGTTCCGGCGCGTGGACACCGCGTGGAGTCTGGGCGTGGCACAGGTCGCCCGGGCGGGCGTGCCCGTGATCGTGGATGAGGTGTTCCTGGGTGGCGCGGCCTCGCAGGCGCGCTGGCAGGCAGCCCTGGCCGGCCTGGAGGTGCTGTGGGTGGGCGTGCATTGCGATCCAGGGGTCGCCGCTGCGCGCGAGGCGGCGCGGGGCGACCGCGTGACCGGCATGGCCCGCGCGCAGGCGGCGCTGGTGCACCGGGGCGTGCAGTACGACCTGACGGTGGACACCACGGGCCGCGACGCGCTGACCTGCGCGCACCTCATCGCTATGCAGGTCAGGGCCAGGGCCGTCAGCGGGCCGCCGGTCTGAGCGGCCGCCGCTCGATGGCGTACACGATCAGCCCGGCCAGGATGCCCCAGAAGGGCGCGCCGATACCGAGTGGGGCGATGCCGCTCAGGGCGACCAGCAGGACGACGGGCGCGGCGAGGCTCCCGGCCTGGGCCCCCTGGAAGGCGGCCTGGAGGCTGCTGCCCATGGCGGCCAGCAGGGCCAGTCCGGCGAGTGCGGCGATGGCCTGGGTGGGAAGAATGCCGAGGAGGTGCAGCACGGTGCCCGCGAACAGCGCCACGATCATGTTGAACACGCCGGCCCAGATGGCGGCGGTGTAGCGTTTACGCGCGTCCGGGTGCGCCTCGGGGCCCGTGACGATGTTCGCCAGCAGAGCCCCCAGGGTGAGGTTGTGGCACCCGGCGAACGCGGCGACGCTGCTGGCGATGCCGCAGGCGCGCAGGATCGGGCCGGGCGCGGGTTCGTACCCGCTGGTCTTCAGGACGCCGAAGCCCGGCACGAACTGCCCCGTGAACGCCAGCAGAGTCAGCGGCAGCGCGAGGTTCAGCGTGGCATGCAGGCTGAACTGCGGGAGCACGAACTCCGGGCGGGTCAGGGCCAGCGCGACCGGCTGCGGATGCCACAGGTTCAGCGCGCCACTGGCGACCACGCCGGTCAGCAGCACGCCCGCCACCGCCCAGCGCGGCGCGACCAGCCGTAGCCCGAAGTAAGCGACGATCATCACGCCCACCAGCGCCGGGGCTGTCCCGAAGGCCTGCAGCGCCCGGAAGCCGAACGGCAGGAGGATCGCGGCGTTCAGCGCGGCCGCCAGTGGCGCCGGAATGGCCTGCAACGCCCGCGTGAGGGGCGGGAACAGCCCCAGGCCCAGCACCAGCAGCCCCGACGTGAGGAACGCCCCCACCGCCTCCGGGAAGGGGATGCCCGGCAGGGCCGTCACGAGCAGCGCGATGCCCGGCGTGCTCCAGGTGACCAGGATCGGCATGCGGGTGCGCAGGCTCAGGATGATCCCGGTCAGGCCCGCCAGCAGCGCGTGCGCCCACAGCCACGACATCGCCTGAGCGTCGCTGAGGTGGGCAGCCTGCGCCACCGAGTAGATCAGCACGTTCGGGCCCGCCCAGCCGATCAGCATGGTGATCAGCCCCGCCAGCACCGCGCTGGGGTGCGAATCCCGCCAGAACGAGGGCGCAGGACTGGCGGCAGGAAGCGTGGTCATGCTCCCGAGTGTGCACCCGAATGGCCCCCTGGCGGCAGAGGCAATGGCCCCCATATTGGCCTGCTCATCCAGACAGATTGGCCTGTACGCTGACCGTATGAGCCCCCGGCCCGGTCCCGCCGACACCCCCCACTGGGCCGCCCTGCTGCGCAGCTGGCGCGACCACCCCGGCCCCCTCCACACCCGCCTGCACACCCACCTCCAGGCCGCCATCGACCGGGGCGAACTCACACCCGGACAGCGCCTCCCCGCCGAACGTACCCTCGCCGCGCTGCTCGGCGTCAGCCGCGCCACCGCCGTCACCGCCCTCGACGACCTCACCGCCAACGGCTACCTCACCCGGCACGTCGGACGCGGCACCCACGTCGCCCCCACCGCCCCCCGCGCCCAGCCCCTCCTCACCCTGCGCACCCCCGTCGGACCCGCCCACCCCAGCGAGATCGACCTCACCATCGCCGTGCCCCTCCTCACCGACACCCAGCTCACCCGCCTGCGCGACGCCGCCACGCACGCCCAGTACGACAGCATCTACCACCCCCAGGGCCTGCCCGAACTGCGCGACCTCATCGCCCAGCACTACGCCCGCGCGGGCCTCCCCACCACCCCCGACCAGATCCTCATCACCAGCGGCGCCCAGCAGGCCATCGCCCTCACCGCCCAGACCCTCCTCCGGCGCGGCGACACCGCCCTCTTAGAGACCCCCACCTACTTCGGCGCCATCGACGTCATCCGCGCCGCCGGCGCCCACCTCACCGGCACCCCCGTCGGCGCCCAGCACCTCGACCCCGACCACTTCGCCCACCAGACCCGCACCCACCACCCCCGCCTCGCGTTCCTCACCCCCACCCACCACAACCCCACCGGCACCACCCTCCCCCACCACGCCCGGCAGCGCCTCGCCGCGCACCTCCACGACACCCGCCTCCCCACCCTCGAAGACGACACCCTCCTCGACCTCCCCTTCACCGACACCCCCCCACCCCCACGGCTCAGCACCCTCGCCCCCCACGCCCCCATCCTCAACGTCGGCTCCCTCAGCAAGCTCTACTGGGCAGGCCTGCGCATCGGCTGGCTGCGCCTCCCCCCCACCCTCGCCCCCACCCTCAAACAGGCCAAGACCCTCACCGACTTCGGCAGCAGCCAACCCGCCCAGCACCTCGCCCTCCACCTCCTCGCCGACCTCCCCACCCTCATCAGCGAACGCCGCGCCGCCATCACCCCCGCCCGCGACCACCTCGCCCAGCTGCTGCGCACCCACCTCCCCGACTGGACGTTCACCACCCCACCCGGCGGACAATTCCTCTGGATTCAACTCCCTGGCCCCACCGCCAGCGCCTACACCCACCACGCCGCCCGCCACGGCCTGCGCCTCTACCCCGGCGCGAGCATGGGCGTCACCCCCCTCCCCGACCAGTACCTCCGCATCCCCTTCACCCTGCACCCCGACCACATCCCCGAAGCGGTCAACCGGCTCGCGCGGGCGTGGGCGGAGTTCACGAGCCGGGGGAGTGAGCGGCTGGCGTGAATTGGGCTCTGTCGGAAGGTGGGCGCCTGGCGGCGGGCCTCCCCACCCCCCAGCCCCCTACCCCAGGGGGGCAGGGGGAGCGGTCGCTGCGCTCGGCAGGTATTTCTCTGAGTTGGTCGGTGGGTGACTGGCGGGTTCGGCCACGGATGGGGCTGCATGCCTCCGGTGTCGCGTCGTGCGCCCCGCGCGCTGCGCGCACGACGGGCTCGGCTGCCACGACGATGGGTTGGCCCCACATCGTGGTGCGACCCAGAAGGTTCGACTTTTTGAGCTTTTGCCAGAGCTGTCTTTTGAAAGTCGATCAGCGGCTCGCTTCAAGCTGCCCTGCCAGCAACCGCAGATCACCACCGGCCGTCGTGCGCGCAGCGCGCGGGCCTACGAGGGGGCGGAGGATGGCGTCGAAGCCAGACACGTCACCGCCCACAGCAACCCCGCCGCGCCAGTCAAAACTCTTGCCCAGTGCCAACGTAAGCCCCCCCTGCCCCTCTGGGGTAGGGGGCTGGGGGGTGGGGCAGCCCGCCGCAGGCGCAACCAATCAAACAATCAGTCCAGAACCCGCCCCCGCCACCCCCGCTTCTCCACCCGCCGCAGGTCCGGCGTGTCCGCGATGCTCAGCAGGTACCGGGCGAGGCGGGGGAGTTCGTCGTCGGTGGGGTCGCCGGTCCAGGGGGTGACGCGGACGAGGTGGCCGTAGCCGGTTGTCCAGTTTTGTGGTCGGTCGTCGATGGCGAGGATGCGTTCGCGGGGGTAGCGGGACCGGATCCAGGTGGCGCGGAGTTTCCGGGCGGGTTTGCGGGGTTGGAGGTCGCCGTGTTCGTCGCGGTGCCAGGTGCAGCGGTCGCGGTGCCAGAGGAACGCGGCGGTGTGGGTGAGGTCAAGGCCGGTTTCGGTGTGGATGAGCTGGAGTCCGGCGTGCATCCAGTCGGGGCTGGCGGCGGTCCAGATGGCGTGGTCGTACGCGGCGCTGGTGCTCTGGAGGAAGTCGCGGAGGTGGGGGCGGAGGGTGATGTGGGCGGTGGTGTGGGTGGGGTCGGGGGTGCCGTGCCAGAGGGTTTCGTCCAGGTCGAGGATCAGGAGGGCTCTGGGGGGCATGGGTCAGGATAGGAGAAACCCCTCCGCGTGGGAGGGGTCTGTGGGGCTGGGGTTACTTGTTGCCCTGGGTTTTCTTGTACTGGCCGGGGGGCATGCCGCCGGGTTTTTTCTGCAGGCCGGGGGCTTTGGCCCAGGCGGCCTGGCGGGCCATGACGTTCATGAGGGGTTGGCGGGTGCCGTCTTTGGCTTTGACGATGATGCTCTGGGCGCTGAGGGGTTGGGTAGTGGTGATGGGTTGTGCGAGGGGGTAGATCTCTTTGGCGTAGGTGGTGGTGCCGGGGACCTGGGTCATGACCTGGACCTGGGTGAGGTGGGTGGTGGTGGGGTAGGCGGGGTTGACGACGATCCCGCCGCCGCCGCTGACGGTGGCGGCGGGTTGGTTGGTGGGGGTGAGGAGGGTGACTTTGACGCCCTGGCTGAGGAGGTTGAGGAGGTTGGCGGTGGTCTGGATGACGCTGGGGTACTGGAGGCTGGCGTTGATGTTGACGCTGAGCGTCTGGGCGCCGGCGCTGCTGGGGAGGGTGGCGGCGCCGAGGGTGGCCGCGAGGGCGGTGGTCAGGATGGCTTTGTGCATGGTGGTCCTCCGTGTTCCGCGTGGGAACGTAATAGGTTCACCTTGCCGCCTGAATCTGATGCTGGGCTGAAGGGGGGTTGAGGTGAGGTTGCGGAAACGGCCCCGTCGCCGGGGGGGCGAGAGGGCCGTTTGGGGAAGGTTCTGGTTACGCGCCGTACTTGTTGAGTTTGAGGGCGTTGGCCATGAGGAGGGGCATGAGGTCGGTGCCGCGGCGCAGGCCGAGGCTGCCTTTGAGGGCTTCGTCTTCGGTGTAGCGCTGGGCGAGGTCACGGCGGCCGTAGTTGCTGCGGATGAGCAGGGGGACGGGGTGCCAGGAGTGGGTGGCGAGTTTGCTGGGGGTGCTGTGGTCACCGACGATGGCGATGACGTCGGGGTTCAGCGCCAGGAGTTGTGGGAGGAGGGCGTCGAAGAGTTCGATCTTCTTGACTTTGGCTTTGAAATCGCCGTCTTCGCCAGTGCTGTCGGTTTTCTTGACGTGGAAGTAGAAGAAGTCGTATTTGCTCCAGTTGTCGCGCAGCGCCTGGACTTTGCCGTCGAGGGCGTCTTCTTCCCCTTCGACGGTGAGGACGTCCATGCCGACGAGGCTGGCGAGGCCCTTGTACATGGGGTAGCTGGCGATGCAGGCGGCTTTGAGCTGGTAGGCGGCGTCGAAGCTGGGGAAGTGGGGGACGTCGCTGTACCCGCGGAAGAGGACGCCGTTGACCTGCGTTTCGTCCTTGAGGGCGGTTTCGGCGCGTTGCACGAAGGCGTTGACGAGGTCGGCGGTTTTTTTGCTGGCGTTGTCGTGGGCCTGGGCGGTCATGGGTTGCACGCCGGTCGCCTGGGGGTCCACGTCGCTGAGGTTCGCGCCGAGGGGGCTGCCGCCGTTCGCGCGGAAGACGACCACGAAGCGGTGCTCCGACTCGGTGTAGATCTCGACGGGCGTGCCGTCGATGTCGGGGATGGCGGCCTTGAGCTTGGCGACGATCTCGGCGTTCTTCTCGTCGCTGGGGCGGCCCGCGCGGCGGTCCTGTACGATGCGGTCCGCGCCGAGGGTGGCGAAGTTGCCGCGCACGGCGACGTCACCGGCGCCGAGCTTCACGCCGATGCCGACGGCCGAGAGGGCGCCGCGTCCGACGACGTACTTCAGGGGGTCGTACCCGAAGAGGCTGAGGTGGCCTGGGCCGCTGCCGGGGGTGATGCCCGCGCCGACGAGTTCGACCTGCCCGAGCTGGCTCTGCGCGGCCAGGGCGTCGAGGTTGGGGGTCTTCGCGGCGGCGAGTTCGGTGTCGCCGTTGGTTTCGAGGGGCAGGCCGCCCACGCCGTCGAGGACGACCATCAGGATCTTGCTGTCGGTCGGTTTGGCGAGGTCGCGGATGGTGTCCAGAAGGTCGCTCATGCCCGTCAGTGTACGCCGGACACGAACTGCGGCACGTCAGGGCATATGGGCAGGTGCGGTGGTCGCCTGAATGCCGCTGAGGCTGGATTGTCCGTGCTGGACAGGACCCACCGCAGTGAGCACCGCCGGGCTTGAACCGGGTGCAACCTCAACACAGGAGGCGGGCCGCGTCCCGGTGAAGGGAGCGGCCCGCGCAGGGGAAGGTCGGCTTCAGCGGCCGTCGATGCGGCCGTCGCTGGCGTCGGCGACCGTGTCGTCGATCTCGTGGACGACAGCGTCGGCTTTCGCCTCGGCAGCCTCGTCGCTCATGGCGGGCTGGCGGGTCGCCAGGAACGACCCGATGATGCCGATGGCGGCCATGACGCCCCAGAAGACCGGGGTGGGCATGTGCCAGTAGGGCACGGCGGGGAACACCTCGTGCGCGGCTTCCAGGGTCTCCAGGCCGAGTTTCACGGCGATCCAGCCGACCAGCGCGTAGGCGACGTGGTCGAACGCCGGGTACTTGTTCAGGAGTTTCAGGAACACGGTCGCCGCGATCCGCATGAGGATCAAGCCGATGATCCCGCCGATCACGACGATGGTCAGGCCCTGCTCGCGCGGCATGCCGCGGGGAATCAGCGCGACGCCCGCGAGGATCGAGTCCACGCTGAACGCGAGGTCCGTGAGGTTCAGCAGCACGACGGTCGCCCAGAAGCCGCGGCCCTTGCTCTTGTCGTCGGCCTCGTCCTCGGCGCTCTTGTTCTTCATGAAGTGCGAGATGGCGAGGTACGCGAGGTACGCCGCGCCGAAGGCCCGCAGCCACCAGTACTCGAGAATGTAGCTGGCGAGCAGCACGCCCAGGATGCGCAGGACGACCGCCCCGCCGATGCCGTAGGCGAGCGCCTTGCGTTGCAGGTCACCCTTGAGGTGGCGGACCATGACGGCCAGCACCAAGGCGTTGTCCGCCGAGAGCAGACCTTCGAGGAGGATCAGGGTGCCCAGGATCGCCCAGAATTCCGGGGTGATGGGGGGCATTTCCAGGCCGAACATCAGCGGGCTCCGGTGGCGGCGCGGGCCGCCTGTGGGGTGGTATTGGTCATGTGTGGCGTTCCTCTGGCCCCACAGCCGCCTCGGGGGCGGCTCAAGAGGCGCGGTCTGGTCAGTCTAACGGGCGGCGCGGGGCCTGACCCTGAGGCTTCGTGAACGTTTTGCACGCAAGGTGGGCACGCCCCGGGGGACACCCGTCCGGGGGGCGGCAGGTGGGCGGCAGGTGGGCGTCAGGCGAGGATCTGCCCGTGCTCGTCCAGCGCGGGGTACGCCTCGCCACGCTCGCGGTAGCCGGGGGCGAGGTCGGGGTACGCCCACTCGAACGCCCAGCGGCGCAGGTCCTCGTCGCTCAGTTGCGGGGCGTCGTACATCCCGGCGGCGAGCCGCTGGCGCTGCGCCTCGAACAGGATGGTCGCGGCGGCCACCGACACGTTCAGGCTCTGCACCATGCCGAACATCGGAATGATGATGTTGTGGTCGGCGGCGTCGGCAGCCTCGTCGCCCACGCCCCACTTCTCGGCGCCCAGCAGGACGCAGGTGGGGCGGGTGTAGTCCACCTCGCGGTAGTCCACGCTGCGCTGCGAGAGGTGCGTGGCGAGCACCTGGAAGCCCTGACCCTGCAGGTCACGCACGGCCCCCACGGCGCCTTCGTGCTTCTGCACCGGCACCCACTTGTGCGCGCTGCCGCTGGTCGCCTCGAAGGTGTGCCCGTCGAAATCCACGAGCCGCCCGCCGCGCGGCGGGACCGCGTGCGCCTGGAGCACGCCCACCGCGTCACAGGTGCGCACGATCGCGGAGAGGTTGTGGGGTTTGTTCACCTCGTCCATCAGGACGGTCAGGGTGGGCTGCCGCTTACTCAGCACGCGCAGGATCTTGGCGTAACGCTCCGGGGTCATAACGCTCCAGAGTACCGCACACCCGGCAGCGCCGCCCCGAGCGCCCCCATCAGCGAGGAGCGCCGCGCGAGCATCCGCGCGGTCCAGCCGTCGTCCCGCGTCCCGACGCCCAGGTCATGCAGCGCACCGGTCAGCAGATGCGCCCACCACAGCGCCGGGATCAGCGCCCGGTCCTCGTCACTCAGGGGGCTCACCTCGGCGTACCCGTGGATGACGTCGTCGTGCGCGCCGCGCCATGCCAGCGCGAAGTCCGCCAGCGGATCGGCGGGCCGCGTGAATTCCAGGTCGAGCAGGCCCGTCCACTGCCCGTCCTGCACGCGCAGGTTCCAGGGCGTGAAATCCCCGTGGATCAGCCGCCGGGGCCGCGTATGGACGTGCGCGGTGGCGGCGCAGGCCGCATGCAGGTGCGCGCGGAGCAGGCCCACCCAGCCCGGCTGCGCGGCCTCGTGGGCGTCCAGCAGCGCGTCGCTGGACGGGTCGTGCAGCACCGCCAGTTCGTCGGGGAAACCGGGGCGATCCTCCGGCAGGGGCACCGCCGCCCAGCGTCCGTGCAGCTCGGCCAACCAGCGGCCCCGCGTGCGGGCGTCCTCGCGCGGGGCGGGGTCGCCGGGCACCCAGGCGTGCAGCGTCCACACCGCCCCCTCCCACTCCGTGGGGCCGCACAGCCGCCAGGGCAGGTCCAGCCCGCTGCCGGTCAGGCGGGCCAGCAGGTCCAGTTCGTACGGCGCGGCGTGCGGGTCGTGCCAGCGGCGCAGCACGGCGACCTCCGTTCCGGCGCGCCCCTGCCAGTGGCGGTTCAGGCGGCCCCCCAGCGGCTGCGGGTCGCGCAGGTCCCAGTCCAACAGCAGGTCAGGGGGTGGCGTCACGCGCGGGTGAACAGCGCCGCGCCGTCCTCGCGCGTGCTCTCGCGCAGCGCGCCCGTGCTGGTCAGGTACTCCGCGAGGGCGGCAGTCTGGTCGAGCAGCAGCACCGCCTGAATGGACCGCAGACGCGGATGCAGTGCCAGCAGCAGGTCGTGGACGGTCATGGGCTGCGTGCAGGCGGCCAGCAGGGCGTCCAGTTTCTCGTGCGTGCGCCCCCGCAGCGCATGGATGCGGGCGCGGGGGTCACGCATGGGCCCGTCGTGCCCGCCCAGCGCGAGGGTCACACCGTCCAGCGCCTCCACGCGATCCAGTGAGTGCAGGAACGCCGCCACGCCGCTGCCGGGCAGGAACCGCGCGGGCATCAGCGGCGGGGAGTTCAGCGGGAGCAGGTGATCGGCACTCAGGAGCACGTCGTCCACGCGCAGGCAGATCTGGTTCCCCTCGTGTCCCGGCGTGTGGATGACGTGCAGCAGGTCGTCCAGCACGTCCCCATCAAACAGGGGCGTGGCGACCGGGAGGGCGCGCGGCACGCTGAGGTTCGATCCCCGGCGGCGGATGCGGCCGTCCAGTTCGCTGCCGGGCGGCAGGCCCAGCCACGCGGCCTGCGCGTCGGGCGGGGTCAGCCAGGCGGCACGGATCGCGCCGGGCTGCTCGATGAACGGCACGGCGCTGTGGAATGCCGCCACGGGCGCCTCCGTGTACTCCCGCAGGGCGCTCAGGCCGCCCAGGTGATCCGGGTGCGGGTGAGTGATCACGATCCGGTTCAGGGCCTCCAGACTGACCGCCTCGCCGTGCCCGGCGCGCACGGCCGCCAGTCCGGCCTGAAGGTCACCCAGGCTGTCCGGACCAGCCCCACCCGTGTCCACCAGCGCCGCATACGCCGGGGCGTGCGGGTCACCACGCACGAGTAGATATACGTTCGCGCGGAAATTCGGGAAGGCCCGCACCGGCAACGTGTACACGCGCGTGCCACCACTCGTCACATGCAGCGCGGGAAGAGAGAGGGAAGCCACGTCGGTCATGAGCGGACTCTAGCGGCTGGCAACAGACCAGGGCCGCTCAATCAGCGGGAATCGGCGCAGGAAACGTCTGCCGTCTTCATACACTCCTGGCATGCCAAGAATCACCCTTGACGTTCCTGATCACACACCCGGAGAAGGCCTGAGGGCGGACTGGGACGATCACACCCGGATCGCCATCCGTATCGAGGACGGTGAGGTGTACCTCCAGGCCAACCATGCGGGCCTGCGCTCCCTCGCGCGCCTTCTGCTGGGGTTGACCGTGGAGGGCGTTCAGAACTGGCATCACTGGCACCTGGATGACCTGAACAGTCTGGAGGAAGGATCCGCACCGTTAACCATCACGCAATTGCCGGAAGAGCATATGGATTCCGCGCCGTCCATATAGCCTTCGAGGCCGGGAAGTCGGCGGTCGCTCTTCCCTATTCCGCCCACTGCCGGGCGTATTTTTCGATGTCGAATTTGCGTTTCAGGCCGCCGGCGTTCATGTAGCGCACGGTGCCGAAGATGGGGCGGCGGGTCCAGGGGCGGTCGTGCAGGCCGAATACCCAGCCGACGCCCACCCAGGAGTTCGGGTCGCGGCCGTCCTGTTCGTGGCGGTTGTTCAGCCACAGCAGCGTGTCGTAGGCCTGCTGGGGGGTGGGGGTCCATTCGATGACTTTCTTGCCCCAGTACATGCGCATGTAGTTGTGCATGCGGCCGGTGCGGGTCATCTGGCGTTGCGCGGCGTTCCAGTACGGGTCGTGCGTCTGCGCGGCGTCCAGCTGGTCGCGGGTGTAGGTGTACTCGCGTCGGTCCCCGGCGTGTTCTTCCAGGGTGGCGCGGGCCCAGGCGGGGAGGCCCGCGTAGCGGTCGTAGTGGGGGGTGTAGGTGGTGTAGTTGAAGCTGAGTTCGCGCCGCACGATGAGTTCTTCCAGGAAGGCGTCGGTGTCCGGGCCGGGGTGTTCGCGCGCGGCGAGCGCGGCGGTCAGCGGGGAGAGGTGCCCGTAGTGCAGGTGCGCGCTGAGGCGGCTGCTGCCGTCCACGGTGGGGTCATTCCGGCGTTCGGCGTACCCGTCGAGCTTGCGGGTGATGAAGTCTTCGAGGAGGTCGTGCGCGGCGTTCTCGCCGCCTTCCTCGTCGCCGGGGGGGACGCTGTGGTCGATGGGGAGGGTCTTCAGGAGGCGGGCGGGGTCGGTGACGTCCTCGCCGCCGTCCCAGTCGCGCGCTCGGCGTTTCAGGTCGTGGACTTCCAGTGGGACGAGGTAGTCGTGCCACAGCCGGTGGATCTTGGGGCGGATGGTGCGCGCCGCGTACTCCTGCTTCCCGCTGACCACCCCCACGGGAATGACCGCTTCGGATTCCACCTGCACCAGCGGCACGTCCAGCCGGTCGGCCAGCCACCCGCGCCACTCGCGCTGAAGGCGGGTGTACCCCACGTCGGTCACGACGAGCGCCGCGCCCTCCCCCGCCGCGTTCAGAGCCACCTCGGGCGGGCTGCCCAGCGTCACGCGCAGCGGCACGTCCCGCGCGGCGAGGTTCATCCGTAGGTCGCGCAGGCCCTCCAGCAGGTAGGCGTAGTGGCGGGCGTTCGCCTCGGGGTAACCGGGCGTCAGGCCGAACACGGCGACCAGGGGCAGGTTCAGGCGGTTGGCCTCGCGCACGGCGTATTCCAGGGCGTGGTTGTCGAGGGTGCGGACGCTGGCCTGCACCCACAGCAGCACGAAGCCGTCCCGGTGGGGCGTGCCGGGCCGCAGGACCTGCACGCGGGCGTCATGGATCATGCCTGCCGTTGTACCAGCCGCGCGGCCCGCGCGGGGGTGGGATCGCTGACCGTTCCCCGGCAGCTCGCGTCGGGGCTCAGCCCTGCGGGGTGTCCTCCGGCAGGCGGCGCACCGGGAGGCGCACCCAGCCGCGCCGGGAGATCCAGCGCAGCCCCCACACGACCAGCGCGCCGCTGAACTGCGCCTGGAACGGCGTGACGTGCGGGTACAGCAGCCACACGGTCAGCGCCCCGGCGGCGGCGGCGGTGGCGTACAGCTGCTCGCTGCGGTACATGATCTCCGGGACCTCGTTGGCGATCAGGTCGCGGATCACGCCGCCGCCCACCCCCGACAGCATCCCGGCGAACACCACGCCCAGCGGGCCCAGGCCGAAGTTCAGCGCGCCGATCGCGCCGGACGCCGCGAACAGGCCCAGGCCCGCCGTGTCGAAGATGCTCAGGGTCCGCTCGAAGCGGGCCAGGCGTGTCCCGAACGCGAACGCCAGCCCGGAGCCCAGCAGCGCGGCATACAGGTACGTCTCGTCCCGCAGGAACAGCGGCGGGGTCTGCCCGGTCAGCGTGTCGCGGATCGCGCCGCCGCCCACGGCGGTCACGCAGCCCAGCACCAGCACGCCGAACAGGTCGAAGCGTTTGCGGACGCCCAGCAGCGCGCCGGACATCGCGAAGGCCAGCACGCCGATCAGGTCCAGGACGCGCAGGCCGGTCTCCAGCGTGATGGGCGCCCACTCAAGTTCATGCACGCCATCCACTGTAAAACGCCTTCCGGCGGCGCGGCTTCACGCAGCCCAGATGGCCCCCGGCGGGCGGGGTCGCGCCCGGCCCGGAGCGGGGCACGCGGCTTCATGAACAGCGAGGCGCGGCTCACTGTCCCGGATCGGCGAGGCTGTGGTATACTCCCTCCTGTTGTCTCGACTGGGTCCCCCCGGCGAGAATCGCGCCCCGGCGGGAAACGCCGTGTGGCCCAGGAGAACAGACATGGCCAAACACCCCGTTCCCAAGAAGAAGACCAGCAAGAGCAAGCGCGACATGCGCCGCAGCCACCACGCCCTCGTCGCGCCCAACCTGACCGAGTGCCCCCAGTGCCACGCGAAGAAGCTCAGCCACCACATCTGCCCCAGCTGCGGCTACTACAACGGCCGTCAGGTGCTCGCGGTCTAAACCCCGCCTGCACGGACAACGCCCCCGCCCCGCGCGGGGGTGTTTCCTTGGCCGCAGCGAGAGGCCCGCGGCCTCCGGGTGGAGGCGCGGGCCTTGGGGGCTGTTCCTTACTGGCCGACGGTGAGGTTCACGGTGCTCAGGGGCGCGGCGGCCGCGTCACCCAGGGGGCGGACCTCGTAGGTGATCCGGCCCGCGCCGGGCTTGCTCTGGTAGCTCCAGCCGCAGGTGGCGTCCAGCGGGATGTCCTTCGTGCCGATGGTGCGCGCGCCGCGCTTGACGGTCACGCTGTACCCCTGGCCCTGGCCGACCCCGCCGAAGCGGAAGGGTTCGTTCACGGTCTGCCCGTCGGTGATGCTCAGGGTGTAGTCCCTGTCGCAGTCGGCGGCGCTGGCGTCCGCGTCGGGCGCACTGACGGTCGCCGCGACCGACCCGAGGTCCGTGCCGTCCGGGCCGCGCACCGTGTACGTGTGCGCCCCGGCGGTGGGGCTGGGCACGTCGAAGCTCCAGGCGCCATCCTCCCCGATCGTGATCTTGCCGAGGCTGGTGCCGTCCTCGAACAGTTCGACCTCCTGCCCGGCCGTGCCGGTGCCGCGCAGCGTGAACGTCCCGGCGGGCAGCGTGGCGTCCGCGGCAGGTTCGCTGATCGCGAAGGTGCCCGCAGCGGCGCCCGTGTTCGTGCCACCTGTATCGGTGCTGCCCGTGTCGGTGCTGGCGGTATCGGTGCCCGTGCTCCCGGTGCCTGCGCTGGAGTCCGTGACGTTCACCTTCAGCTCGCTGCGGCCACCGCCGCCGTCCACGCTGTACGTGTGCTCGCCGGTCGTGGGTGCGGGCAGTTCCGCCGACCACGCGCCGTCCGCGCCGACGGTGGCCTTCCCGACCTCCTGCCCCTGATCCGAGATGGTCAGTTCGGTGTTCGCGGGGCCGGTGCCGCTCATGGTGAACGGCTCGGCCGGGAGGTCCGCGCCGGACGTGGGGTTCGTCACCACGATGCTCGCCGCCTGCGCGCTGCTGGCCGGTGGAGTCACCGCGCGGTTCTGGTTCACCAGCCAGCAGCCCCCCAGCCCCAGCAGGAGCAGCAGCGGAATGATCCACCACGGGAAGCCGCCGCGCCGCCCGGTCGTGACCGGCGCCGGCGCGGGCGGTGGGGGCGGCGAGACCGGCGCCGTCGTGACGACCGGAGCGGCCGCGCGGGACAGCGCCGGCGCGGCGGGCGTGGCAGCCGTGCCCGTCAGCGCCCCGGCGCCCAGCAGCGCCCCCAGGCCGGTCAGACCGGCGGGCAGCAGACCCGGGAGGTGACCATCCACGCCACCCAGCAGCGACCGGAAGCCGGCCGCGTCCAGATTCCCGGCACGGGCACGCGCGCCCAGCAGGCCCAGCAGCATGGGCGCCATCAGGGCCAGCAGTCGTCCGGCGCTGGCGCCACTGCCGCCCAGCGCGGACCCCAGACGGCCCGTGACCATGTCGAGATTCGGGAACAGCGTCCCCAGCAGGGCGCGCCCCTGCCCCTCGACCCGGGCAGTCTCGGCCGGGTCGTCCAGCACGCGGGCGTCCAGGGTGCCGTCCGCCCCCACCAGCTCCGTGGCGCTGCGGGACAGCAGGTCCCGCGCGCCCGCGTCGGACCCGGCACGCTGCATGAGCGCGCTCAGCAGTACCGGCAGCGCCGCCTGCGTCGCCCGGCCCGCCGCGCCGCCACTGAAACCGGCGGCCGCGCCGATCCGTTCACCGGTGCGGCCACTGAACTGGGTCCTCAGCCACTCCAGCAGGGCCGGGCCGGTCAGCGAGGCCAGATCTGCCGCCCCGAGATCCGCCGCGCCCGGAGCAGCAGGCGCCGGGTCCACCACGACGGGGGGCACGACCGGCACCACCGGTTCCGCGACGATTCCTGGGGTGGTAGCGCCCCAGCTGCCCCGCAGCTCCGCCAGCCGCGCCCCGGCCGTCCCGGACGTCAGACCGGCGCGGCCCAGCAGGCTGAGAAGCAGCGGCAGGGTCATCTGCGTCAGGTGCGCCGCGTTGGCTTCCGAAACCCCGGCCTGGCCCGCCACCTGCCCGGGCAGGACCGCCGCCTGATCACCCAGCAGGGCGGGCAAGAGCAGTTCCCCGGCCTGCTGGAGGTTCGCCGCGCCGTCCGGTTCGTTCAGGGCGGCCGGCACACTCTCGAAAGTGGGAAGGCTGGCGGTCGCCTCGGCCACGTACGCCGCTGCGGGCGTTCCGTCCTGCGCGGCCAGCGCGTCCAGCTGCAGCGGCAGCGCAGCGTCCAGCGCGCGGCGGGTCTCCTGTGGGTCCAGTCCGGCGGCGCGGCCCAGCTGGACGGTCGCCTGATCGTCGAAGAAAGCGTGCAGCAGTTCAGTGAAATTCATGGGGCCTCCTGGTCAGCGCCAGCCCGGCCTGCGCCCTGCCGCACCCGCATGGTCGCGTCCGATCAGGGGAGGTTGTGCCGGATGAGGCCACCGTACCACCCCCCCCGGAGCCCCCGTCAGGCGCCGGAATTCACGGTTCCTTGACCCGCCCCCGCCGTCACGACCGGCCCGGGTGCCCGCCCCGCATGACCTGCGGCCACTGCCCGCACGGATCGGTCGGGGACACGAGGGGCACATCCTCTGGCGTGCAGCGGCTGGCCGTTCGGCAGGTCGTGAACAGCCCTGAAGACCACGCGGAGCCCCAAGCCACACATAATCCAGTCCGGTGAGATCCGACGGGGGCGGAGCGTCCGTCACGGCCCACTCCGCCCCCTGTCACAGTCCGGGGTTAGGCCTGAACGCCGCTCTCCTCGGCAGGCGGGTCGAACCCGTCGCGCGCCCGCTCGACGAGCGTGAGGATGTCGTACGTGGCGACGAGCACGCCGTCCTGGTTGGTGATCTCGCTGCGCCACTCGACCACGCCGGTCGGGCGGGTCTCGCCGGGGCGCAGGTCCTTGCGGATCTTGCGCTTGCAGGTCAGGCGGGTGCGGATGGTGTCCCCGATGCCGACCGGCTCGATGAAGCGCAGATTCTCCAGGCCGTAGTTCGCCAGGACCGGCCCCGGCGCGGGCGACACGAACTGCCCCGCCGCCGCCGAGATCAGGAAGTACCCGTGCGCCACGCGCTTCCCGAAGATGCCCTCCCGCGCGCCGATCTCGTCCACGTGCGCGTAGAAGTGGTCGCCGGTCAGGCCCGCGAAGTTCACGATGTCCGCCTCCGTGACGGTCCGGCGGTGCGTGAGGAGGCTATCCCCCACCTGAATCTCGTCGAAGGATTTTCTGAATGGATGGACGACATCCTCGGTGACCTCAGCGCCGGGGACGAACTCCTGCGTGATCGCCGTCAGGATGGTCGGGTCGGCCTGCACCGCCACACGGTTCATGTGATGCCGCACCGCACTCAGGCCCCCCAGTTCCGAACCGCCCCCCGCGCGGCCCGGCCCGCCGTGGTTCAGCTGCGGCAGCGGCGACCCGTGCCCGGTGTTCTCCTTCGCGTTGTCGCGGTTCAGCACCAGCAGACGGCCGTGCGAACTCGCCATGCCCAGCACCAGTTCCGTCGCCTCGGCGCGGTCGTGCGTGACTATGCTGCCGGCCAGCGAGCCCCGGCCCAGCTTCGTCAGGTGAATCGCGTCCTCCAGCGAGTCGTACGGCAGCAGCGTCGCCACCGGCCCGAACGCCTCCAGCTCGTGCGGCCCCCGCGCCGTCAGGGGGTTCTCGCACAGCAGCACCGTCGGGTCGAGGAACGCGCCCTTCTCGCGGTCACCGCCCAGCAGCGTCGCCTCGCCGCTGATCACCACGCGCGCCTCCTGCTGCAACTTCTCCAACGTCTCACGCACCCGCTCGCGCTGCTCCACGCTCACCAGCGCACCCATCCGCACGTCATCCCGCGCCGGGTCACCCAGCGTCACCTTCGCCAGTTCGCGGCGCAGCCCCTCCGTCACCGCCTCCACCAGATGCGAGGGCACCAGCGCCCGGCGGATCGCGGTGCACTTCTGCCCGGCCTTCCCGGTCATCTCCCTCGCCACCTCGCGCACGAACAGCGCGAACTCCGGGTCCTCCGGCTTCACCGACAGGCCCAGCACCGACGCGTTCAGGCTGTCCGCCTCCGCATTGAACGGCACCGACCGCCCCACGATCGCCGGATGCACCCGCAACTTCGCCGCTGTCGCCGCCGACCCCGTGAACGCCACCACATCCTGCTCCTCCACGTGATCCAGCAGCGACCCCGGCTCCCCCGTCACGAGTTGCAGCGTCCCCTCCGGAATCAGGCCCGACGCCACGATGTCCCGCACCACCCGCTCGGTCAGGTACGCCGTCTGCGGCGCAGGCTTCACCAGACTCGGCATCCCCCCGATGAACGCCGGCGCGAACTTCTCCAGCATCCCCCACACCGGGAAGTTGAACGCATTGATCTGCACCGCCACACCCTCACGCGGCACCAGCAGGTGACGCCCCACGAACGTCCCCTCCCGCCCCAACCGCTCCACCCGCCCGTCCGGCCAGAAGCGCTCGTCCGGCAGTTCCCGCCGCGCCGCACTCGCGTAACTGAACAGCGTGCCGATCCCACCCTCGATATCCACCCACGAATCCCGCCGCGTCGCCCCCGTCAACGCACTCAACGCGTAGTACGCCTCCTTCCGCTCCATCAGGAACGCCCCCAGCGCCTTCAAGGCCCGCGCCCGCTCATGGAACGTCATGCGCCGCAACGCCCCACCCGCCCGCCGGCCATACGCCAGCGCCCCGCCGAAATCCACACCCTCCGACGAAATCACGGCCACCGGACGCCCATACACCGCGTCCAGGAGCACCTGCCCATCCGCATTCGCATGCCACGAACCAGACACATAAGACGCTGGACGAAGAAGATCAGAAGTGATTGATTGAGTCATAGACGTTCCTCCAGTTGAACAGCCAGTTCCACGCGGCATCAGGCGTAGGTGTCGAACTCCCACTGCATCCGCCGGGCCAGTTGTACCGCCACGATGTCCCAGGTCTCACCGACACAACGCGAGACCATCCGCTGCAAGACCTGCACGATCTCTACCCGATTGAATTCCTCCACGATGAGCAGATCCCAGCACCACACGAACCCCTGCGACGCGCACTCCCGCCTCAGCCAGTCCGGCGAACAGACCGTCAGACTGAAGGAATCCGACGCATCCCCACCTACAGGCCCGATATAAAGCCGAAGGTCTACCCTGAAATCCGCAGGATGCTCCGGCACGAAACTCTCGAACGCCGAATGATCGGCCAGCGAGATCAATTTCAGCTCAGCAATCATCCAACTCCCCGACCGAGCGCCTACACTGCCGCATGACGATCACCACACAGCGTGAACTCGACGGCATGACCCTCGCCGGGAAGGTCGTCGCCCGCACCCTGGACGCCCTGCGCGCCGCCGTCGAATCGGGCGTCACGCCCGCCGAGCTGGACGCGCTGGCCGGGCAGGTGTTCGCGGGGTTCGGGGCGTTCTCCGCGCCGCGTGCCGAGTACGGCGCGCCCGTGAACGTGTTCATCAGCGTGAACGACGACATCGTCCACGGCCTGCCCACCACCCGCCCGCTTCAGGCAGGGGACGTGGTGTGCATCGACGTCACGCCGAACGTCGGCGGGTTCGTCGCGGACGCCGCCATCACCGTCGCCGTGCCACCCGTCTCCCCCACCGCCACCCGCCTCATCGAGGCCGCCGAGGCGGCCCTGGCACGCGGCCTGAACGCCGCCCGCGCCGGACAACCCCTGAACGGCATCGGGCGCGCCATCCACACCGAAGTTCAGCGCCGGGGCTTCACGCTCCTGCCGGAACTCCAGGGGCACGGCGTGGGCCGCGCCATCCACGAGAAACCCGACGTCCCGAACTACTACCGCCCTGCGCTGAGACAACCGCTGCACGAGGGGCTCGTGATCGCCGTGGAACCCATGATCAGCACCGGCAAGAGCCCCCGCGTCCGCACCCGCCGCGACGGCTGGACGCTCGCCACCACCGACGGCGGCCTCGCCGCCCACGTCGAACACACCATCATGATCACCAGAGGGAAACCAGTGATATTGACGGCCTAAATACCAACAGAGAAATCTATTTCTATTTTTTCCACGCCGCTCATAACCCGGCATTATGCATATTGATTTTGAATATGGCGAAGATAGCCAAGCCCACAGCAGGAATAGTAAGCAAGAGGCCACAGCATTTCCAAGATTGCCCGCGCGCAACGAGATCTTCATCAGACCTTCTCTCGCCCAGCCAAGTCATTATGTAGCCCGGAGCGGAAAGTAAGAAATATATACCAAATATCAAGGCTATAGCAAAAACTTTTATCAAAGACTATCCGTCCCCTTTTTATAACGCCGTTCATATTCCTTATTCCATCTACTGGACGAGTAAGTGAGGTAGATCAGGAGCTTATCTTTGACGAAAAGAGTCAGTCCGGGCCGAGAATAAGACTGCCCATCATCTTGATCTAAAACATAATTAGTCCACCATTCAGTATTATATGTAGCCTTACCCAATCTAATCGCCTGCGTCTCGTATCCGTCACCCTCCTTATATGGCTCGTCGAAATGCTTTTCGGATTCAGTCGGCTCGCCGTATTTCTGAACCAAGCTCTCAAGAATAATTTCATATTTCTGAAAAAACTTATTATCAGGTGGCTCAATTATATGCTGTATTCTTACAAGCTTACCTAATTCATTAAATTGCGTATAAGTAGTAGTATCTTCTTGCGCAATCTCACCACTGAATATTAGATCACCCTCTTCATTCTGCTCAACAAACTTGAATCCCTGTCCATTCATGCTCGTCTTCACAGCATTTTTATTGCTACCCCAAGGTATTTTCGCATACAAGTATTGATCGGGCTTGGTTTTCAACAGAGCGTCTTTCTCTGATTCGCCTGTCTGCTCCTCAGTTGTCGTCGATCCGCTAGGGCTACATGCGATCATGAACAGGCTAATACACAACGCTGGGACGAACCGCATGAGATCGTTTTTTCGCATTAATCGTAGGCTACCAGGGGATAGAGCACTAGACACTCTTAAATGCCTCAAACGGTTCGCGGCAGTTGTCGCACACGTACATGCGTTTGCAGAGCGTCGGCCCGAAGCTGGCGGTCATGCGGACGTTCAGGCTGCCGCAGCGGGGGCAGCGGGTGGGTTCCGCGTCCAGCTGAATCAGCTGCCCTTCCCCGGTGGGGGCGGGGGGCGCGATGCCGTACTGCCGCAGCCGCTCCCGCGCGTCGTCGCCTATCCAGTCGGTCGTCCACGGGGGCGTGAGGGTGCTGCGCACCTCGACATCCGTCACGCCCAAGTCGCGCACGGCCTGCTCGATGCTGTCCCGGATGACGTGCAGGGCGGGGCAGCCGCTGAAGGTGGGCGTGAACGTCACCGTCACGCGCCCCGCGTCGCTCACGGTCACGTCCCGCACCATGCCCATATCCGTGATGCTCACGACGGGAATCTCGGGGTCTGGGACGCTGGCGAGCGCGGCCCAGACGGCAGATGGCTGAATGCTGATGGCCGATGGCGCAGGTCGCCCTGCCTTCTGCCTTCCGCCTTCTGCCATCCGCCTGTTCACCAGACCTCGGCGTCGGGGTGTTGCCGGGCGACGCTCTGCATCTCTTCCAGCAGCGGGGCTAGGTGGTGGGTGTGCGTGTCGCGGCCGGGCTGGGTCGTGGGGGCGTCGGGGAGGGTGAGGCCGCACTTGTCCACGAGGTGCCGGGTGACGAGGTCGGTCCAGCGGGCGTGCACGGCGTTCAGGTCGGGGAGGATGCCCGCTGCGGTCAGTTCCGCTTCACCTTCGACGGGTTGGAAGAGTTGCGCGGCATGCGGCCACAGTTCCGTCAGGGCGGCCTGGGTGCGGCGTTCGCTCTCGGGCGTGCCGAGAGCGAGGCGTTCTACCCACAGCGCGGTGTGCTGCACGTGGAATTTCTCCTCACGCACGGCCTTCGCGGCGATTTCTGCCAGGGGCGCGTAGGTGCTGCGGGTGGCGGCCTCCAGCCACAGGGCTTCGGCGGTGTCGTACAGGAACTGCCGGACCATCGTGAACGCCCAGTCGCCTTTCGGGAGTTCCACGAGGCGGGTGTTGCGGTAGTCGTCCGGGCCGCGCCAGAACGCGACCCGGTCGGGGTCGCTGCCGCCGAGGGTCTGCGCGAGGCTCAGGTACAGTCCGGCGTGCCCGAGTTCGTCCTGCGCGATGTTCGCCAGTGCGATGTCCTCTTCGAGGATGGGGGCGTGCCCGGTCCACTCGCCGTCCCGGTGGGCGAGGATGATCTCGTCGTCGGCTAGGACCGTGAGTTTCAGCAGGAGCGCCTGGGTCTGCGTGTCGGTGAGGTGGGTTGTAGGAGTGGTGGTCATGCGCCTTCCTCGCTGGCGGCGCGGCCCGGCATCAGCCCGGCGCGTTTCAGTTCGCCGACGTGCCGGCCGATCACGCCGTAGTGCTGCTGCTGCTTGTACGTCTTGTCCTTCGCGGGGGCGAACCAGCTCTCGACGGTGCCGGGGTCCTCGTCCGTGCGAACGACCGCCGACTCCGGGAAGACCATCCAGGCGAGCACGTCGGGGTGCAGGCTCTGCGCCTGCCGCAGCGCGTCGCCAGGGCCATCGGCGGTCACGGTCCCGCTGAGATCCACGAACGTCATGCTGCGCTTGTTCGTGCGTTTCACGCCCACGTGGTACGTCCCGGCCTCGCCGGGCGAGTCCAGCAGCGCGGGGTGAGTGGCGAGTTCCTCGGGCGTGGCGGTCAGGATGTCGTCCTCACGCACGCACCAGAGGCTCACGGCCGCCGGACGGCGCACGAACACGTTCCGTGCCGTCACCAGCGCATGCGGCGGATCGCCCGCGTGCACGCTCCCCACCGCCTGATGCGGGCGGTTCGGGGCATCCTGCTTGAACACCTCCCAGCGCGGCCACTGCGTATCGGAGGACAGGAATTGAGATTGAGTCATGGGTGAGGTTCCTTTCTGGGCTAGGGGCGACCCCTCAGTCCGCTGCGCGGCCAGCTCCCCTCAAGGGGAGCCAACCATCACACTGGCTCCCCTCTAAGGGGAGCTGTCAGCGAAGCTGACTGAGGGGTTCAGTCGGCCGCGACGGCGCGTTGCCGGTCCGTGTACGCCTGGAGGGCGTCGCGGACCCAGGCGCCGTCGTCGTGGGCGTGCTGGCGGGCGCCGAGGCGTTCTTTGTTGAGGCCCTGTTCGCCGCGGATGACGGCCCAGAATTCGTCCCAGTGGATGGGGCCGTGGCGCCAGTTGCCCTGCTCGTCCTGGTGCAGGTCGGGGTCGGGGATGGTCAGGCCCGCTTCGAGCAGTTCGGGGACGTGCTCGTTGATGAATTCCTGCCGGACCTCGTCGTTGCTCTTGAGTTTGATGCCCCACCGCGTGAGGACGCCGCTGTTGGGGCTGTCGGCGTCGTGTGGGCCGAGCATCATCATGGCGGGCCACCACCAGCGGTTCAGGGCGTCCTGCGCCATGGCGCGCTGCTCGGGGGTGCCCTGAGCGTAGGCGACGATCATCTCCTTGCCCTGCTTGTGGTGGAAGGTTTCCTCGCTGCAGATGCGGACCATGGCGCGGCTGTATGGGCCGTAGCTGCACCCGGCCAGCATGGTCTGGTTCTTGATGGCGGCGCCGTCCACGAGCCAGCCGATCATGCCGACGTCCGCCCAGGTGTGGGTGGGGTAGTTGAAGATGCTGCTGTATTTGGCCTTGCCGCTCAGGAGGGCCTGGAGCATGTCCTCGCGGGTGGCGCCGAGCGTTTCGGCGGCGTGGTAGAGGTACTGGCCGTGCCCGGCCTCGTCCTGCACTTTGGCCATGAGGATGGTCTTGCGTTTCAGGCTGGGCGCGCGGGTGATCCATTCGCCTTCGGGGAGCATGCCGACGACTTCGCTGTGGGCGTGCTGGCTGATCATGCGGATGAGCTGGCGGCGGTACTCGGCGGGCATCCAGTCGCCGGCCTCGATCTTCTCGCCACGGGCGATGCGGGCCTCGAAGTGGGCGTGCTGCTCGGCGGTTTCGCCGGGTGTGATACCGGTCTGGGCGGGGGTGGGGTGGGTCATGGGAACAACCTCCGGATGGGGACTTGCCCCCAGTGTACCTAACGAGCGTTAGGTTGGATGTGGGGTGGGTTGCAGGGTCCACCCGGCCGCCCGGTGCCCCAGCGGGCCGTGCCCCGCGCCCAGGCCCGGCGCGGCGCGGATCGCGGCCTGAAGGTACACGTGCGCCACCCGCACCGCGTCCGGCAGGGCCAGACCATGCGCGAGGTTCGCGGTGATCGCCGCCGACAACGTGCAGCCCGTCCCGTGCGTGTGCCGCGTGTGCTGCCGCGCCGCATGCAGCGTGAGGTGGTGGCCGTGGGCGCGCAGCTCGTCCGTGACGGTCTCGCCGGGTGCATGCCCGCCCTTCAGGAGCAGTGGCGTGGTGTCCGGCACGCCCGCCGCACGCAGGGCCGCCCACTCGGGCACGTTCGGGGTGACCAGCGTCGCCAGGGGCAGCAGCTCGTCCCGCAGGGCGTGCAGGGCGCCGTCGTCCAGCAGGGCGTCCCCGCTCTTGGCGAGCATGACCGGATCGACGACCAGCGGCAGCCCGCGGCCTCGTAGGGCGTCCGCCACGGCGCGGACCAGTCCCGCGTTGCCCAGCGCGCCCGTCTTCACCGCCGCGACCGGGAAATCGTCCACCACGGATCTCAGCTGCGCCGCGACCAGCTCTGGCGGTAGCGGATGCGCGGCCTGCACACCCCGCGTGTTCTGCGCGGTGATCAGTGTCAGGACGCTCGTGCCGTACACACCGTGCGCCTCGAAGGTCTTCAGGTCCGCCTGGATGCCCGCCCCCCCGCCGGAATCCGACCCCGCGATGGTCAGGGCGACCGGGACCGTCACGCCATCACCCCCTGTCCCACCAGCGCCAGCACGCGCGCTGCCGTGACCGGGGCCAGCAGCGACCCGTGCCGCCCGTGCCCCGCCGCGACGAGCACGCCCGGCAGGGTGGGGTGAGGCCCGACCAGCGGCAGTCCGTCCGGCGTGACGGGGCGCAGGCCCACGAGGTGTGCCGCGATCTCCGCCCCGTCTGCGCCGGGCACGAGCGTCCGGGCCGCGCCGCGCAGCCAGCGGGTTCCGTGGGTGTCAGGCACCACGGCCCAGCTGCGGCGACTCGTCGCGCCGACGTACAGACCGTCCGGGCGGGACAGCGCGTAACGGGAGAACCCCTGCGCGGGCGGACCATACCGCGCGCCCACCTCCTCCGGGCCGCGCAGCAGCAGCGCCTGCCCCTGCCGCGCCCCCACCGGCACGCCGAACGCGCCGCTCCACGCGCCCGCCGCGAGGATCACCTGCCCGGCGAACCAGTCACCCGCGTCCGTCCGCACCCGCACCCCGCCGCCCGACGGCCCGAGGGCCTGGACGTGCGCGGCCACCACCTCCAGCCCCTGCCGGGCCGCGCGGACCACCGACGGCGGGTGCAGGCTCCCCTCGCCCGGCGTGCAGGCCACCCCGCCGCCCGGCTGCATCCGGGCCACACCGGGATGCAGATGCACGGGCACGCCCGAGCGTTCCAGCGCCGCCGCCAGCGCAGGCCAGCGCCGCAGCCCCTCCAGCGCGTCCACGTGCAGGGGCGTGCCGCGCAGCCGCTCGCCGTCCGGCGTGAGCAGGCCCGCCGCCGCCCGCCACGCCGCGCCCGGCCGGTCCGCGTCCAGCACCAGCACGTCCACGCCCGCCCCCCGCAGGGTGAACGCCACCAGTGAACCGATCAGGCCGCCGCCCACCACGATCACCTCCCGCACGCGGGTCATGAGCGCACCCCCTCCCGGCCTCCCCCCTCAAGGGGGAGGGGCAGAGACACGGCTTCCCGTGTCAAAGGGGCACTTCCGGGTCGGGCAGACGCACCACCCCGCTCGTGGGGCTGCTGGGGCTGGCGTGCGCGCGTTCCGGCATGCGCCCCGCCAGGAAGGCCGCGCGGCCCGCCTGCACGCCCAGCGCGAAGGCGTGGGCCATGCCGACCGGGTCGCACGCCTCGGCGATCGCGGTGTTCACCAGCACGGCGTCCGCGCCGAGTTCCAGCGCCTGCGCCGCGTCGCTTGGAACGCCCAGGCCCGCGTCCACGACGATCGGCACGCGCGCGCCGTCCAGCACGGTCCGCAGCAGCTCGGGATTGCGCAGGCCGCGTCCGGACCCGATGGGGCTCGCCAGGGGCATCACGGCGGCGCACCCGGCCTCCTCCAGCGCGCGGGCCAGCACCGCGTCGGCCTGCACGTACGGCAGCACCGTGAACCCATCGGCCGCCAAGGCTTCAGCGGCGCGGAGCGTGCCCACCGGGTCCGGCAGGAGGTAGCGGGCGTCGGGGATGACCTCCAGCTTGATCCAGTTCACGCCGGTCGCCACGCGCGCCAGCCGCGCCACGCGCAGCGCCTCGTCGGCGGTGCGGCACCCGGCGGTGTTCGGCAGGAGTTGCAGCGCATCCCAGTCCAGCGCGTCGAGCAGGCCGTCGTGTCCCGGCGCCCTCAGTTCGACGCGGCGGATGGCGACGGTCACGATCTGCGACCCGCTCGCGGCGAGGGCCTCGCGCATCACGCCGAAGTCCGTGAACTTGCCCGTGCCCGTCATCAGGCGCGAGGCGAAGGCTTTCCCACCGAGGGTGAATGCATCAGGGGCCATCTCAGCCCCCCCCGATGATGCGGACGATCTCGATGACATCTCCGGCCTCCAGGGTGCGGTGCGGCGCGCGGGCGCCGGGGTACACGTCGTCGTTCACACCCACCGCGACGCGCGAGGGGTTCACGTTAAGGTCACGCAGCAGGGCGTGCAGGGTCAGGCCGGGCGTGAGGGGCCGCGCCTCGCCATTCACGGTCAGGGTGGGGGTCATGCGGGCACCCCCCGCAGCGCCCCCAGCAGGTCGGACGCCGCCTGTGCGGGGTCGCGGGCGTTCAGCACGGCGCGCACGACCGCCACGCGGGTCGCCCCGGCGGCCAGCACCTCGTGGACGTTCGAGGCGTCGATGCCGCCGATGGCGTACCAGGGCAGCGGCGGGTTCAATGCGGCCACCGCGCGCACGTAGGCCAGTCCGGCGGGCGCGCGGCCCGGTTTGGTGGGCGTGGCGTGCACCGGCCCGGCGGCGATGTACGCGGGTGCCTCGGCCAGCGCGGCGTGCGCCTGCGCGGGCGCGTGCGTGCTGCGGCCCAGCATCAGCCCTGGCGCGAGCCTGCGCGCCCAGGCGGGCGGCAGGTCCCCCTGCCCCAGGTGCACGCCGTCCGCGCCGCACGCGGCGGCCACGTCCACGCGGTCGTTGATGAAGAAGGGCACGCCGCGCGGGCGGGCCAGCGCCGCCACCCGCTCGCCCAGCGCGATGTACGCCCCTGCCTCCCAGTCCTTGCAGCGCAGTTGCAGCGTGTCCACCCCACCGTCCAGCGCAGCGGCCACCCGCGCCAGGAACTCGGGTTCCGGCTGCCCGGCGCGGGGCGTGGCGACGAGGTAGAGCTGGCCGAGCTTCACGCCTCCCCCTCCGGCCCGTGTTCCTGGCGCGGTACGTACACCTCGCCGCCCAGCGCGCGGAACTCGCGGGCTTTCTCCTCCAGTCCGGCCAGGACGTCGGGGGCGCGCAGGTCGTGGCTGAGTTTCATGGAGCAGAAGTGCGGGCCGCACATGGAGCAGAAGTGCGCGGTCTTCGCCGCGTCGGCGGGCAGCGTCTCGTCGTGCAGCGCGCGGGCCTTCAGCGGGTCCAGGGACAGGTTGAACTGGTCCTCCCAGCGGAACTCGAACCGCGCCTTGCTCAGGGCGTTGTCGCGGGCCTGCGCGCCGGGGTGGCCCTTGGCGAGGTCGGCGGCGTGCGCGGCGATGCGGTACGCGATCACGCCGTCACGCACGTCCTGCCGGTCCGGGAGGCCCAGGTGCTCCTTCGGGGTGACGTAACACAGCATGGCGGTGCCGTACCACGCGATCTGCGCCGCGCCGATCGCGGACGTGATGTGGTCGTACCCGGGCGCGATGTCGGTCGTGAGTGGCCCCAGCGTGTAGAACGGCGCTTCCTGGCACACGTCGAGCTGCCGGGTCATGTTCTCGCGGATGAGCTGCATAGGGACGTGGCCGGGGCCCTCAATCATGGTCTGCACGCCGTGCTCCCACGCGACGCGCGTGAGTTCGCCCAGGGTGTCGAGTTCCGCGAACTGCGCGGCGTCGTTGGCGTCCTCGATGCTGCCGGGGCGCAGGCCGTCCCCGAGACTGAAGGTGATGTCGTACGCGGCGAGGATCTCGCAGATGTCCGCGAAGTGCGTATGCAGGAAGTTCTCGCGGTGGTGCGCGAGGCACCACTTGGCGAGGATGCTCCCGCCGCGCGACACGATCCCGGTGCGCCGCCGCGCGGTCAGCGGCAGGTGTGCCAGCCGCACCCCCGCGTGGACGGTCATGTAGTCCACGCCCTGCTCGGCCTGCTCGATCAGCGTGTCGCGGTACACGTCCCAGGTGAGGTCCTCGGCCACGCCGCCGACCTTCTCCAGCGCCTGATAGATCGGCACGGTGCCCACCGGCACGGCGCTGTTCCGCACGATCCACTCGCGGGTCGGGTGGATGTGCCGACCCGTGGAGAGGTCCATGACCGTGTCCGCCCCCCAGCGGGTCGCCCAGATCATCTTCCCGACCTCCTCCTCGATGGAGCTGGTGACGATGCTGGTGCCGAGGTTCGCGTTGATCTTGACGCGGAAATTCCGCCCGATGATCGTGGGTTCGAGTTCCGGGTGGTTGATGTTCGCGGGGATCACCGCGCGGCCCCGCGCGACCTCCGACCGGACGAATTCCGGGGTGATCTCGCGCGGGATGGCAGCCCCGAACCCCTGCCCGGGGTGCTGGTGGGTCAGGTCGAAATCCGGGTCCTGCCGCAGCGCCTCGCGCAGGGCGACGAATTCCATCTCCGGGGTGATCTCGCCGCGGCGCGCCGCCTGCAGCTGCGTGATCCCCGCACCGGGGCGGGCGCGGCGGGGGCGGGGCACGCGCGGGAACGGCAGCGGGCCGCTGACGTCCAGCGCGGGGTGGTGCCGTTCCCGCGCCAGTTCCAGCCGGGCGTCCCCGGCCAGCCAGGGGCGCGCGTGCCCCAGCCCGGCGCGCAGGTCCACGCTCAGGCGGGCGTCCGTGTACGGCCCGCTCGTGTCCGGCACGAGCAGGGCCGGGTTCGGCACGGTGCGGGTCAGGTCACCCACGCGTTCCAGCGTCGGCGACTGCCGGATGCGCCGCGCGGGCACCCGCACCCCTGCATGAATGGTGCCGGTCAGGTACACCTTCTCGCTGTTCGGGAACGGCGCGGTCAACTCCGGGTCGAGAATCGTCAGGGCTGCGGTCATGGGGTCGGTCGGGGGTGGGGTCAGGGTGGTCATGGACACTCCAGAGAAATGGGAACAGGACGGGGCCGCCGGGCACCCGCGAGGGCGTCCGGAGCTGGGGGGGCGACTGTCAGGGCCGCCCGTCAGGTCGGGTCAGGTCAGTGGCTTCGCAATAAAAAAACGCCCCCCTCACGCGTCGGAGGGGGGCGAAACACGCAAAGACGTTTCGGCACCCGTCACGCTCCCTCCGCTGGTATGAACCAGATCAGGTTCCTAGGGTTGAACACGGTGTTCTCTCAGCCGACGCCCTTGACGGTCGGCACCCCTGGTGACTGTGCGGCGAGTGTACACCCCGCCGCCCGGGCGTGGAAGCCGGGGTGGTTTCACACGTCCAGACCGGGGAAGATGAAGCCTGGTATCCCACTGCCCGGAGGTTTCCATGAATCGCGCCCTGCTGTTCCTGTCCCTGCCCGCCCTGCTCCTCGGTACCCCTGCCCGTGCGCAGGCGGCCCAGACCACGAAGACGACCCTGAGTACCTGCGGGGCGTACACCGTGAAGACCGTGGAGAACGGCTTCGATGACCCGCCGGACCGCGTGACCCTGTCGCGGGCGGGCGTGACGTACGCGACCGTCGAGGACACGATGGTCAGTGTGGACTGGTGCCGGGACGTGACGGGGGACGGCGTGCCGGAGGTGCTGCTGGCGGGCTTCTCGGGCGGCGCGCACTGCTGCTTCACGCATCACCTGTACTCGCTGACCTCGCCGCCCCGCAAGCTGCTGACGGCGTTCAGCGCGCACAGCGACACGCTGGAGGCGCGGCAGCTGGAGGCGCGGGGGCCGCTGGAACTCGTCGGGTCGGACTGGCGCTTCGCGTACGGGTACGGCATGAGTTTCGCGGAGAGTGCGCCGCTGCCGGTGGTGTACTCGCTGCTGCCCACGCCGGGCGGGGCGCGGTTCGTGGAGAACACGCGGGCCTTCCCGGGGTTCATGCAGACCTTCGCCACGCGCATGAACAGCGGCGACGTGTTCAGTGGGGGCGTACTGGTGGCGTACGCCACGCGGGTGCTCACGCAGGGCGCGGCGGCTGCGGACGCGTGGGCGCAGGGGCAGCCGCAGCCGTACCGGGCGTGGCTGGCGAACTACGGCCCGGACGTGGGGCAGGACCTGTCGGATTTCGGGATGTGGGACTGGCCCACGCGGGCCGGGGTGAACGCGGACGCGGGGCGAGGCGGGATCGGCGGGGCGTTCCTCACGCCGGGCGCGCGGGCGTACCTGGCGCAGGTGATCGGCACGGACGCGGCGACGCTGCGCCTGTACCGCGCGCAGGGGTCAGAGGTGGTGGCCGGGCCCGTGCTGCTGTCGGTACCGGTGACCCGTGACGGATACGGCGAGCCGGTCGTGCCGGTGTGGCCCCAGGTGACGGTGCGCCGCGCGTCGGGCCGGGACGACGCGCTGCTGCGGGACGCGCGCAGCGGCAGCGTCCGCTACCTGCCGGTGCGCGTGTCGGCGGGCGGCATGACGGAACTGAAGGACGACGCGCTGGGCGTCACGGCGCGCCTGCTGGGGGACCTGAGTGGCGTGGCGGGGCACGTGGCGGCGCAGTTCCGGGACGTGAAGCGCACGCCCGAGCAGCAGGCCGAGGTGAAGCGGCGCGTGCAGGCGGCCGTGACCCGCGCGCAGCCGTGGCTGGCGGGCTGGAACGGCCAGGAGGCGTTCGCGCTGGAGCGGCTGGGGAACTTCACGTTCAGTTCCGTGCGGCTGCTGACGGACACGCCCACGCGGGCGCAGGCGGTCATGACGACCACGGTGGGCTTCACGGACGCGAAGACGGACAGCGAGTACGTGAACGGCGAGCGTTTCACGATGATCGTGAACCTCGCGCGCGGCGCGCAGGGCTGGGCCGTGACGGACTGGACGCTGGTGCCCCGCACGGGCGAACTGTACGAGGAGTGAGACGGGCTCCGGTTGAATGGCCTGCAAAACCGTTCATACGGAATTCAATTGCCTTGCTTCCAATGTGGTCACGTGCCGTTGTCCCCTCTCCCCCTGTGGGAGAGGGAGGAGCGAAGCGACGGAAGGGTGAGGGGGCCACTGGGCGATTCCGAATGACTTGGAATGACTTGAATCCCTTATCAATCCGAGCGGATGCGAGTAGGAGGTGGGCGGGTTCCGGCCGTAGAGCTGGCAACCCGGTGTGCTTCCGGGTGGTCAACGAAACCGACGGAATCCGGATGAACAGCGCAGCGCGCCGCCCGGCACTGACTCCCGGACGGCGCGCTGGGGCGGGGGCGGGTTACGGGAGGGCTTCGGCCTCGCGGACGATCTGCACGACGCGCTCGCGGATGTGGCGTTCCTCGCGCAGGTAGCGCTGGGCGCTCATCTGCACGCCGATGGCGGCCACGACGGTGTCGGTGTCGCCGTGCGCGGTGTGCAGGGCGTGGTAGGGCACGCCCAGGGTGCACTGGCCGGGCACCCATTCCTCAATGGAGTAGGCGTACCCGAGGCGTTTGACCTTGGCGACCTCGGTGCGCCACTCGTCCAGGCTGGTGATGGAGCTGGGCGTGCAGGCGGCGAAGGTGCGGGGGGTCATGTCGGCGTGGGCGTAGAGGATCTTGCCGCTGGCGGTGGCGGTGGCGGGCAGGTAGATGTCCAGCGGCAGGTCGATGTCGGCGTCGGGGTGGCGTTCGCGGATGGCGGCGACGACCTCGTCCCCTTCGAGGATGCACAGGAACGCCACGGCGCGGACTTCCAGCGCGAGGCGGGTGATGAGCGAGCGGGCTTCCTGGAACCACGGCAGCGAGGAGGTGAGCTGGGCGCCCATCTCGGCGATGTGCCAGGAGAGGCGGTATTTGCCGGCGGGGGTGCGGCGCAGGAATCCGGCCTCGGTCAGTCCGGCGAGGTAGGCGTGGGCGGTGGCCCGGGGAACTCCCAGGTGCGCGGCGAGCGCACGGACGCCCCATTCGGGCTGTTCGGCGCTGAATGCGCCCAGGATGTTGGCCGCCTTCTGAAGAGAGAGCACCCGTCCAGCCTACAAGGACGAGCCCGGATTGTATACATCTGGTCCGACCACTGTACCCGGTTCACCCGCCTCCGGGCCGCGCGCCGCTAGAGTGCCGGGCGTGCGCCGCGCCCCTGCCCTGCTTCTGCTGCCCCTCCTGGCCTCCCTGAGTGCCGTGGCGACCGGGACCCCCACCACGCCGCCTGCCGTCCCCACGCCCGCGCAGGCCGAGCAGCTTCAGCGGGGCGAGACCACCTACGTCCTGGCCTGCGCGATCTGCCACGGCGACCGCCTGGAAGGCGTCAGCGCCCCCGAACTGGGTGGCGCAGCTTTCCGCGCGCTGTACCGCACGCTGCCGCCCCGCGCGCTGCACGACCTGATCCGCGACACCATGCCCTACGACCGCCGCGGCACCCTGAGCGCCCAGGAGGTGCTGGACGTCACCGCGTACCTGCTGCGCGAGAACGACCTGCCCCGGCCCGAGGGAGCGCTGGGGGCCGAGACGCTCGACCACGTCCCGCCGACGCCCTGACGGTCGGCGGGCCCGGGCCGCCTTCACCCGGACCCGCTCCCAGCACGCGCCTTACTGGCGCAGGTAGGCCAGCATCAGCTCGCCTGTGGCGCGCAGCGCGTCGGTGTGCGTGCGCTCGTAGGCGTGGCTGGCGTCCACGCCCGGCCCGATCAGCGCGACCGGGTAGTCCCCGCCCGCGCGCCACGCGGCGGTGCCGTCCGAGGCGTAGTACGGGTAGATGTCCACCCGCAGGTCCAGGCCCGCGGTGCGGGCGGCGGCGCGCAGGCGGTTGCCGAGCGCGTGGTCGTACGGCCCGCCGCCGTCCGCGACGCACAGGGAGACGCAGTGTTCGCTGCTCGTCTGCCCGTCGCCCACCGCCGCCATGTCCACGGCGATCAGCGCGTCGGTATGGGCGGGGATGCCGGTGGCGGCGCCGTGCCCGACCTCCTCGTAGGTGGTGACGTGGAAGGCCGCCGTGACGGGCGCGGGCGCGGCGAGCAGTTCACGCGTGACGGCCAGAAACACCGCGACCGCCGCCTTGTTGTCGAGGTGGCGGGCCTTCACGTACCCGCTCGCGGTCACACGGGGGCGCGCGTCGAAACTCACGAAGTCGCCCTCCTGCACGCCCAGCGCGCGGACGTCCCGGGCGCTGAAGACCGCCTCGTCCAAGCGGACCTCCATCACGGCCGCCTCGCGTTTCAGTTCGCGCAGGGCCGCGCCGTGCACGTGGGTGCTCTGGCGGACGTTCACGACCGTCCCGGTCAGGGTGCGCCCCGCCTGGGTGTGCACGAGGACGTCCTCACCCTCCACGGTCGCCCAGTCGTACCCGCCCAGCGGCCACAGCCGCAGCCGCCCGCTGTCCTTCACGCCCTTGACCATCGCGCCCAGCGTGTCCACGTGCCCGCTGAACGTCACGTGCCCCTCGCCGGTCCCGGCGACCTCCCAGGTCAGGGCGCCCTTGCGGGTCCGCTGCGGCGCCACACCCATCGCCGTCAGCTCCTGCTCCAGCAGGGCCACCGCCGCCTCGGTGAAGCCGGTGGGGCTGGGCGTGGCGAGCAGGCGCACCAGCACGTCCAGCGTGGCGTCCAGGTTCACGCGGGGACCTCCAGCGACTCGATCCGAAAGCCCTGCGCCCCCGCGGAGGCCAGCGTGGCGTCCAGCGCGGGCGTGCCGCTCAGGGCCAGCAGGTGCAGGCTCTGTACGGCGCGGGCGTGCAGCTGCGCGGCCAGTTCGCTGCCCTCGAACGCGTCGGGCATCTCCGCGCGCACGAGCACGTCGCCCTGCTCGGCGCGGAAGTCCGGGTGCAGCGTCCACTCCTTCGAGAACGTGTCCCAGTCCGCGCCTTGCGGGGCGTCCCACTGCACGAACGCCACCACCCAGCCCTGCGCGCGGGCCTGGGCGACGTGGTGCGCCCAGTCGCGCGCCACCGACCGCTCGTCGGGCCGGTCGTCCAGATCGTGACGCTGCGCGTTCAGGAGCAGCAGGGCGTGCGCGGAAAGGGTCATACCGCCCAGGATAGCGGCCCCGTGCCCGCCAGGACGGCACGACCGCTGACGGTCTGCCCCGTCCGGCACGCCCGCAGGCTCAGGGGACGGTCAGGACCAGTTTGCCGACCGTGCGCCCGGTCTCCTGCGCGCGGTGGGCGTCGGCGACCTGCGCCAGCGGGAAGGTGCGGCTCACGTGCGAGCGCAACCGTCCGGCCGCCACCAGCTTCACCAGGGTATTCAGCCCCGCGCGCGACGGGTACACGAGAATGCGCGCCGCGTGCACGCCCAGCGCCTGCGCCCGCGCCGCGTCGGGCTGCGCGGCGATGCACACCAGCCATCCGCCGGGCCGCAGCACCTCCAGCGAGCGCGTGGCGGTGTCGCCGCCCACGGTGTCCAGCACGGCGTCCAGGCCCTGCACCTGTTCCTCGAAGGGGCGGGCGCGGTAGTCGATGACCTCGTCGGCGCCCAGGGACCGCACGAACTCCACGTTGGGCGCGGACGCGGTGGCGATCACGTGCGCGCCGCGCGCGTGGGCCAGCTGCACCGCGTAGTGCCCGACCCCCCCGGCCCCGGCGTGGATCAGGATCCGCTGCCCGGCGCGCAGGTCCATCTTCTCCAGCGCCTGCTCGGCAGTCAGGGCGGCCAGGGTCATGGCGGCGGCGTCCTCTTGGCTCAGCTCGGCGGGCTTGATGGTGATGTCCCCGGCGCGGGCCAGCACGTACTCGGCGTACGCGCCGGGCTGCTCGGGGAAGGCCAGCATGCCGAACACCTCGTCGCCCACGGCGAACTCGTTCACGAAGGGTCCCACGGCCACTACCTCGCCGGACACGTCCCAGCCCAGCACGGCGGGCAGCGTGGGCAGCGGACCGTTCCGGCGCACCTTGGTGTCCACCGGGTTGATGCTCACGGCGCGCACGCGCACGAGCACCTCGCCCAGGCCGGGCGTGGGGACGGGGCGGGTGGCGGGGCGCAGCACCTCGGGCCCGCCGGGCTGCGCGAGTTCGATCACGGTCATGGTCTCAGGGATGGCAGTGGGCATGGGTGCTCCTGCGGCGGGCCTGTCAGGGCGCCCGCCGGTCTGAACTGGGAGGTTGGGGCAGGCGGGCGGCTCCCCCCTGCGGTGCCCCCAGTCTGCCAGGGTACCCACGACTTTCCAAGTACGTACAGCAAAGGTAGGTACGCACATTCTGGGAACCGTGAAGACCTATCCTGGCCGCATGACCGCCCCCGCCCCGCACCTCGCCCCCACCGAGCCGCCCCCCACCTGCGCCGTCACGACCACCGTGTCCGTGATCGGCGGGAAGTGGAAGGCCGTCGCGGTGTATCACCTGCTCGGCGGGCCGCGCCGCTTCTCGGAACTCCAGCGGCGCATGCCGGGCGTCACGCAGCGCATCCTGACCCTGCAACTGCGCGAACTCGAAGCGGACAGCCTCGTGCACCGCGAGGTGTACCCGCAGGTACCCCCAAAAGTGGAATACTCGCTGACCCCGCTGGGGCAGACGCTGGAACCCATCGTGCGCGCCATGCTCGCCTGGGGCGAAACGTACCGCCAGCGCGAACAGGACACAACGGACTGAGGGCCGACCTCCACACCGGAAGGCCGGCCCTCAGGGGGCAGCGGTCAGCTCGGCTGTTCGATCTTCATGGCCATGATGCTGGAACCGGCGTCCACGTACACGGTCTGTCCGGTCACGCCGCTGCCCAGGTCGCTCAGGAGGAACAGGGCCAGCTTGCCGACCTCGTCCGGTGTGGCGTTGCGGCCCAGCGGGGCGGCCTCGGCGGCCTTCTCGAACATGCTGCCGAAGCCGGGGATGCTGCGCGCGGCGATGGTGCGCATGGGTCCGGCGCTGATGGTGTTCACCCGCACACCGGCGGCGCCCATCTCGCTGGCGAGGTAGCGGGTGGTGGCTTCCAGCGCGGCCTTGGCGACGCCCATGACGTTGTACTTGGGCACGACCTTCTGCGAGGCGTGGTACGTGAGGCTGACGATGCTCGCGCCGGGGCGCAGCAGCGGCTCGGCGTGGCGGGCGGTGGACACCAGGGTGTACGCGCTGACGTTCAGGGCGGTGTTCCAGTCGGCCTCGGTGGTGTCGAGGAAACGGCCGTCCATGGCGGTGCGGGGCGCGAACGCGATGGAGTGGATCAGGTAGTCCAGGTGCCCGAACTCCTCCTTGACGCGGGCGAACAGGGCGGTCAGATCTGCTTCGCTGGTCGCGTCGGCCTGCTGGGCCCACACGCCTTCACGGCCGGTCAGGAGCTTGTCCAGTTCGCTCTTCAGGCGCTCGCCCTGGTAGGAGAACCCCACGCGGCAGCCAGCCGAGAGAAGCTGCTCGGCGATGGCCCAGCCGAGGCTGCGGGCGTTCGCGACGCCCATCACCAGGGCGGTCTTGTCACTCAGGTCAATCTGCACCGTCATGCGGGGGACTCTAGCAACCCCGCGCCCGGCGGCGCTGATGCGGGTGCAAAAAATCGGACCGGGAGAAGCACTTCACGGTGCGTAGCGTGCAAAAAGCGTCAGAATCCGGTGAGAGATGACACGCGATACTGGGCTGATGTTGCTTCACGCGCCGCACCTGAACGCGCCGCACGCGTTCACCACGCGGCGGGGTGGCGTTTCGGTCGGCCCCTACGCCGGCCTGAACCTGGACGACCGTGAGGACGACCCGGCAGCGGTCGCGGGGAACCGCGCGCAGCTGACCGGGGCGCTGGGCTTCACGCCCGCGCAGGTGGCGCGCCTGACGCAGGTGCACGGGACCGACGTGGTGACCGTGACCGGCGGCGGCCACTGGACCGGGGACGCGCTGGTCACCGCGCAGGCGGGTGTGCTGCTGGCGATCGGCACCGCCGACTGCTACCCGCTGCTGCTGGAGGACCCCCAGGCGGGCGTGCTGGGCGCCGCGCACGCCGGGTGGAAGGGCACGCTGGGCCGCATCGGCGCGCGCACCGTGGCGGCCATGACCGCGCTGGGCGCCCGCCCGGAGCGGATCCGCGCGGCGGTGGGGCCCGGCATCTGCGCCGCCGCGTACCCGGTGGGTCAGGGCGTCGCGGACGCCTTCGCAGGGGCCGGGCTGGGCGCGTTCGTGCAGCCCGGCGCGGACGGCCCGCACCTGGACCTCGCCGGGGCGAACCGCGCCGCGCTGCTGGACGCGGGCGTGCCCGGCGCGCAGGTGTGGGTCAGTGGACGCTGCTCCACGGAAGGCGACTTCTACTCGTTCCGGCGCGACGCGGGCGTCACCGGGCGCATGTGGGCCGTGATCGGCCGCCCGGGGAGCGCCGCGTGATCCGGACTCCGTCTGTTTCGTTCACCACCTGGAACCCCACCGGGTCGCTCACTCCACGCCCGGAGTCCAGATGAGCCGCCCCGCCCCCTCCCGCAGCCTGCTGCGCCCGGCGGACCTGATCGACCACGTCACGCACATCACGCCGGAGTTCCTGGCCGACCGGGGGCTGCACGGCCTGCTGCTGGACCTCGACAACACCCTGGTGCCGTACGGCAGCTACGACGAGGCGGGCGTCTCCCAGACCCTGACGTGGGTGCGGGACCTGAAACTCGCCGGGGTGGGCCTGTACCTCCTGAGCAACGCGACCGGCCAGCGGGCCGCGTTCTGGCTGGACAGACTGGAATTCCAGGGCGTCGGGCTGGCCGGAAAACCCAACCCCCGGGCATTCCGCAAGGCCCTGCGCGCCCTGAACCTGCCGCCCGCGCAGGTGGGCATGGTGGGCGACCAGCTGTTCACGGACGTGCTGGGCGGCAACCTCAGTGGCATGCACACCATCCTGGTGCGGCCCCTGGTCACGAATTCCCTTCCTCACACCCGCGTGGCCCGCAGGCTGGAACGCGCGGTCCTGAAACGCTACGGGCACGACTGGCACCCCTGATGCGCCCTCACCTGTTCCCTCACTGTCCTCCCCATTTCCCTCACGCAAGGAGACTGAAACGCTATGGCTCTTTCCATCGGTGACCGGCGCCTGGGCGCCATCCTGCTCGAGCAGGGCTACGTCAATGACACGGATCTGCAAAAAGCCCTCGTCCGGCACGCCGAGGTCGGTGGCCGCCTCGCGGAGATCCTGATCGACTCCGGTCTGGTCGGCGAGAAACGCATCGCGCGCGCCATCGAGGAAGCGCTCGGCATCCCGCTCGTGAACCTGCTGGTCGTCACGCCGGAACCGGCGGCGCTGCAGGCCGTGCGCGCCCAGACGGCCCTGCAGTACCACGCCTTCCCCTTCGCCCTGGACGGGCAGACGCTGCGCGTGGCGATCGTCGATCCGCTCTCCAGCATGGCCATTGAGGCCCTCGAGGACGACAGCGGCCTGAACATCGAGGTGTACCAGGCGCTGCGCGACCAGATCATGTGGGCCATTGCCACCCACTACCCGGAACTGCACCTGACGGCCGACGCGCCCGCCGAGGCGGAGGGCGGACCGGCGGGCGGCATGCTGGGCCAGCGCCTGATCAGCCGCGGCCTGATCAGCGACGCGCAGCTGCAGGTGGCGCTCGACGCGCAGCAGCAGACCGGCGAGCCGTTGGGCAGCACCCTGATCGCGCAGCGGATCATCAGCGAGGACCAGCTGTACGAGGTGCTGGCCGAGCAGAGCGGCGCGGTGTTCCTGCGTAACCCGCGTGACTTCCAGCCCAGTGAGGACGTGCTGGGCAGCATGCTGCGCGCCGACGCGCTGCGCCTGACCGCCGTGCCCGTCGACGAGACCGATCACGGCGTGACGGTCGTCGCCAGCGATCCGCGAAAGCGCGAGGACATCGAGGCGCTCGTCGGCCGGCCCGTGCAGCTCGTGTTGGCCAAACCGCGCGACATCGAGACCCTGATCGAGCGGTTCTACCCGCAGCGCGGGCGGCTGGGCGAGCAGATGGTGCAGCAGGGCACCCTGTCGCGCGAGCAGCTGCGCGAGGCGCTGCAGGTGCAGGCCCGCGAGGGCCGCGTCAAGCCGCTGGGCGAGGTGATCGTCGAGCTGGGCTTCGCCGCCGCCGACGAGATCGACAACGCCCTGCAGAAACAGAACTCCGGGGGCGGGCGCCTGGAAGACACGCTGGTGCAGTCTGGGAAGCTCAGCCCGGAGATGCTGGCGCGCTCGCTGGCCGCGCAGCTCGGCTACGAGTTCCTCGACCCGGTTCAGAACCCGCCGGACAACAAGGTCGCGCTGATGATCCCCGAGACGACCGCCCGCCGCTACGGCGTGGTGCCGGTCCGGTTGCAGGGCGAGTCGCTGGTCGTGGCGATGAAGGACCCGCGCAACGTGTTCGCGCTGGACGACCTGAAGCTGATCACCGGGCGCGAGATCATCCCGGCGGTCATGGCGGAAAAGGACATCACCCGCCTGATCGAGCGGTACTTCGGCAGCAAGGACATGGCGAACCTGAACCAGCAGCTCGCCAAGGAGAGTAAGGAACGCGAGAGCGCCAGCAAGCGTCAGGACGCCGAGGACCTCACGGCCGGGCTGGACGACAACGCCGTGGTGCGCGTCGTGGACAACATCATCCGCGAGGCGGCGCTGCAGGAGGCCAGCGACATCCACATCGAGCCGACCGAGACGGCCCTGAAGGTCCGCTACCGCGTGGACGGCATCCTGCGCGAGCAGAACGAGCTGCCCAAGGGCAGTTCTCAGAGCATCCTGGCCCGCATCAAGATCATGGGGCACCTCGACATCAGCGAGCGCCGCATTCCGCAGGACGGCCGCGTGCGCTTCAAGAAGGGCAGCATCGACCTCGACCTGCGACTGTCCACCCTGCCCACCGTGTACGGCGAGAAGGCCGTGATGCGTCTGCTGCAGAAGGCCAGCAACATTCCCGAAGTCGAGCAGCTGGGCTTTTCCGAGCACAACTACCAGCGCTACCTGGACACCATCCACAAGCCCAACGGCATCTTCCTGGTGACCGGCCCGACCGGCTCGGGGAAATCCTTCACCTCCTTCTCGACCCTCAAGCGCATCGCGGTGCCGGAGAAGAACACCACCACCATCGAGGATCCGGTCGAGTACGAGATTCCGGGCATCATCCAGTCGCAGGTGAACAACGTGGCGGGCATGACCTTCGCCCGCGCGCTGCGCGCCTTCCTGCGCCAGGACCCGGACATCATCTTCGTGGGCGAGATCCGCGACACCGAGACCGCCAAGATCGCCGTGGAAGCCGCGCTGACCGGCCACCTCGTGCTGGCCACGCTGCACACGAACGACGCGCCGGGCGCCATCGTGCGTCTGGAGGAGATGGGCGTCGAGCACTTCAACATCGGCGCGGCCGTGGTGGGTGTGGTCGCACAGCGCCTGGTGCGCAAGGTCTGCCCGGACTGCAAGGCCCCCACGAACGCCGACCCGGACGTCCTGCGCCGCCTCGGGATCACCGAACGCGACCTGCGCGGCGCGCAGCTCATGCGCGGCGCGGGCTGCAACCGCTGCGGCGGCACCGGCTACAAGGGCCGCATGGGCATCCACGAACTGATGGTCATCGACGAGCCGCTGCGCGTCGCGATCGGTTCGGGCAAGAACGCCACCGAGATCACCGAGGTCGCCATCAACCAGAGCGGCATGAAGACCCTCCGTCAGGACGGGATCGAGAAGGCCCTCAAGGGCATCACGACCCTGGAAGAGGTCCTGGCCGTCACCAGCAAGTAATTGAAGTTTCTCGCCCCCCGCCCCCCCGCCCGAGGTGACCCGTATGACCCAGCCTGCCGCCGACATCACCGACATCCTGCGTTTCGCCGCCGACAAGGGCGCCTCCGACGTGATCATCACCGTCGGGCTGTCCCCACAGTTCAAGTTGCAGGGCGTGTACGACTCGCAGGGCTTCGCGGAACTCGCCGCGACCGACACCCGCAAACTGATGTACTCGATGATGAACGAGAAGCAGCAGCGGACCTTCGAGGAACGCCGCGAGCTGGACTTCTCGTTCGCGCTGGGCGAGAAGGCGCGCTTCCGCGTGAACGCGTTCATGCAGCGCGGCAACGTGGGCGGCGTGCTCCGCCTGATTCCCACGAAGATCAAGAGCGCGCAGGAGATGGGCCTGCCCGCCAACGTCATCGAGATCGCCAACGCCCCGCGCGGCCTGGTGCTCGTGACCGGCCCGACCGGCTCGGGCAAGTCCACGACGCTCGCGGCGATGATCGACCACATCAACACCACCAAGCGGCTGCATATCATGACCATCGAGGACCCCATCGAGTTCATGCACACGCACAAGCAGTCGATCATCAACCAGCGTGAGGTCGGCGCGGACACCATGAGCTTCAACGACGCGCTGCGCGCCGTGCTGCGTCAGGCGCCCGACGTGATCCTCGTGGGCGAAATGCGCGACTACGAGACCATCAAGGCCGCCGTGACCGCCGCCGAGACCGGACACCTCGTGATGGGCACCCTGCACACGAACAGTGCCCCGGAATCCATCGACCGTATCGTGGACGTGTTCCCCGAGGAGCAGCAGGAACAGATCCGCGTGCAGCTCGCGAACAACCTCGTGGCGGTCATGACGCAGCAGCTGCTGCCGCGCCTGGACGGACAGGGCCGCATCCTGGCGTACGAACTGCTGATCGCCAACCCCGCCGTGCGCGCCCTGATCCGCGAGGGCAAGACGTACCAGATCACGTCCGTCATGCAGACCGGCGCCCGTGAGGGCATGGTCACCATGGACGCCTTCCTGGCGAACCTGTACCGCCGCCGCGTGATCTCCTTCGACACCGGCGTCGAGCGCGCTGTGGACAGCAAGGAATTCGCCCGACTGGCCAACGACCCCAGCATCGGCACGGGCGCGGCGGGCGGCGCCGCCGGGATGCCCGCCGGGTACGGCAGCGCGCCCGTGCCGGGCTTCGGCGCGACCGTCACCCCCGCGCAGGGCGGCTACGCGTCCGGCCGCAACGACTTCGGCCGGGGCGGCGGCGACGCCCGCACCACCAGCACCCCCGAGACGAACCCCGGCGGGAGCGGCTACGGCAGGCGGTAAGGGGCGTTGATGGGTGACAGTCGATGGTTGATGGAAGGGACTCCCCCTCTATCAACCATCGACTGTCAACTATCGACCCGTCAGAACACGCGGTCGAGGATCAGCGGTTCCGGCGCGGGGGCCTGGGCGCTGATGGTCAGGCCCTCGGTGAGGAGGCGCTGAGCGGCATCGAGGCCGCGCGCGTCACGGTGGTAGATGCGCAGGACGGGTTCGCCCGCCCCGACGGCCTCGCCGGGTTTGCGCAGGAGTTCCACGCCGACGCCGTGGTCGATGGCCTCGCCCTTGCGTTCGCGGCCGCCACCCAGCACGAGCACCGCGCGGCCGACGCTCAGGGCGTCGATGCCCGCCACGAAGCCGGATTCGGGGGCGGTCACGTCGGCGCGGCCGGGCGCCACGTCGAACTTGCTCACGTCGTCCACGTAGGTGGCGTCGCCGCCCTGCGCCTCGATGAACGCGCGGAACTTCGCCAGGGCGCTGCCGTCTTGCAGGGTGGCGCGCGCGCGGGCCTCGGCGGCCGCCTCGTCCTCGCCCTGGGCGGCCAGCGCCTCCACGGCCAGCGCCACGCACAGTTCGGTCAGGTCGCCCGGACCTTCACCGCGCAGGGTCGCCAGGGCCTCCAGCACCTCCAGGCTGTTCCCGGCCATGTGGCCTAGCGGGGTGTCCATGTCGGTCAGCACGGCGCGCACCTGCCGCCCGGCGCGGTTGCCGATGTCCACCATCGCGCGGGCCAGACCGCGCCCGGCGTCCAGGGTACGCATGAACGCCCCGGCACCGACCTTCACGTCCAGCACGACGGTGTGCGCGCCGGACGCGAGTTTCTTGCTCATGATGCTGCTGGCGATCAGCGGCAGGCAGTCCACGGTGGCGGTCACGTCCCGCAGCGCGTACAGTTTCCCGTCCGCCGGGGCGAGGTCCTTGCTCTGGCCGACCAGCGCGAGGCCGATCTCGCGCGCCTGGGTCAGGAACTGCTCCTCTTCCAGCTCGCTGGTCCAGCCGGGGATGCTCTCCAATTTGTCTATGGTGCCGCCGGTGTGCGCCAGGCCGCGCCCGCTCATCTTGGCGACGGTCTGGCCCAGCGCGGCCAGCATGGGCGTCAGGATCAGGCTGGTCTTGTCGCCCACGCCGCCCGTGGAGTGCTTGTCCACCGTGCGCGGCAGATCGCCGAGGTTCATCAGGTCGCCGCTCTCGGCCATGACCATGGTCAGGTCGGCCGTTTCCTGTTCGGCCATGCCGCGCAGGAACACGGCCATCAGCCACGCGCTCATCTGGTAATCGGGCACGTCGCCGCGCGTGTACCCCAGCACCAGGGTCTCGAGTTCCTCGCGGGTGTGCTCTAGGCCGTCGCGTTTTTTGCGGATCAGGTCGGGAATGATCGCGGTCATAGGCCAGTGTACGTCCCAGGGGTGGAAAACTGTCCCGGCACGCGGGGCAGGTCGCCCGGCGGCAGGCAGCGGCCAGTGTCCCCAGGGTGCGGGGCACTGCCGCAGTCAGTCGGCCTGCGCGGTCTCCTCGCCGCTCGTCCAGCCGACCTTCTTGTGCGTGCCATCGCAGTAGGGCTTGTTGCCGCTCTGGCCGCAGCGGCACAGCGCGGCGCGCACGTCCTTCTGCTCGCCGCCGGGCGTGTCGATCACGAGGTTGCCCCGGATCATCAGGGGACCGTCGGGGCTGGGGGTGATGGTGGTGATCTCGTCGGGCATCTCGGTCTCCTGTCCGTCCAGGACGTAGTGCAGCGCCCCGGTGGGGCAGGTGCGGACGACCGCCGCGACCGCGTCGGCCCCGGCGTTGGCGGGCTGGATCCACGGGCGGGCCTTCGGGTCGAACACGTCAGGCAGACCACGGACGCAGTTGGCGACGTGCAGGCAGCGCCGGGCGTCGTAGTACACCGTGATGCCGGGCGCCGTGTACGCCTTCCCCTGCGCGAGGTCCTCGTTGGTGGGCGTGGTCATGCCCCAGTGTACGCAGTGCTGGCAGGCCCGGACGGTGCAGCGTCGGTGTGGGCGGCGCAGCGCTCGGCCAGTCGGGCGAATTCGGCGCGCAGTTCGGGCGGGCTGTCCACGCGGAAGTCGCAGTCCAGGCCCAGCAGGAACGCCGCGAAGCCGCTCAAGCCCTCGCGGGTGGTGGTCAGGCGCGTGCCGTGCGCGTCTGGGCGCACCTCCGTGCCCCAGGTGGACACCCGGCCGCGCAGGTCCTCCGGGGGGCAGTCGAGCCACACGCTGATCTGGTAGGTGGGTGCCGGGGCGCGCAGCGTGGAGCGCAGATACGCGGCGGCGTCGAAGTCGGGTTCGGGCGTGAACCGGCGGGCTTGCACGGTCAGGGCGCTCATGCGGTCCAGCCGGAACGACCGCCGCGCGCCGCGCAGGTGGCAGTACGCGACGGCGTACCAGCGGCCCTCCAGGTGCACCACGCGGTGCACGTCCGCGTCACGGCGCGTCTCGGGGGCGTCGGGGGCAGCGTACGTGAAGGTGACGGTGCAGGCGTCGCGCACGGCCCGCAGCAGCGCCGCGAGCAGGTGCGCGTCGGTGGGGGCCACCCAGGGGCCGGTGTCGAACTGCACGCTGCCCTCCAGGGCCAGCATGTCGGCGCGCAGGTCGTGCGGGAGGCTGCGCGAGAGCTTCGCGCTGGCGGCCTCGGCGGCGGGGGCCAGGGCGTGCAGGCCAAGGTGGCGCAGGGTGCGCAGGCCCAGCGCGGCGGCCAGCGCCTCCTCGGGCGTGAACATCAGTGGGGGCAGGCGGAAACCGGCCTTCAGGCGGTACGCGCCGCCCACGCCCCGGCGGCCCTCGACCGGAATCCCGAGGTCCTGGAGGCGGGCGACGTAGCGCTGCACGGTGCGGGGGCTGACCTCCAGGCGGCGGGCCAGGTCGGCGCCGCTGACCTCCTCGTGCGCCTGGAGGAGTTCCAGCACGGTCAGCACCCGCATGCTCGGGTCGTACATGCCGTCATGGTAATCGGAATAGGCGTCACGTTCTGACGGGAATCCGGATTATGCTGAGGGCAGATTCAACCCCAGGAGGTTCCATCATGACCGCACCCGCTGCCGAGTCCGCCGCTGCCCTGTCGCCCGCCCTGTCCATTCCCGACTTCATCGCTCACTGGCAGGGGCACCGCGCCCTGACCCGCCGCGTCATTGAGGCCTTCCCCGACGATCAGCTGTTCACCTTCAGCCTGGGCGGCATGCGGCCCTTCGGCGCGCAGGCCACCGAGATCCACCTCGTGGACGCCATGACCGTCACCGCCATGCGGACCGGCGAGTGGCCCGAACCCGACTGGGCGAGCGGCCCCACCGACCGCGCCAGCCTGCTGGCCGCCTGGGACGAGGTGAGCGCCGAACTGGAGCAGCACGGCCCGCTCACCGACCCGGCCTTCTTCACGGGGATGCATGCCCTGCCGTGGGGCGAGATGCCCGGCTGGGTCGCCGCGATCTACGCCGTGGACAACGAAATCCACCACCGCGCCCAGGGGTACGTGTCCCTGCGCGCCCTCGGGATCGAACCACCCGCCTTCTACGAGCGCTGAGCCGTGAACCCCGCCACGCTGTACGACCACCTGACCCGGGCGCGGCGCGACCTGATGGCGACGTTGCACGCCGTGCCGGACGACGTGCTGCGGTCGCCGCTGCTGCGCGGCGAGCGGTTCCACTCCATCCTCGACCTGCTGGTCCACACCGCCGAGGTCGAGGACGGCTGGATCCACGGGGACTTCCAGGGCCTCCCGATGGTGCAGGACCGCTTCCCGGACATCGGGGCGGGCGCGGCCGGACCCGGCACGACCCTCGGCCTGGACGCCGTCGCCGCGTATTGGCAGGCGGTCGAGGCGGACACCCGCGCGTACCTCGGCCACCTGACGGACGCCGACCTGAATCGCACCGTCACGCTGGACGACTGGCCCGAGGGTTACCGGCAGTTCACGCTGAGCGGGCTGGTCTGGCACGTCCTGCTGCACGAGGTGCGGCACACGGCGCAGATCGCCGCGCTGCTGCGCACCCAGGGCGTGAAACCGCCGCAGCTGGACCTGCTGTTCTATCTGCCCGCGCTGGAGACCGGACGGTCCGCCGCCGCCTTCGTGAACCCACCCCCGGAGGACGCATGAACCCCGCCGCTTCCCCCACGCCCACGCCGCCCCCGGCCCGCCCCGCGCCGCAGCGACCCGCCAAGCGCATCCGCTGCCAGCTACCCTGACCCCTCCGGAGACCGCATGACCGACCTGACCCTGACGCTGGAGGCCTTCGTGCTGAACGCCCGCGTGAACGAGTTCCTGCTGGACCACCTGACCCCGGACGACCTGACCGTCTCGGACGGGCGGGGCGGCATGACCGTCGCGCGGATGCTCTCGCACATGGGCGCGTCACGCGGCGGGTGGCTGCTGGAGATGGCGCCCGAGTTCGCGGCGTCCACCCTGGCCCTGACCGGTGGGGAGAACCCGTGGCGCTGGCATACCACCGACCCCGCCCTGCTGCGTGCCATGCTGCGTGCCGGGGACGAGGCCGCCATTCAGGCGGTGCAGGCCCACACAGCCAGCGGCACCCCGTTCGCCGACCCGCACGGCGCCGGCACCTTCCACACCCGTCCGGCGCTGTTCCTGACCTACATGACCGTGCACGACGCGGGGCACCGGGGGCAGATCGTGACCCTGCTACGCCACGCGGGCGCCTCGCCAGCGCGTCTGGACGACCTGGAGGACGCCTGGGCCGTGTGGCGCCGCCCCCTTTCACCGGAGACCCCATGACTGACCTGACCCTGCTGCTCGACGCCTTCCGCCGCAACGCCCGCGTGAACGACACCCTGATCGCCGCCCTGACGCCCGAGGAGTTCGCCCTGACCGACGGGCGCGGCGGGTGGACCGTCGAGCGGCACCTGCGCCACATGGCGGGCTTCCGGGTGGGCTGGCTGTGGAACATGAGCCGCGACCACGCCATGCCGCTGCTCAACCCGGACGAACTGGACGCCGACGGCGACCCGCAGTGGCGCTGGGCGAACGCCCCGGCCACCAGCCTGCCGGAGGCGCTGGCCGCCGGGGACGCCGCTGCCATTAAGGCCGTGGAGGCGCACCGCGCGTCCGGCGAGCCCTTCGCCGACCCCTGGAACGAGGGCACGTACCGGAGCGACCCGGCGCACTTCCTGATGCACACCATCGTGCACGACAGCCATCACCGCGGGCAGGTCATGAGCCTGATCCGTCAGGGGGGCCGCACGCCCGAGCAGATGGACGCACTGGACAGCCACTGGGCGATCTGGCGCGAGTAGGCGCCCGGCGCGATACTGGAGCGCATGAGCGTCACCTCTCCCCTGCCCCTGGCCCCCGGCGAGTCCCGCGTGCTGCGCGGCCTGCACGAGCAGCACGCGCTCGGTGCGGCGCTGGCCGGGGCGCTCCCGCCGGGAGGCGTGCTGTTCCTGGAGGGCGAACTGGGCGCCGGGAAGACCAGCCTCACGCAGAGCCTGGTGGGCGCCCACGGCTTCACCGAGCCGGTCACGAGTCCCACGTACGCGCTGATGAACGTGTACCCCGCACCCGGCGGGCAGGTGCTGCACGTGGACGCCTACCGCGTGCGGGACGTGCAGGAACTGTTCGAGATGGACCTCGAGGAACTGGTGCGCGGCAGTCGCGTCAGCGTGATCGAGTGGGGCGAGGGCCTGTACGCCGAGTACCCGGACGCGCCGATCCTGCGCCTGGAACACCAGCCCGACCCGGAGACGCGCCTCGTGACCCGGCTGCGCTGATCAGGCGGGGCGTACAGTGGGAGGATGCGGCCCCTGCCCCTCCCCTTTCCCGACGAGACCGAGTCCCCGCTGGTGACCGAGCTGCGCTTCCCGACCAGTGGCGTGACGGTGCGCGGCGTGTTCGAACTGAACGAGTTCGCGGTGCTGACCCCGGAGAACCTGGAATTCCTGCGCCTGTACATCCGCGTGCGCGGCAACCTGAAGGAGGTCGAGCGGGTCCTGGGCATCAGCTACCCCACGGTGCGGGCGCGTTTCGACACGCTGCTGCGCGCCATCGGCTACGAGCCCGAGCAGGCCGACCCACAGGCCGAGGTGCTCGCCAGCCTGGAACGCGGCGAGATCACCCCCGACGAGGCCGCCCGCAAACTGCGCCGCTGACGGTCGTAGCCTCCAGTCAGAAGACCTTGCTGCCCAGTTTCGCCACGTGCAGCGGGACCAGGGGGGTGGCGTCGCCGCTGGGCGCGCCAGGCAGCTGCACGCCCAGGATCAGCACCTCGGACACGCTGTCCCCGACGGGGCGGGGCTCGAAGTTCAGGACGCCCAGTACCTGCGCGCCGATCAGTTCCTGCGGGGTGTGCCCGGTGAAACGCCCCACGCTGACGCGCGTGCCGAACTTCCCGAAGTCGACCGTCAGGCGGTAGGCGGGTCTGGGGGTGCCGGGGGCGGGTTCGGCGTTCAGGACGCGGCCCAGGCGGATGTCGAGCAGGTCGAGGCTCTGGGCCGGACTGACGGTGGGTTTGAGGTCGGTCGCCATAAGGTCGAGCCTGTCACGTGGGCGCGCCCACGAGGGGCGTGAGGTCTGACCAGCCCATGCGGAGCTCGCGCAGAGCGCCTTCCTGTTTCTCGCCGCACTCGTGGGCGCCCTGACGGGCGTACCAGTGGCGGGTGGGGTTGGTGTCCAGCACCCACAGGGCGAGGCTGGCCGCGCCGCGCGCCTGCATGACCTGCGCCGCCTGCCGCAGCAGGTCGCGCCCGAGCCCTGCGCCCTGGGCGGCTTTCAGGCTGTAGAGGGTAAAGAGCTCCGCGTCGAAGCCCGGGTGGTCGCGTGATGTCCCGGCGGAGGCGAAGGCCACGATCTGCCCGGCGTCCCCGGCGACGAACACGGCGTCCTGCCCGGCCGCGATGTTGCCCGTCCAGAACACCTCACGCTGCGCCTGCATCTCAGGGCTGGTCATGCGGTCCAGGAAGTCGGCGGGGATCAGGCCCGCGTAGGTGTCGCGCCAGCTCTGGACGTGCACGGCGGCGATGCCGAGGGCGTCGGCGGGCGTGGCGGCGCGGATCAGGGGAGCGCGGGTCACGGACATACGGCAGCATAAGCGTGCGCCGCCCCGGAAGGCGGCGCAGCTGCGGCGGGCGTGAAGGACTTCAGTTGCCCTGTTCGATGTACTGCTTCAGGGCGTCCATGCGCACGATGATGGGCGTGCGGGCGCGGACGATCGCGCCTTCCTGCTTCAGTTTGCCCAGGCTGTGGCTGACGGTCTCGCGGGTGGCGCCGACCATGCGGGCGATGTCTTCCTGGTTCAGTTTCAGGTTCAGTTCGACGCCCTGGTTGTGCGGGCGGCCGAATTCCCGCGCCAGGCGGTACAGCAGGCTGGCGACGCGTTCGGGGGCACTGTAGGCGCTGACGGTGGCGGTCCAGGACTGCGCCTCGAACAGGCGGGCGGCCATCAGGCGGATGAGTTTCATGGCCAGTTCGGGCTTGGTCGCCAGGAGTTTCTGGAGTTCCACGCGGGGCAGGACGATCAGGGTGGTGCGTTCCAGGGCCTCGGCCTGGGTGGGGCGGCGCTCCTCGGGTTGCAGCAGCAGTTCGCCGAAGGTGTCGTGCTGCCCGATGACGCCCAGGATGGCTTCCTTGCCGTTGGGGAAGAGCTTGCTGATCTTGACGAGGCCGCTGCGCACGAAGTACAGGGCGTCGGCGGGGTCGTCCATGCGGTAGATGACCTCGCCGGGCTGGTAGGAGCGGTAGGGCGTGGTGGCCGCTACCCGTTCCAGTTCGGCAAGTTCAAGGTCGGCGAAGAGCTCCGTTCGCTTGAGATGCCAGACCAGGCTTGGGTAGTTCATGATTCTTCACACCATACCCGATAAGTCGCGTGCGGGCGGCGCGCGGCGCGTCTGCCCCCAGCTGGCGGGGTGGGGGAGCGGGCAATCGCAATCCACCCCACATGACATTCCCGGCCGAAAGTTTTATACTCGGTTCAACTAACAGTGCCGGGTTGTGTCCACCAGCGGACGAACCCCACCAAGGAGGACACAGAATGCCCACCTACAAGGCCCCCCTGCGCGACATCAAGTTCCTGATGAACGAACTTCTCGGCGCCCCCGAGCAGCTCGGGCAGATGCCCTACTACGCCCAGAACGAGACCGCCGACCAGGACCTCCTGGAACAGGTCCTCGACGAGGCCGCCCGCTTCGTGGAAACCGAACTGGTGCCCCTGAACGTCGTCGGTGACCGCGAAGGCTGCGTGCGCCACGACGACGGCGAGGTCACCACCCCCACCGGCTTCAAGGCCGCGTACAGGAAGTACCGTGACGCCGGCTGGCCCGCGCTGGACGCCGACCCCGCGTTCGGCGGCCAGGGCATGCCCCACCTGATCAGCAACGTGCTCGTCGAGATGATGAACAGCGCCAACGTCGCCTGGAGCATGTACCCCGGCCTCTCGCACGGCGCGTACAGCGCCCTGCACGCCGTCGGCAGCCAGGAACTCAAGGACCTGTACCTGCCCAAGCTGGTCAGCGGCGAGTGGACCGGCACCATGTGCCTCACCGAACCGCACGCCGGGACTGACCTGGGCATCATCCGCACGAAGGCCAGCGACAACGGCGACGGCACCTACGCCATCACCGGCACGAAGATCTTCATCAGCGCCGGCGAGCACGACATGACCGACAACATCCTGCACCTCGTGCTGGCCCGCCTGGACGGCAGCCCCCAGGGCACCAAGGGCATTTCTCTGTTCCTCGTGCCCAAGTACATCCCCACCGCTGACGGCAAGCCCGGCGAGCGCAACGGCGTGATCTGCGGCAGCCTCGAACACAAGATGGGCATCAACGGCAACGCCACCGCCGTGCTGAACTTCGACGGCGCCAAGGGCTGGCTGGTCGGCGAGATCAACAAGGGCATGAACCACATGTTCATCATGATGAACGCCGCCCGCCTCGGCACCGGCCTGCAGGGCCTGGGCCTCGGGGAAGTCGCGTACCAGAACGCCCTGACCTACGCCAAGGACCGCACCCAGATGCGCCACGAGCCCCGCGTGAACCCGGGCGAGCAGGCCGACCCGATCATCGTGCACCCCGACGTGCGCCGCATGCTCCTGACCGGCAAGGCCTACACCGAGGCCGGCCGCGCCCTGGCCATGTGGCTGGCCCTGAGCCTTGACGTGGAACACCACCACACCGACGAGAAGGCCCGCAAGGAAGCCGCCGACCTCGTCGCGCTGCTCACCCCCATCGCCAAGGCCTTCATGACCGACAACGGCTTCAACATCGCCGTGCAGAGCCAGCAGGTGTACGGCGGCCACGGCTTCATCAAGGAATGGGGCATGGAGCAGTTCGTCCGTGACGCCCGCATCGGCCAGATCTACGAAGGTACCAACGGCATCCAGGCGCTCGACCTGCTGGGCCGCAAGGTCCTGATGGACGGCGGCAAGAAACTCCAGAAGCTCGCCGCGACCCTCCAGGAATTCGCCGAGGAACACGAAGGCGACGAGCACATCGGCGACTACGTCAACCAGCTCGGCAAGGCCGCGCAGCAGCTCGGCAGCCTGACCATGGTCATCGGCCAGAAGGCCATGCAGGAAGGCGGGGCCGACGAGGTCAACGCCGCCGCCGTGGATTACCTGCGCTACTTCGGGCACGTCGTGTACGGCTACCTGTGGGCCCGCATGGCCAAGGTCGCCCAGGACAGGATCGACGCCGGGCAGGACAGGGACGGCTTCTACCTCAGCAAGGTGCAGACCGCGAAGTTCTACTTCGCCAAACTGTTCCCCGAAACCAAGGCCCTCGCCGCGACCATCAAGGCCGGCAACGAGAGCATCGCCGTGGACGACAAGGCCGTCTTCGGCTGGGAAAAAGCCCTCGTCGGCGCGTAAACCCTGGCACGGAACGCCGCCCCCTGATCGTGGGGGCGGCGTCCTCTATGCTCGCGGGCATGACCGACCCGCATGTCCTCCCGGCTGACCTGCCCGCTCCTGCTGACGACGGCGCGTGCGTGCACCTGCCCGGCCTGCGCTGGCCGACTTACGCGCTGCGCGGCACGGACGGCGCGGCCCATGACCTGTCGGTCCTGCCGAGGCGGACCGTGGTGTACGCGTATCCGAAGACGGCGCGGCCGGATCAGGCCATGCCGGAGGACTGGGATCTGATTCCCGGGGCGCGGGGCTGCACGCCGCAGTCGTGCGCGTTCCGGGATCATCACGCGGAGTTGCGGGCGGCGGGCACGCGGGTGTTCGGCCTGAGCGTGCAGGACACCGCGTACCAGCGGGCGGCGGCGGCGCGGCTGCACCTGCCGTTCCCGCTGCTGTCCGACGCGGCGGGCGTGGTCCGCCAGACATTGGGGCTGCCGACCTTTCAGGCGGGCGGCGAGGACCTGCTGCGGCGCGTGACGCTGATCGTGCGCGGCGGCGTGATCGAGCACGTCTTCTATCCGGTGTTCCCGCCGGACCGCAGCGCGCAGGACGTGCTGGACTGGCTCGCCGCGCACCCGGCGTAACAGCCAAGGAGGGGCGCCGCGGTGTTCCGCAGGCGCTCCTCTCCCCCGCCCGCTCAGGGGCGGTAGGTCTTGATGACGCCGCCCTCGGCGCCGGCGCGGCCCGTGCGGTAGAACACGAGGCTGATGGGCAGGTTGCTGCCGCTGCTGGGCACGAAGTCGATGTTCAGGCGGTCGCTCTGGGCGCGCCACAGCAGCACGGGCTCGTCGGGTTTCAGGGCGTTGCCGGTGCGGGGCAGCTTGATGGTCTGCGTGATCGGGCCGTCCTGGATGTTCATGGCGCCCCGGTACAGGCCCCCGCGGGGGCTGAGGGCCACGGCGGTCCCGGCGGCGCCGTTGACTTCCAGGTCGTACAGCACGCCGTAGTTGCCGCTCAGGCGCACGGTCTGGCCGGTCAGGGCGTCGGTGCCGGTCACGGCGGGGTCCACGCGGCCGTCCCCGATGATCAATCTGGTGGGCAGGGCGCCCAGCGTGACGCGCAGGGTCCGCACGGCGTCCGGGAAGGTGCCGCGCGTGTGCCGCCCGTCGGGGCGCAGGTACGGCAGCTGCTGGATGACCTGCGGGGTGGGCGGCAGCCCGTCTTCCAGCATCACGTACGTCAGTTCGACCTTGCCGGACGAGCTGAGGTCCTGCATGACGTTCACGCCGCTGCCGGTGCTCAGGGTGGGGCTGGCGTACACGGCGGCCGACTGCCCGGGCGAGAGGGTGAGGGTGGTGCCGCCGGTGGACGCGAAGTACTCCAGCAGCGTCACCTGCCCCAGGATGCTCTCGATGCGGGTGGGGGCGGTCTCGCCGAGGCGTTCGCTGCGCACCTCGACCGGGCGGCTCTCGAGGTTGCGGGCGATGACGTACAGCCGCGCGGCGCGGCCCAGGCCGTTCAGGTGGTACCCGAGCAGGCGGGCGCGGCCCGTGACGCTGTCCTGGTACAGGATGCCGCTCTGGTCAGGCACCTCGGGGCTGTCACTGAACAGCAGCGGGTAGCTGGGGCTGGCCTGCGGGCTGATCAGCGCGGCGGGGTAGGTGAGGATCTGCGGGTCCGGGAAGGCGTCGCCGGGCTGGGCGTACTTCAGGGCGTACGTCAGGGGCGTGTCGACCGGCTGGCCCTCCACGCGGATGGTGCGGGTGAAGGGCTGGCTCTGCAGGCCGCGGCTGTTCGTGACGGTCAGGGTGACGGTGTACGTGCCGGGCTGGAAGTACACGTCCTGCCGCCCGGCCCAGCGGCGGGCGGTGATGTCCGCGCCGTCCGGGTCGAAGGGGTACTCGGTGTACACGACCCGCTCGCCGGGCGCGTACACGTTCTTGTCGGTGCTGAAACGCGCCTGGGGACTCATGGGGTTCCCGCCGTCGCGCAGGGCGGTCAGGGTGAAGCCGCGTCCGGTGTCGTCGCCGGTCAGGTTGGCGTTCAGGGCGTCGGCGAGGGTGCGGGCGCTGACGTACGTGATGGGTCCCACGCTGGCGACCGTCCCGGCGGGCTGCGCGGCGCCGTTCAGGGCCGCCGTGTTCTTGCGGGTGTCGAGGCTCAGCCGCGCGAGCTGCACCTGGGTGCCGCTGGCCTGGATGGGCTGCCCGAGCAGCGCGGCCGTCTCGCGCAGGGGCAGCATGGTGCGCCCGCCGATGTTGCGCGGGGGGCTCAGCCAGCGCTGCGGGGCACCGTTGACGTACAGGTCGGCGTCGTCAACCGTGAAGGTCAGCTGCACGGACCCGAGGCCCGGCTGGGCGGCGCGGGCGGCCCCGGCGGTCAGCAGGGTCAGTGACGCGCCGCCCGTCAGGGGCGGCGTGAGCAGGCTCAGGCTGGTGAGCAGCGCCGTTCGGAAACGGGCGCGGCGGGCGCGGCGGTGGTGGGCGGGGCGGGCGGACAGCACCGGTAGAGTATGCCCCGCGAACCTGACGGACGTCTGCCCCGGGGCGCGTTGATCAGCGCTGGATGAAGCGGCCCCCTGGTGGGGGCAAGGATGTCGCGCTGCGTTGCAGTTGCGGGCGCGGCGGGGAGCATAGACTGGGGCATGAAGCGCGGGACTTGGCTGTGGGTGGCTGGGGGGGCAGTGCTGGCGCTGCTGCTGGCGTGGGTGCTGTGGCCGCGCCCGCAGGGGGGCGACCTGGACGTGACGGCGTTCGCACGCGCCCTGAGCGGCGGACAGGTGAAGACCGCCACGATCACGTTCCAGAACGGCACGGCCGTCGTGACGGGCACGCTGGACAGCGGGCCGTACCGCACGCGCACCCTGACCGCTGACCCGCTGCTGAACCTGGAGTCCCTGCAGGCGCTCGGCGTGAACGTGTCGTACGGCGCGCCGCCCCGCCTGAGCGTGCTGGGCGCCTTGAGCCTGCTGCTGACCCTGGCGCTGATCGTGGGCCTGATCGTGCTGCTCCTGCGCAGCCGCCAGGGGGGCGGGACGGACGCGGCGAGCACCTTCGGGCGGTCACGGGCGGCGGTGATCAGCGAGGGCCAGATCAAACTCACCTTCGGCGACGTCGCCGGCTGCGACGAGGCCAAAGCCGACCTCCAGGAAGTCGTCGACTTCCTCCGCCACCCCGACCGCTACCACCAGCTCGGCGCCCGCATCCCCCACGGCGTCCTCCTCGTCGGCCCCCCCGGCTCCGGCAAGACGTTGCTGGCCAAAGCCGTCGCGGGCGAGGCGCGCGTCCCCTACTTCAGCATCAGCGGCAGCGACTTCGTGGAGATGTTCGTCGGTGTCGGCGCCGCCCGCGTCCGCGACCTCTTCGAGCAGGCCCGCAAGAACGCTCCCTGCATCGTCTTCATCGACGAGATCGACGCCGTCGGCCGCAAACGCGGCGTCAACATGCAGGGCGGCAACGACGAACGCGAACAGACCCTCAACCAGCTCCTCGTCGAGATGGACGGCTTCTCTTCCGGGCAGGAGGTCATCATCCTGGCTGCCACCAACCGCCCCGACGTCCTCGACGCCGCCCTGCTGCGCCCGGGCCGCTTCGACCGGCAGGTCGTGGTGGACGCCCCGGACGTGCGGGGACGCGAGATGATCCTGCGCATCCACGCCCGCAAGAAACCCCTGGACCCGAGCGTGGACCTGGGCGTGATCGCGCGGCGCACCGCCGGGATGGTCGGCGCGGACCTGGAGAACCTGCTGAACGAAGCGGCGCTGCTCGCGGCACGCTCCGGGCGGACGCGGATCACGGGGCGGGACGTGGACGAGGCACGCGACCGGGTGCTGATGGGCCCCGAGCGGCGCAGCATGGTCGTCCGCGAGGCCGACCGGAAGGTCACCGCCTACCACGAAGTCGGCCACGCCCTCGCCGCCCAGCTCCTCCCCCACGCGGACAAGGCGCACAAGCTGACGGTCGTGCCGCGCGGGCGCAGCCTGGGCAGCGCGCTGTACACCCCGGAGGACCGCATGCACTACACGAGTGCGGCGCTGCTGGACCGCATCTGCGTGGCGCTGGCCGGGCACGCCGCCGAGCAGGTCGCGACCGGTCAGGTCACGACGGGCGCCGCGAACGATTTCCAGCAGGCGACCGGGCTGGCGCGGCGCATGGTGACCGAGTGGGGCATGAGCGAGGTGGGGCAGCTGGCCCTGGCGCAGGAGAGCGGCAGTTACCTGGGCTTCGGGCCGCAGCAGGGCGTGTACAGCGACCACACCGCCGAACAGATCGACGCGGAGGTGAGCCGCATCCTGAACGGGCAGTTCGAGCGGGCGCTGGCCCTGCTGACCGAGCACACGCACATCCTGCACCGCCTGACCGACGAACTGGTGGCCCGCGAGAGCCTCAGTGGCGAGGAGTTGCAGACCGTGCTGGCCGGCGGTACCCTGCCCCCCCTGGAGGTGGGCACGCGCCCCGACCCCGAGGACGGCCCGGCGCCCAGCGGGCAGCTCGCGCCCGACCCGGCCTGAACCGCATGGAGCACGCCCCCGGCCAGTCGAGCCGGGGGCGTGCTCCATGCGTGTCGGGTTTCGGTCAAGCGCGTTCGGGCACGGCGCACTGGCCGTCCTCGCAGCCGTCCGCAAGAGTCTCGGTGCCGAGCATCTGGAGGGGAGCGGGGTGGGTTTCCTGCCAGACCTGATTCAGCGCGCCGAGCAGCGTCTGGGGATCCTGCGCGCCGCTGACGCCGTACTTGCCGCCCAGCACGAAGAACGGCACGCCGCTGATACCCAGCGCCTGGGCCTGCGCCTCGTCCTGGCGCACGGCGTGGGCGTGGCGGCCGTCGAGCAGGGCCGCGCGGGCCTCGGTGCCGTCCAGGCCGACCTCCTGCGCGAGGCGCACCAGGGTGTCGAGGTCGCTGACGAGCTCGCCGTCACTCATGTAGGCGCGCAGCAGGCGTTCCTTCATGGCGTCCTGCCTGCCGTGCTGCGCGGCGTGGTGGATGAGCTGGTGCGCGGAGAAGGTGTTGCCCAGGCGGGCACGCTCAAAGTGGTACTCCAGGCCCTCCCCGGCGGCCGTGCGGGTGACGTGGTCCATCATGCCCTGCGCGTCCTCGGCAGTGCGGCCGTATTTCTTCGCGAGGGCGTCGCGCATGGTCAGGGGATGCTCGGGGGGCGTGCCCGGGTCAAGCTCGAAGGCATGCCAGACGATCTCGACCTGATCGCGGTGCGGGAAGGCCGAGAGGGCCTGTTCGAAGCGGCGTTTGCCGATGTAGCACCAGGGGCAGGCGACGTCCGACCAGATGTCCACGCGCAGCCGGTCCGGGGCGGAGGGGGTGAAGAGCTGAGTCATGCCCTGGATTCTAGCATACTTTGTAAAATAAACCATCAAATCTGTTCCTGCCGTGCTGGTCCGGACCACAACACAGCCGCCACCTCATGAAGCCGAGTTCATCCGCACCGACTCATGAGAATCAGGCCTAGAAAATGCCGTCATGGTCACACTTTTGGCTGACGACACCCCCATGAGGACGCACCCGGAGTTCTCACCGCCGTCCCGTACAGTAAAAGGCACATGAAGCGAACAGCCATCCTGCTCTCATCTGGCCTGCTGTTCACGGTCGCGACCGGCAGCCTCGCTCAGGGCGCGACCCCCTTCACCCCCGGCGCACCCGGCATCAGCATGCCCAGCCTCGCGCCCATCACGACCTCCGGCGCCGTCACGCCCGCCAGCGTTCCGGCCACGCCCGACAGCACCGCCACCTTCGGCAACCCCCGCGTGAGCAGCCAGGGCAGCGTCACCCGCGTCGTCTTCGACCTGCCAGCCGGCGTCACGTACGCCCTGACCCCCACCTTCGGCGGGCTGCGCCTCGACGTGCAGGGCGCGCGCGTGCAGCCGGCCATCAGCGCGAAACTGGGCGCCAGCGTCAGCGAGTACCGCGCCGGGGCCGGGCAGGCCACCCTGATCACCCCCTACCCCCTGGCCCCCAGCGACGGCTGGCGCGCCAGCGAGGCCACCCTCGCCACCGGCAAGCGCGTCCTGATCCTGGAACTCGGACCGGGCGTCAGCGGCGGCGCCGGCACCAGCGTGCGCGGCCAGGTCCTCACCACCGCGCCCACCAGCGCCGCCGCGCAGACCGTCCTGAACGCTCCGCTGCCCGGCAGCCTCCCCCCCGGCGATCAGGTCAGCGGCAGCGTCAACGTGCCCCTTCCCGCCCCCACCCTGGACGGCAGCAACCCCGCGCAGCCCAGCGCCCTGCAGGGCAGCGTGCCCGGCCCCGCTCGCCCCGCCGCGCTGGGCGCGCCACGCATCGGCAAGAGCCCCGGGCAGACCCGCGTGGTGCTCGACCTGCCCCCGGGCAGCTCCTACCGCATCGCGACCGGCGCCGTCGGCCTGACCATCACCCTCACCGGCGTGAGCGCGGCCCTCCAGCAGGCCACAGGGGTCAGTCCCGAACTGCGCGGCTGGACCTACACCCCCACCGCGCAGGGTGCCACCGTCACCTTGAGCACCGCCGGGCGCACCACCGACCGCAGCGGCTGGCGCGCCCAGCTCCTGCCCCCCGCCAGCGGCGACCTGTCCCGCCTGGCCATCGACCTGTCGCCCGCTCTGGCCGACCGCACCCCCCTGACCGGCAGTCAGCGCGCCGTGCAGGCCGTCGCCCCGCAGTTCGCCGCGCGCGGTACGGCGCTGCTGGCCCTGAGCACCAGCCTCGTGAAACCCCGCGTGGTGATCGACCCCGGTCACGGCGGCAAGGACCCCGGCGCGGTCGGAACGGTCGTGGAAAAACAGGTCACACTGGACGTCGCGCTGCGCGTGCGCGACCTGCTCAGCGCCGCGGGCGTGGACGTCATCCTGACCCGCGACAGCGACCGCGAACTCCACCCCGTGAAGAACACCGACCTGCAGATGCGCGCCGCGATGGGCACGCCGGGCACCGCGCTGTTCATCAGCATTCACGTGAACGCCATGAACGCCGCCAGCGCCCTGCGCGGCTACGGCGTAGAAACCTGGTGGAACCCCAACCACGCGCGCAGCAGCGCCCTGGCCGCCCTGATCCAGAACAACCTGGTCTCGCAGACCGGCGCGTTCGACCAGGGGCTGAAGAACAGCCAGTCCCTGAGCGTGCTGCGCAACAGCCGCATCCCGGCCGCACTCGTCGAGATCGGCTTCACCAGCCACCCCGTGGACGGGCAGAACCTGCAAGACAGCAACTACCTCGACCGCGTGGCGCTGGGCATCGCGCAGGGCATCCGCGAGGCGCTCGTCAGTGGCGTGACCGCCGACGGCGCGTCGGCCGAGGCCGCGCCCACCGCCGCGAAACGCTGACCCGCCGCCTCTCTACCGTGAAGCGCCGACCTGACCGCAGCCCTCCCCTGCCTGCCAGAATGCGCGCATGACCAGCTCCGGCCCGCCCACCGACCCGACCCCCGGCTTCCACGAGCGCGTCCTGGCCCTGGTGGCCCGCATTCCCGAGGGCCGCGTCATGACCTACGGGCAGCTGGCCCTGCTGGCCGGGAATCCCGGCGCGGCGCGGCAGGCGGGCTTCGTGCTGAACTCGCTGGTCGGCGGATCAGATCTGCCGTGGCAGCGGGTGATCAACGCGCAGGGCCGCGTCAGCACCCACAAGGTCGGCTTCGGGGACATGCAGGAACGCCTGCTGATGGCCGAGGGCGTGGAGTTCAGGGACGGCCGCTGCGACCTCGCCACGCGGCAGTGGTGGCCGGACGAGGACCGCGCCGCGCCACCGGCACCGCTGCTATGACACTCAGCACTGCATGAAGGATCGCTCATGAGACGGGGGGCAGCTGTCCGCCTGACCGGGCGGTATGCTCCGCGCATGAACGCACCGCACTCCACCCCGGCCAGCCGCGCTTCCCAGCGTCCCGCACCGCAACAGGACGAGACTCCGGTCACGCGCCGGACGCAGTGGGTGCGGGGCAGCGCCGCCTCCTGGGGCCTGGGGGTCACGCTGGGCGTCATCCTGGGTGTAGGCGTGCTGATCGCCACGCCGCAGCTGATGGGCAAACCCGCCGAGGCCACCCCCGCGAGCACCGCCCCGGCCAACACCAACGAGAACGGGCCCGCCGACGCCGGCAAGAGTGAGGGCAGCGCCAGCACGAACTCAGGCGCCAGCAGCGAATCGGGCAGCATGGCGAGCGGCAACAGTGCGGGCAGCACCGGCACGAGCACCTCGGGCGAGGCGTCCTCGGGAGACATGGCCGCCGGTGAGGGCGCCAGCAGCGCCGCAGGAGAAGCGGCCGCTGGCGGCACCCCGGACACGGCGGGCGACACCGAGGCCGCCGGGGACGCCCAGGCCGGACAGACCGTGTTCGCCGGGAACTGCGCGGGCTGCCACGGCGCGAACGGCCAGGGTCAGATCGGGCCCAGCCTCGTGACCGCCGACGGCCCCAAGAGCTGGACGCTGGCCCAGTTCAAGACCACTCTGCGCGAAGGCAAGACCCCCGACCGGGAACTGTCCGCCACCATGCCCCGCTTCGGCGAGGCGCAGATCAGCGACGCGCAGGTCGCGGACCTCCAGGCGTACATCAAGACCCTGAACTGAACCCCACGCCCGTCAAGCGCACCTGCGGCCCACGCCCCAGGTGCTTTTCTCTACGCTGGGACCTCCCATGACGAGCGCCTCCCTCCCTGCCCGTGACCTGTGGCGCACCCTGCGCCTGACCCTGCCGGACCTGTGGCGCGCCCAGCCGCTGATCACGGCAGGCCTGTTCCTGAGCGGCGCGGCGCAGGGCGCGCTGCCTGCTGTGACCATCCTGATCGGGAAGTGGACGGTGGACGGCGTGAGCGGCCTGCTGGCCGGGCAGAGCGTGAACCTCCCGGCGCTGGCGGGCGCGTGGGCGGGCGCAGCGCTGCTGTCACAGGTCACGGCGACCGTCACGCAGGTCATGCAGGGCGTCGCCGCCGACCATTACACCCTGCACGTCAACCAGCGCCTGATGCGCCGCATGACCGAATTGCAGGGCCTGGACGTGCTGGAAGACCCGCAGTTCCACGACGACATCCAGGTGCTGCAGGACGGCGCGAGTCACCGGCCGCTGAACCTGCTCTCCACACTGGTGTACGCCCTGCGGAACGTCGTGGCGGCGATCAGTGTGGCGGCCACGCTGCTGCTGGTCGGGTGGTGGGTGCCGCTGGTGGTCGTGGCGGGCCTGCTGCCGCTGATGTCCCGGCAGATGCAGTTCTACCGGCTGGGCTGGAGTCTGTTCATCCAGCGGACCCCCGAGGCGCGCGAGGTGAACTACCTGTCCCGCGTGGCGCTGCGGCACGAGTACGCCAAGGAGGTCCGGCTGTACGGCCTCGCCCCGCACCTGCAACGCGAGGCGCTGACCCGCACCCGCGCCTACCAGAACACCCTGCGCGCCCAGCGCACGCGCGGCCTGCTGGCCCTACTGCCCTTCGAGGCGCTGTCCCTGCTGGTGACCGGGGGTCTGTTCGCGTTCGTGGTCGCGCAGGCGCAGGCCGGGCGGGTCGGGGCGGGCAGCGTGGCGCTGGTCGTCACGGCGCTGGCGGCCCTGCGGCAGGAACTGAGCGGTCTGGCCGAGATGGGCAGCATCGGCACGCAGCACCTGAGCTGGTTCGCCAAGCTGGACGCCTTCCTGAACGCCCCGGGCGGCGTGCAGAGCCCCGCCCGGCCCCATCCCATGCCCGCAGACGGCACGATCACCCTGAAGCACGTCAGCTTCGCGTACCGCGACCAGCCGCCCGCGCTGCGGGACGTGACCCTGACCATCCCCGCCGGGCAGACCGTCGCCATCGTCGGCGAGAACGGCGCGGGCAAGAGCACCCTGATCAAACTGCTCCTGCGCTACTACGACCCCACCGCCGGGCGCATCCTGATCGGCACGGGCGCGGCGCAGACCGACCTGCGCGACCTCGACCTGAACGACTGGCGCTCAGGCGTCGCCGCCGTCTTCCAGGACTTCGCCCGTTTCGAATGGACGCTGCGCGAGAACATCCTCCTGGGGCAGCCGCAGGACGACGCGCGCCTGAACGCCGCCGTGCAGGGCAGCGGCCTGAACACCGTCCTGACGGACACCCGCACGCTCGACACCCGCCTGGGGCAGGCGTTCGGCGGCGCGGACCTCTCCGGCGGCCAGTGGCAGAAACTCGCCACCGCCCGCGCCCTGTACCGGGATGCCCGGGTGCTGATCCTCGACGAACCCACCGCCGCCCTCGACCCCCGCAGCGAGGCCGAGGTGTTCGACACCTTCGCCGCCCTGGCGCGCGGCCGCACCACGCTGCTCGTCACGCACCGCCTCGGCAGCGTCCTGATGGCCGACCGGGTCCTCGTCATGAAAGCCGGACAGATCATCGAGGACGGCACCCACGCCGCCCTCCTCGCGCGTGGCGGCGAGTACGCCGACCTGTGGGCCCTCCAGGCCCGCCAGTACGAGGACCAGCCAGAGCCCATCCTCGCCTGACGGTCAGCGGAGGTCAGCGCCAGCGCAGGCCCACGTCCGCACCCAGCCGCACGTCCGGCAGTGGGGAGGCGGGCGTGCAGGTGAAGCGCGCCTCGTCCGGGGCGAGGGTCGGGGTGACCATCCCGAACACCAGCCGCGAACCCGAGAGCAGCGCCCGCAGTGTGCCCGGACTGGTCGTGCTGGTCCCTGCCCGGCGCAGGGTCAGGGTCGCGCCCCGGCAGGACAGCATGCCCACCTCACCCCCGGACGGCCAGTGGACCCGCAGACCCTCCGGGACGCGCACCACACCCACCATGAACGGGGCGGCCTGGGCCTGCGCCCCGCCACCCCACAGGCCCACCATCAGCGCCGCCGCCCGCATCCGTCCTCGCATAGACCCATGCTGCCCGCCGCGGCCGCGTGAGTCGAGCAGATGTATCCGGCTTATGGCAGCTTGTCCCCGACGTGGATCGCGGCAATACCGAAAGTCAGCAGGCGGTAGCGCGTGCGGAAGCCGGTGGCGCGCATCAGCTGCGCCAGTCGCTCCGGCTCGGGGAAGGCCAGGACACTCTCGGGCAGGTACGTGTACGCCGAGGCGTTCCCGCTGATCAGCCCGCCGATGCGCGGCAGCACATGCTGGAAGTACACCCGGAACAGGCTCCCCAGCAGGCCCGGACGTGGCGGGGGGAACTCCAGGATCACGGCCCGCCCGCCCGGCGCGAGCACCCGGTGAAATTCCGCGAGGCCCCGCGCGTAATCCGCGAAGTTCCGGAACCCGAACGCGCACGTGATCGAGTCGAAACTCCCGTCCGGGTACGGCAGGTTCAGCGCGTCCCCCTCCTCCAGGCGGATGTCGATGTGCCGCGCGGCGGCCTTCTCCCGGCCGATGGCGAGCATCTGCGGCACGAAGTCACTGCCGATCACCCGGGCCTCTGGGGCGCGGGTCTTGAGTTCCAGCGCGAAATCCGCCGTGCCCGTCGCCACGTCCAGCACCCGCGCGGGCTTCAGCGCCAGCGCCTCGTACGCCGCCGCGCGCCGCCACCCCCTGTCCACCCCGAGGCTCAGCACGCGGTTGAGAAGGTCGTAACGGGGCGCGATGCTGGCGAACATCGCCTGTACGTCACTGCCCTTGTCCTGCTTGTCCCCCACGGCGGGCCGCTTCGTCATGAGCCGCATCATAGGGCGCGCGGCCCGGGACGCACCGGAAGCGGGCGCGCAGTCCCGCGCCTCAGCCCGGCAGCAGGGCGCGCAGGGTGCCCTGGCACACCCCGGCCAGCCCCGGGTTACTGTCCCGGTAGTACGGCAGCGCGATCACGGACACGCTCAGCGCCCAGCCCCGCCCGCGCGCCCAGGCGGCGTCCTCCACGCCCAGCGCCTCCCGGAAGGCCGCGCGGCCCACCGGACCCAGCAGGTTCCAGGCGGGCTGGAGGTCCACCGCCGGGTCGCCCAGGGTCAGGCCGCCCCAGTCGATCACGGCACTCAGTCGCCCGCCGATGGACAGGAGGTTGCCGGGCTTCAGGTCCGCGTGCAGCCATGTGGGCGGTCCCGCGTGCGGCGCGGCGTTCAGGGCGTCCTCCCACACGGCCAGCGCCTCTCCCTCGTCCAGGAACCCCAGCTCCGCGCACGCGCGGATGGCGTCCCGGGTCGCCGCGTCCCGCTCGGCCAGTGGCACGCCACGCGACCCCACCGGCCCCTGCCCAGGCGGAAGCGGCGTCGCCTGTAGCGCCCGGACGAAGGCCGCCAGATCCCGCGCCAGTTCCGCCTCATCCCGCACGGTTCCCACCGCCGCGTCCACGCCCGGCAGCCAGCCGTAGACGCCCCACCCGAACGGGTACCCGGCCCCCGGAACGCCCGTGAACAGCACTTCCGGCACCCGCAGCGGCAGGCCCGGCGCGAGCAGCGGCAACCAGCGGGCCTCCTTCGCCACGTCCGTCGCCGCCCACCCGATCCGGGGCAGGCGGGCCACCAGCCCGTCTCCCAGCCGCACCACCGCGTTGTCCGTCCCGGAGTGCCGCAACAGGGTCGCGGGCAGCCGTGCCCACTGCGGGCACTGCCCGGCCAGCAGGCGCGTCACGAGCGCGGCGTCGACCCGCACCTCCGAATCGTGCATGGGTGGGGGCGCGTCCGTCATCCCCGCCACCGTACCCGCCCGGGACCGGCCCCGCATGCGCTGAAACGCGTATCGCCCGCCCCGCCGCGCCCACCTACACTGCCCTCATGCTGCACCTCAGACCGATGGACGCCGGCGCCTTCACCCGCTTCCTGGCCCGCGCCGTTCCCGAGTACGCCGCCGAGAAGGTCAGGAGCGGCCAGTGGAGCCCCGAGGAAGCCCAGGCGCGCAGCGAACGCGAATTCCGGGAGTTGCTTCCCCAGGGGCCGGACACGCCCGACAACATCCTGTACACCCTGCACGACCCGCACGAGGACGCGGACGTCGGCGTGCTCTGGTACGCCCTCCAGCGCACCCCCCACGCCACCACCGCCTTCATCTACGAGGTCGAGGTCTTTGAAGCCTACCGGCGGCGCGGGTACGCCACGCAGGCCTTCACCCTCCTCGAAACCGACGCCGCCGCGCGCGGCGCCACCCGCATCAGCCTGCACGTCTTCGGGCACAACACAGCCGCGCGCGCCCTGTACGAGAAACTCGGATACCACGCCACCAACATCAACATGCGCAAGGAGCTGGGGTAAAGAATATCGAATTCAACGTTTCTGACGGATGACCTGACGGAGCAGTAGCGGCAGGTTCGTTTCTACAGCGCCCAGCAGTGGTTCGCCGAACACGCAGATGGTGCCCTCCCAGGGGTGCCCGAGGATGCCCCAGCTCAGATCAGCAGCGAGCGTGATCGCGTAATCCCCATCAGGGAACACGCCATGAGTCCAGGGATGGCCTCTGGTCGGCACCGCAGCCTCGCCGGGTGTATACGCGAAACAATCGTGCTGCCAGTCGAGGGCGTACACCTCCTCGCCTTGGGCGGTGATCCGGCGGATTGCGTCCCAGAACCCAGCGTATAGCTCGTCTATCTCGTCTTCCGACCACTGTGGAGGCAGCTTGAAGGTGACCGACGGGATCGGCTCCCGGAAGCCCGGCCAGTGACCAGATGCTGTGCTGGGATGAAATCCCAGGCCGTCATACACGTAGTCCCAGATGTGGGTGTACTCAGGATCCTCCAGCTTCCGCCAGCCGCTCACGCCGCTTTCTTCCGCCTTGTCCTGAGGGTCTTCTCGCTTTCCAGCAGTCGTTTGAGGGCGGCTTCGCTGCGGGTCAGGCCGTCGAGGTCGCTCTCGCCTTTCGTGGCGCGGGGTTCGTAGTCGTCGAGGATCTTGCCTTCCAGGTAACGGTCGAAGATGACGGGACAGATGTAGGAGCCGCGGGTAACGGCGGGCGTGTTGCCCAGGTCGGCGGCGACGTATTTGACGCAGTCAACGAGGGTCTGCCGGGCCTGTTTTTCGGTGTCGGCGACGCCCGCCTCGGCGAGGTATTCGGCGGCGAGCAGGGTGCCGCCCCAGGTGCGGAAGTCCTTGGCGGTGAACGGGCCGATGACTTCCTTGAGATAGGCGTTGAGTTCGCCGCTGCGGACGCGTCGGCGGGCGCCCCCTTCGTCCACGGTCTGGAACAGCCAGGGGCCGGGGAGGTCGAGCAGGCGGCCGATGTTCGTGGCGAGGGTGCGGTCCGTGGTGGCCTTGTGCTGCGTGATGCCGTGCTTACCCTTGAAGTGGAAGGTGACGGTGTTCCCGCCCACCTGCACGTGCCGCTGGCGGAGGGTGCTGAGGCCGTAGGTCTTGTGCTGCTGGGCGTAGATGTCGCTGCCGACGCGGAAGCGGGCGACGTGCAGCAGGCGGGTCATGAGGGCGACGACCTTGCGGGGTGGGAGGCCCTGGGCGCGCAGGTCGGCCCCAGTGATGGCCTTGAGCTGCCCGAGCGCCCCGGCGAAGCGGGTGAGGCGCTGCCATTTCTTCAGCGCGCCCGCCTGCACGAAGTCCGGGTGGTAGCGGTACTGGAGGCGTCCGGCGGCGTCGCGCCCGAAGGCCTGAAGTTCGGCGTCGGCGTCGGGGCTGACGTACACGTCCTCGTAGGCGGGCGGCACGGCGAGTTTCGCGATGCGCTCGACGCCGGTCCTGTCTTTGTACGGGGTGCCGTCGGGCCAGAAGTACCGGAATTTTTTTGGGTCGCTGCCCTCGCGGCGCAGGTACTCCCCGGCGAGGAGTTCGGTGCGGGAGGTCATTCCGTGACCTGCATGGGCAGTTGCCAGTCAATCGGGGTGAGGCCCGTCTCCTCAAGCGCGGCGTTCACCTGGCTGAAGGGGCGGCTGCCGAAGAATTTCGCCTCGCTCAGGGGGCTGGGGTGTGCGGACTCGATGATGACGTGCTGGGGCGCGGTGATGAGTTTCTTCTTCTTGCGGGCGTAGGCGCCCCACAGGACGAACACGACCCGCTGTGGCTTGTCGTTCACGGCGCGGATGACGGCGTCCGTGAAGTGCTCCCAGCCCTTGTTGGCGTGGCTGTTGGCCTGCCCCTCACGGACGGTCAGGACGGCGTTCAGCAGCAGGATGCCCTGCTCGGCCCAGCTCCGCAGGTACCCGTGGCGGGGCGCGGTGAAACCCGGCAGGTCGGCGGTCAGTTCCTTGTAGATGTTGCGCAGACTGGGGGGGATGGTCACGCCGGGGCGGACGCTGAAGCTCAGGCCGTGCGCCTGACCGGGGCGGTGGTACGGGTCCTGGCCCAGGATCAGGACCTTCACGTCCTCCAGCGGCGTGAAACGCAGCGCGTTGAACACGTCCGGCGCGGGCGGGAACACGTTGCCGGCGCGGCGTTCCTGAATCAGGAAGTCCTTCAGTTCGTGGAAGTACGGGGCGCTGAACTCGCCGTGCAGGGCCTGCTGCCAGTCGTCGGGCAGCCCGGCGGGCACGATGGCCTTCGGGGCGGCCGGGGCCAGGCCGAACAGATCGGGTTGGTCGCTCATGATGTTCCTTTTTACGGCAGCGGGCCGCCGGGGGGGTGGGGGTTTGTCGGGCAGACCCTGAGCTTTCCTTTCGGCGCGCAGGTCGGCCTTCTTGCGGCTGCCGTGTTTAGCGTAGATGCGGCGGGCCTCGGCCTCGAAGGCCGGGCTGGCGCGGGCGGCACTGATGCGGGCGCGGGCGCGGCGTCCGGCCTCCTGCTCATTCACGATGGGCGGCGGGTAACTCAGGCGTCCGGCGCCGCTCCACTCCCAGGGGGCGTGGATGAAGTCGGTGGGCACGTCCGCGAGTTCCGGCAGCCAGCGGCGCAGGAACACCCCGTCCGGGTCCTGTTCGCGCGCCTGCCGGGTCGGGGAGTAGATGCGCACGCGGTTGATGCCGACCGTGCTGCTCTGCATCTGCATCTCGGACCAGTGGATGCCGGGTTCGTTGTCCAGCCACTCGCGCGCCAGGAACAGCCCGGGCCGTCGCCAGTGCAGCCAGAGGTGCTGCGTGGCGAAACTGACGAGCAGGGCGCGCATGCGGAAGTTCAGCCAGCCGGTTTCCCGCAGCAGGCGCATGCAGGCGTCGATCAGGGGGTAGCCGGTCTGGCCGTGCTGCCAGCGGTCGTAGAAGTCCTGATTCCATTCGTGTTCGCGCAGGCCGTCCAGGGCGCGGTTCAGGGTGCGGAATTCCATGTCCGGCTGGCTTTCCAGGCGTTGCATGAAGTGGCAGTGCCAGTGCAGCCGCGACTCGTACGAGCGCAGGGACCGCACCCAGCGCGGGTCGGCCCCGGGATCACCCTTCACGGTCGCGAGGCGCTGCCGGGTCGCCTGAAGCACCTCCCGCAGCGAGATCGTCCCGAAGGCCAGCGGCGCGCTCAGGCGCGAGCAGCTGGCCTCGGCGCTCAGGGGGCTGCTCATCTCGCGCATGTAGTTCACGCCGCGCACGGTCAGGAACGAGTCGAGGGTGTCCAGCGCGGCGGCGCGGCCCCCCGGCGGGATGATCTTCGCGCTGGCGGGCACGCCCAGTTCGGCGTGGGTGCGCAGGCCGCCGGGGTCGGCGTCCACGCCGCTCAGCTGCGCGGGCGCGGCGACCTGCGGGGCACCCAGGCGTTCCTCCCAGGTGGCGGCCCAGCCGTCGCGGCTCTTCATGCGGCGGATCACGCCGTTCTGCGGCAGTTCCGTCAGGGGCAGCCCGCGCGCCCGCGCCCAGGCCCGCACCCGGCGGTCGCGCTGGTAACTCACGCCGTTGCCGGTCTCCTCGTGCGCCCACACGGCCGTCACGCCGTGGGCCTCGCGCAGCTCGTCGAGTACGGCCACCGCCTCGCCCACCCGCACGACCAGCGGGGTGCCCAGCGCGCGCAGGCTGGCGTCCAGTTCCCGCAGGGACTCGTTCAGGTACGTCAGGTGGTGCCCGGCGAACTCCTCGTGGGTCAGCTGCTCGGGCTCGTAGATGAACACCGGCAGGACCGGCCCGCGCTCGGCGGCCCGCGCGAGGGGCGCGTGGTCGTGCACGCGCAGGTCCTTCTTGAACCACACCAGTTGGGTGCCGCCGAGCATAGGGGCCACTCTCCCCCACCCGGCCGGGCGCGACGGTACGCCCGCGCCCCGTCTTCAGCGCGCCTCAAGGACACGTGAACGCGGGCCGCCCCCCCTCCGGGAAGCGGCCCGCGGCTCGGCTGGCCTTTACTGGATGCTGGCGCGGAAGCAGATCGTGACGGTCTGGGCGGGGGCCAGCACGAAGCTGCCGCCCTGCACCGTGACCTTCCCGCTGCTGAGCAGTCCGGCGTCCCCGTCGGCGGCGGCGGTGTAGTACGCCGTGCCGGTCGGCGTGGCCACGCGGATGTCCTGCCCGGCCGCGAAGCCACCCACCTGGAAGGCCGTGTTGGCGGGCACCATGTCGCTGAAGCTGATGTTCGTGGCACTCAGGCCGCCCACGTTCGTCGTGGCGATGCAGTACTCCAGGACGTCGCCGGGGTTGCCGCTGCTGCTCGTGCCGACCGGGCCGCCCCGCGTGAGGTTCTGCACGGTCTTCGTGACGGTCAGGCGCGCCGGTTCGAAGACGGGCGTCACGACCTCGTTGCTGGGCACGCCGCCGGTCGGGCCGCCCGCGTAGCGCACCAGGGCAGTGTTGCGCACGCTGGCCGGGTAGCTGGCGGGCGCGTTCACGGTCACGCGGAAGGTCACGACCGCCTCGTTGTCCAGCGTGGCGGGGGTGCTGTCGATCTTCAGTACCTGCGTGGTGCAGGCCGTAGTCGGCCCGGAGCAGATCCCGACCGGCTGCGCGAAGGGGTACGCCGCGCCGCCCAGGCTGGTGCCCGCGCCGTTCGTGACGGTGCTCGTCGCGCCGTTCACGCGGGCGCTGTCCGGCACGTAGGTCGTCCCGGCGGGTAGGGTGTCCGCGAAGGTCACGCCCCCGGCGGGCAGGGTGCCGCTGTTGCGGATCACGACGCGGTATTCCAGCGTGTCGCCGGGCTGCACCTTGTCCCCGCCCGTGCCCGCGACCTTGGTGACGCTCTTGACGGCGTTCAGGTTGGGGGCCAGGACCGGGTAGGTGCAGCTGGCGAGGTCGGTGGAGCCCAGGCTGGGCGAGCCGACCGGCATGAACGTGACGTTCACCGGGTCGAGTTTCACCAGTCGGCCCAGGTTGTCACGGGCGTAGATGCCGCTGGGGCTGGCAGCGATCCCATTGAACTGCGAGTTCTGGCCGGGGTTGCTGAAGCTGCCCAGGTACTCGGCGCTGGCGCTGCTGCCTGCCGGGGTGATCAGCCACAGGTCGATGCTGGTCGAGCCGGTCACGGCGCTGATCATGTAGAGCTTCCCGCTGCTGTCCGCGAAGAAGTCCCCGTTGTCTCGGAAGCTGGGCGCGCCACTGGAGACGCTGGTCACGCGGCCCAGCGCCGTGATCACGTAGCCGCTGCTGGCGCCGGTCGTGAACGACCAGAGGTTGCCGCTGCCGTCCATGGCGTAGCCGACGCCGCTGCTCGTGACCGCCATGCGCACCAGTCGGTCGGCCACGCCGCTGAAGAGTCCACCCGAAACCCAGCTGCGGGTGTTCGTCTCGTACACGCGCAGGCGGTTGTCGTCGGTCGCGACGAAGAAGCGTTTCGCGTCGGGCGAGATGCCCAGCGTGGCGGACGTCCCGCCGACGTCGGCCAGCGAGGCGACCGGCGTGCCCAGCGTGTTGGTCGTGACGTCCAGGGGCGTGATCGTCACCCCGTCCACGGCGCTGCCGGGCGCCAGGGTCAGGGCGTACACGTTCGAGCAGACCGGGGCGGGCGCGGGGGCCGTGACGGTGGTGGTGGCCGTGGCGCACTGTCCGCCGGTCGAGGTGCACCCGGCCGGGTCGGGGATCGGGTCGGGGTCGCCGCCCCCGCCGACACTCGCGCGGTTCGTGACCGTGCCCACGGCCTCGGCGGCGACGGTCACGGGGACAGTCAGGGTGACGCTGCTGCCCGGCGCGAGGTTGGGCGTGCCGGTGCAGGTGATCACGCCCGCGCTGGTCGCGCAGCTCCAGCCGCTGCCGGGCGTGAAGCTGGCAGGTGCACTGATCCCGGTGGGCAGCTGGTCTTTCACGGTCACGGTGCCGGTGCTGTTCACCGCGCTGTCGTTCCTGACGGTCAGGGTGTACGCCGCGCCGCTCTGCCCGACGGTCCAGGGGCCGTTGCTGCCCTTGGTGAGGGTCAGGCTGGGTTTGGGGGGCACGGGGCAGCTGAGGTTCAGGTCGTCGAGTTTCAGGACGTTGGTGTCGGCGCCCGTGCCGTCTTTCAATGTCAGGATCTGCAGGGTGACCTGACTGCCAGGCGAGGTGAAGGTCGGCACGGTCTGCTGGGTGTAACTGGTGGTGGCCAGGGGCCCGTCGAACTGCTGCAGGACGGTGCCGCCCGCGTCGCGGAACACGTAGCGCAGCTGCGTGGCGGTGCTGGAGTGGCTGCGCACCCAGTTGCTGTAGGTGATCTCGGAGCCGGCAGGCACGTTGATTTTCTGTTCGTACAGCAGGCCCGGGGTGGTCAGCGTGGCGCCGTTCTTCCCTTCGAAGTTCGCGATGTTCATGTACAGCGCGTACCCGCCGGCGTTCAGGCGGTCGATCTGATTCCAGAAGGTGTACGTGCCGTCGGTGGCGGTCACGGCGTTCGGGTCGCTCAGGTACGTGTGGTTGCGGATCTCGCCGCTGGGGGCGTTGGTGTTGAACGGCTGCGTGAACGGCGTGCCGACGGTGCAGGTGCCGGTCACGGCGGGCGGGGTGGGCACCGTGACGGTGGTGGTGTGCGTAGCGCACTGCCCGCCGGTCGCCGCGCAGCCGGCCGGGTCGGGGATTGGATCGGGGTCGCCGCCCCCGCCGACACTCGCGCGGTTCCTGATCGTTCCCACGGCGCCGCTGCCGACAGTGACGGGGAGCGTCAGGGTCACGCTGGCGCCGGCGGTCAGGTTCGGCGTGCCGGTGCAGGTCACGGCGCTGCCGCTGGCCGAGCAGGTCCAGCCGGAAGCGGGCGTGACACTGGCCGGCACGCTGAGACCGGCGGGCAGCAGGTCTTTCACGGTGACGGTGCCGGATGTGGTGGCGCTGCCGCTGTTCTTCACCGTCAGGGTGTACTTGGCGCCGCTCTGGCCGACCGTCCAGGGGCCGTTGCTGCCCTTGGTGATGGTCAGCTGGGCCTGCGCGGCGCAGCTGAGTTTCAGGTCGTCGAGTTTCAGGACGTTCGCGTCGCCGCTGACGCCGTCTTTCAGGGTCAGGATCCGCACGGTCACCTGGGTGCCCATGGCGTTGAAATCCGGGACGATCTGCTGGACGTAACTGGTGGTCAGGACGCTGCCGTCCGTGCGGAACAGCAGGGTGCCCGTGGCGGTGTCCAGGAATTCGTAGCGCAGCTGGCTGGGCGTGGTGGCGTGCGTGCGGGCGTAGTTCTGGTAGGACAGTCGCGATCCGGCCGGGACGTTCACGGTCTGCTGGTACAGCGCCCGGGGCGTGGTCAGCAGCGCGCCGTTCTTGTTCTCGAAGTTGCCCACGTTCAGGTACAGCGCGTACCCGCCGTTACCGGTGTGGTCGATCTGGTTCCAGAAGGTGTACGTCCCGGTGGTGCCCGTGACGGTGTTCACGTCCGTGACGTACGCGTGGTTCAGGATGCTGCCCTGGACAGAGTTGGTGTTGAAGGTCTCGGTCCAGGGGCTGCTGGGCGTGCAGGTGGTCGCGGCGGCGGCCCCCAGGCCCCAGAGGGCAGCCAGGGGCAGCAGGCGGCGGGCGGTGTGCAGGAGGGTATGCATGCGGGGCCTCATCTCAGCGCCCCCCGGTCGTGTCGGGGGCGGGGGTGGGACTCTGTGCGTCGTCGAGCATCAGATCCAGGCGCAGGTACGCGCCCTGGCGGGTGTACACGTTCGTCCCGATGCCCTGGAATCCCACCGGGTTGTAGCCCACGGTCAGCCAGGTGCCGGGCAGCGCGCGGTAGCTGGCTTCCAGTCCGGCGCTCAGCAGGGTGCTGCCGGTGGCGGGCTGCACCAGGCCGCGCGCGGCGAGGCCCAGGCCCAGCCGGTCGGTGACGTAGTACGTGCCGCTCAGGCTGCCCTGGTAGGTGGCGCTGCCCGGCTGGGCCAGCAGGGCGCGGCCCGCCAGTCCGGCGCGCAGGGCGTAGCGGGGCACGTGGTACTCGACGTTCGCCTCGCCGATCAGTTCCGGGGTGCCGCCCGCGAGGGCGCCGTCCTTGTAGCGCAGATAGCTCAGGCCCTGCCAGGGCCCGGCGCGCAGCGCGCCCGAGACGGCGTAGTTCGTGCCGGCCCCCGCGCCGAGGATCTGGTGCCCTTCGGCACTCAGGGTGAGCTGATCGTTGACGCTGTAGGTCGCGCCGCCCTTGAGGGCCACGCTGAAGCCAGCGTCGGTGCGGGCGGCGTCGGCAGCCAGGGTGGCAGCCAGGGCGTCGGCCTTGTAGCGCACGCCCACCCCGGCGTTCCAGCTGCTCTCGTCCCGGGTGTCGCCGTCGGTGTCGAGGATCAGGCTGCCGCGCAGATCTACGGCGGCGCGGTCACTGACGGGCAGGGTGGTGTCCACGCCGATGCGGGCGCGGTTGCCCCAGCCGTCCGCGCCGGGCAGGTCGTAGTTGACGCTGAGGTTCGTGCCGCCCAGCGTGGTGGTCAGGCCCAGGCTGGCGCGGTGCCCGTCGCCCCAGGTGATGTCGTCGCGGGCGGTCAGGGTAACGTCGGGCGCGACGGGAACGCTGGCCTTGACGGTGGTGGTGGTGTCCAGCGTGCCGCCCAGGGCCTGCACGTGGTCGACCTGCACGCCCAGCCCGCTGCGGGCGTAGGCGGCACTGACGATGGCGGCCACGCCCTGCTGGTCCCCGAAGCCCGCGCGGATCCCGGCGCCCAGCGTGAACGGCGAGAAGGTGTACAGGCCGCGCAGGTCGGCCGCGCCGCCGCTGGTGGCGGGGGTGCTGCCGGCGGCGGGCGTGGCGGCGTAGGTGGCGCGGGCGTTCAGCGCGAAGCGGTCGGTCAGGCGGTAGGTGCCGTCCGCGGCGGCACCCAGGCCAGGCGTGCTGGCGTTCAGGCCCGCGTAGCCGGGGGTCTGGTAGTGCAGGCTGCCGCTCAGGGCGAAGCGGTCGCCCTGCACGCTGGCGCTGCCGTCCACCAGGGTGCCCTGCGCGGCGTACGCGGCGAGCAGGTCGGCGCGGCGCGTCCCGTCGTCGTAGCGGGCGCGCGCGCCGACGCTGGTCACGCCGTCCAGGCTGACGGCGGCCGCCGCGACACTCAGGGTGTCGGTCACGCGGTACTTGCCCTGCACGCCCCAGGCGAGGGCGCGCGCGCCGAGCGGGTCGTTCAGGCGGTAGCTGAGCTCGACGCGCACGGTGCGGCCCTGGTCGTCCAGCAGGTTCAGGGGCCGCTGGAGGTACAGGACGCCGGCGGCGGGGTCCAGGGTGTAGTCGCTCAGGCGGGCCAGCGGGCGGCGCTCCTGCGCGCCGGTCACGGGGTCGGTGAGGAGCAGCGTGACGGTCTCGCTGTCCGCCGCCAGGTCCTGGTCAGGCAGCGGCAGGGCGCGCAGGCCGTTGGCGTCCAGCGTGACGCGTTTCAGGTCACCGGGCAGCGCGGCCACGAAGCCCGACAGCTGCGCGGGGGCACCGCGCGTGAAGCCGCTCAGGGCGGTGGGCGTGGCACCCAGGTTGAACACGTCGATGGGCAGCGGCGCCTGCCGGTAGCTGACCGAGAAGGCCGGGTGCTCGTAGCGCGCCGCGACCGGGTCGATGCCCTGCAGGGGCACGGTCTCGGTGCTGCTGTCGCCGTGGGTGGGGTAGCGCTGGAGGGGGTTGGCGGTGGTGGGCAGGCCCTGGTCGCGGTCCTGCCGGACGGTGGTGGCGCCGCTGGCGGTGCGGTCGGCGGTGAGGGCGCCGCTGGCCGCGACGTACAGTTTGCCGTCCCCGATGGGCGTTTCCAGGTAGCCCTGCGCGCGGGCTTCCCCGGCGGCGACGCCGCTGCTTCCCAGAATGCCGCCGACGCTGAGCATGCCGATGCCGACGCGGGTGCGGCTGGGCAGCGCCTCGAAGCCCTTGCTGATCACGCGGTCGCCCAGGCGCACGCGGACGTCGAAGTGGGCGGGCGCGGTGAGCGGTTCGAGTTCCAGGACGCCCTCGCCGTCGGTCAGTTTCACCTGGTAGCTGACCACGCGGGGCTGCGCGTCGGGCTGGGTGGGTTCCAGGGTGGCCTGCACGGTGACGTTGCCGCTGGCGGTGCCGATCCCGGCGGCGTCGGTCAGGCGGATGCCGACGCGGATGGGCGTGACGCCGTCGGCGATGAGCTGCTGGCCGCTGAATTCGGCGCTGACGGGCGTGCCCGCCAGGTTCACGCGGACGGTCTGCCCGGCGAAGCTCAGGGTGTTCTCGCCGCTACGCAGCGCGACGCCGTAGAACTCCTGGCGCTGCGTGCCGCGTTCGGCGTCCACGGTCTTGCGGCCCAGGCTGGCCGGGTCGACCGGCGCGCCGTTGATCAGGGGCAGTTCGGCGCTGTCTGCGGGGCTCTCCACGACGACGGTCACGCGGTCGCGGTCGCGGTACACCGCGCCGTCCAGCGGGAGTTTCAGCGCGCCGCTGTTCTCGCGCGCCTGGGTGGCGGTCACGGGTTGCAGGGCGCTCAGGTCGTCCAGGTTGCCCTCGCCGACAAGGACGCTGACCTGTCCCCCGGCGTACTTCCCGACCAGGGTAGGGCTCTGCAGGGCGGGGAGGCTGCCCTCGTGCATGACGCGGTAGGTCAGGACGCCCCGGGGCGCGCCGGGCGTCGTCCAGTACAGCGTGCCGCTGGCGCCCACCTGCGGGTCGGCCAGGGGGCGGCCGCTCAGCTGGCTGCTGCCGGGCACGTAGCTGGCCCCGGCGGGCGGCTGGTGCGCCACGACGACCTGCGTGGCGTTCCGCGTAGTGGGCACGTCGTAGGGGATGCGGACCGTGCTCTCGCGGGTCTGCGTGACGACCGGGGTGGGCGCGGGGGGCGGGGGCGTGGTGACGCCCAGGGTGCCGCCCACGACCTGCTGCGTGGCGCAGTTGCTCGTCAGGGTGGCGCTGAGCTGGCCCTGCTCGCCGCCCGCGCCCTTCACGCGGGCGCGGTAGCTGAGGGTCCGCTCCTCGCCGGGCTGGAGTTCGCCGCTGAAGCTGGTGGGGTCCAGGGCTTCCAGGGTCTCGCCGGGCTGGTCGGTCAGTTCGAAGGGGGCGGGGGCGGCGCTGGTGTTGCGCAGCGTGAGGGTCACGGTGACGGTCTCGCCGGGGAGGGTGGCGGCCAGGGGCGCGCGGCGCAGTTCGATCTGGGTGGCGCTGGGCAGCACCTGCACGCCCAGCGACTGGCTCTGGTTCCAGGGGGCCAGGGTGGCGCGGGCCTCACCCTGCGTGGCGGCGACCGCGCGGGCCTCGAAGGTCAGCACGCCGGGGTTGGCGGCGTCCACGCGGGCGGTGACGCTGGTGTCGCCCTGCGCCTCGAATCCGGCGGGGAGCGCCACGCGCAGGCTGGCGGGCAGGGTCTGCCGCTCGAAGTCGGTGGTGGCGCGCGCGGTGAAGGTCACCACGTCGCCCACGCAGACCTCGGCTTTGTCGGCGGTGAAGCTCAGGTTCAGGCTGGGTTTGACCTGCACGGCCACGCGCGCGGTCTGGCCCTTGGTGACGGTCGCGCTGGGCGCGTTGACGCTGACCTCGGCTCCCTTGACGGGTTCGGCCTGCACCGGGTATTCCTTCGCGGGCAGCGTGAAGGGCCCGGCCTGCCCCTGGACGGCGTAGGTCTGCTCGCCCACCGTGACGTTCGCCTGGGTGGGCAGCGTCTCGTCCGGGAGGACCAGCTCGGCCGTGAGGTCCAGCTTGCCGGTCGTGTCGGCCGTGACGATCTTGATCGGGCCGGTGCTCAGTTCGAAGCCGACCGAATTCGACCACTGGAAGGTCCTGGGCGGCTGGCGCAGGTACAGGGTGTAGTTGCCCTGGTCCTCGGGGACCTTGATCTCGTCCCACTGCAGCTGTCCACTGACCTTGACGGGGTAGGCGTTGCCCTGCGCGTCGCGGACTTCGCCCTGCAGTTCGCCCGGGCCGTCCCCGTCGTACATGCGGATGCTCATGGGCCCGCCGGGGTTGTACACGTTCAGGGCGGGCACCCAGTCGTTGCTGCGCACCGTGACGTTCAGGTGGTCGGCCTCGACGGCGGCGCTGACGGACGTCAGGCGCAGCGCGAAGGTGTTCTTGCCGTTGCCCTGGGTGCGCACGCGCAGGGTGTACGTGCCGGCCTTCAGGTCGCTGTTCAGGAAGGTCTGCCAGTCCTGCGCGCCCTGCCCGAATTCCTGCTGCCGGATGACCTGCCCGTCCGCGCCGAGCAGCGTGAAGGTGCTGCCGACCGGGAGTTTGGGGGCGGGGTCGTAGTTCTCGTCGCCGTACTGGTCGGGCGTGCGGTAGTCGGCCGGGTCGAACTGCGCGCCGTACACGTCCAGCTGCACGCGCGAACTGAGGCCCACGACCAGTCGCAGGTCCTGATCGCCGACCGTCCACATGAGCTTGTCACCGACCGAGGTCAGGGGAAGCGAGGTGGCGATTTCCTGCGCGGCGGCCGTACTCAGCAGGGCCGCGGTCAGGGTGGTCAGGGCGCGTTTCACTCAGTACCTCCAGCGGGCGGCCGGGTCGGTCACGGCGCCCTTGAGATCCCCAGCCCAGCGGAAGCGGTAGGTCAGGACGCGCTCGCCGGCGGGGAGGGTGGTGAAGGTCAGGGCGTTCTGTCCGTCCAGCAGTTCGGAACCCTGGGGCAGGGGGTCGTTCAGCTCCACGCCGCTCAGGTCGGCGCTGGCGCCCAGGGTCAGCTGCACGAGGTACACCCCGGGCTCCTGCTCGAACACCTGCTTGCGGACGGTCAGGGTCTGCGGCGTCTGCAGCGGCAGGGTGCTCGTCACGCGCAGGGTGGTGTCGCGCACCACGGCGATATCCCCGGCGTCGGGCGCCAGCGGGAAGTCGGCGCTGGTCAGGTTCCGCACGTAGATCAGGCGGCTGCCGGGCCGTCCGGCGTCCTGCGGGACGCTCAGGGGCGCGTACGCGACGCTGTTCGGGTCGAGTCGCAGCGCCGCCTCGCCTTCCAGGAGGTTGCGGAAGTGGTAGCGGCCCTGCGCGTCGGTCAGCGCGGTGCGGCCGCTGGCCAGGATCACGCGGGCGTTCAGGACCGGGAGGTCCACGGCGCGGTCGTAGATGCCGTTGCGGTTCACGTCCTGGAACACGTACCCGACCAGATCGGCGGTGTTGCGCCCGAAGATCAGCGGGTCGATGGTGTTCACGGCGCTGCTGGGGGGTGTCTTCGTCTCGCCGTTGTTGCTGACGGCGGTCGCGACGGCGCTGTTGCGGATCTGCGTACCGGCGTCGGGCGTGACGACCGCGTCGAAGGTGATCACGGCGCTCGCGCCGGGCGCCAGGCCCGGGATCAGCCAGGTGTAGGTGCGGCCGTCCACGGCAGGAACGATCTCGGTGCCGTTCAGGAGGCTGCTGCCCTGCACGTACTCCAGGCCCGCCGGCAGGGTGTCCTGCACGCGGATGGTATCCAGCGCGCCGGTGGCGCTGCGGTTCGTGACGGTGAAGGTGTACGTGATGGTCTGCCCGTAGGCGACCACGGCGGGGCTGCTGGTCTTGACCAGCGTCAGGTTGCCGCTGCGGAACACGCCGTTCACGACTGGGTTGCTGGGCACGGGGGTGGTCAGTTCGCTGCTGCTGACCGTGAAGACGTTCACGGCGCGCGCGCCGTCCGGAGTGCCCTGCGGCACGCGGGCTTTCAGGGTCAGGGTCACGGCCTGACCGGGGTTCAGGCGGGCCAGGCGCCACACGACGCTCTCGCCGTCCAGGACGCCGCCCTGGTCCGCCTCGATGAAGTCCAGCAGGTCCGTGCGGATCAGGGCGCCGCTGGCGTCGAAGATCTGCAGGGCGCGCAGGCGGTCACGGATCTCGACGTTCGTCAGCGCGAAGGTCTGGGTGTTCGTGACGTTCAGGGTGTACGTGATGACCTGCCCGGGTTCCACCAGTCCGCTGACGTCGCCGCTCTTGACGGGGTTCAGGGTCAGGGGAGAGACGGTGGTCAGGACGTCCACGGTCAGGTTGTCGGCGGCGCCGCGGCTGCTCTGGGCGGTCAGGACGGCGCGGAAGGCCTCGGCGGCGGAACTGGCGTTGGCTTTGCGGGGCACGTAGCAGGCGTTGAAATCCTTCGTGCCCTGCGGCGCGAGGTCCGTGCGGAAGGGCTCGGTGATGGGTGTGCCGTCCCGCTCGGTGAAGCGGATGGTGCCCTCGCCGGTCTGCACGCGCCCGCTGACCGTGATGGTATCCGGGCGGTCGCCGAGGTTCTGCACGGTGTGCGGGAAGCAGACCTCGGTGTTCAGCAGCGCGTTGGCCTTGCTCTGGAGGTCGTCGCTGCTGAGTTCCCCGCCGGGCAGCGCCTGGGGATTCCCGAGCGGACCCAGCGCGATCAGCGGCTGGTAGCGCAGGGTGACGTCGGCGGGGGCGTCCACGCTGACGTCACCGCTGCGCAGCTGCGCGACGTTGCGGCGCGTGCCGGTGACCTCGGGGCTACGCAGGCGGAAGGTCAGGGTCAGGCTCGCGCCGGGCGCGAGGCTGTCCATGCGGGCGCGGATGCCCGCGACGGGGCTGGTCTCGGCGGCCTGCCACGCCTGCCCGTCGGCGCTGTACTCGGCCGTGGCGGCCGGGGCGGCGCTGCCACTCAGGCGGGCGCTGCCGCTCACGAACACGAAGTCCCGCAGCTCGGGCGTGTTCAGGAGGTCCGTGACGGTCACGGCGCGCGACGGGCCGTTGCCCGCGTTGCGGGCGGTCAGGGTGACGGTCGTCTCGTCGCCGGGGCGCAGCGTGGCGGGCGTGAATGTCTTCTCCAGCGTCAGCGCGGGCGGGTCGCTGACGGTCAGGCGCGCGACGTTGTCCCGGTCAGTCTCGCCCGGCAGGTCGCGGACGTTGCTGGCGCAGCTGGCGATCAGGTTGGGGTAGGCCGCACCCCGGTCGCTGGCCTGCGTGGTCGCGCGCACGAGCAGCGCGGTCCCCGCGTCGGCGTCCAGGGTCAGGCGGGTCAGGGCCGGTTCGTCCGGGTCGATCTGGCCGTTGCCGTTCGCGTCGCGGTGCACACTCAGGTCGCCGGGCGTGAACTGCGAGGCGGCGTCGGGCGACACCCCGAGGTTCAGGGTGTTCGCGGCGTTGCCGGTGTTCGTGACCACGTACCGGAAGGTGGTCGTCTCGCCGGGGAGCAGCGCCGCACTCTGCCCGGGCTGCGCGACGCTGCCGTTGGGCAGGGCGCTGACCGAGCAGACCGCCTGCACGGCGGTCGTGACGGGCGGGGTGGGCAGGCGGGTGGGCGGGCCACCCTCTTCGGGCGTGAATTCCAGGTCGGCCTGGTTCTGGATCACGGTGCCGGCGGGGGTGCCGGCGGCATGGGCCGCGCCGGACAGCGGGCTCAGCGCCAGGGTCAGGCTGGCCAGCAGGGTGAGGAGTGGGGGGGTTCGCACGGTGCCTCCCGGGAGTCAGGGCAATGAAGCGGTTTCTGCTGTTGTGGGCGGACAGGGGAGGAAAAAAGGTGCGGCTGGGGGTCTCCCCTGCCCGGTGGGGCGCGCCCGCACAACGGGGCGGGCGCGCCGGGGACGGTCAGTTAACCGTGACCTTGAAGATGAGCGTGATGCTCTCCCCAGGGGCCAGAGTGTCGCCGGTGTCGATGGTGCCGTTGCCGTTGGTGTCCACCCCGGCGTACACGGTGCCGCCAGGAGCCAGGGTCGTGATCTTGGCTGCACTCCAGGTGGTGCCGTTGGTGGAGTACAGGATGGTGCCCGCTGCGGTGCTGAAGGCCTCGACGCTGTCCTGGAGTGCAGGGGCAGGACGCGTGGTGCTGAAGCTGGTGTTGGCGGGCAGGGTGTCCTTGATGAACGCCTTCGTGACGTTGGCGTTGCTGGTGTTCTTCCCAACGATGGTGTACGTCAGCTGCTCGCCGGGGCGGGCCTCGGCCTTATCGACGGTCTTCGTGGGCGCGGCGACCGGGGTCTTCCCGACGACGACGGTGTCGTTGGTGTCGGGCACGGTCACGCCGGTCGTGGGGGACTTGGCGGTCTGCTTCAGGGTGATGACCTGCGCGGCGGCGGCGCAGGGCACGTCCACGGCGGCGATCAGTTTCAGTTCCGCGCCGGTGGCGAGCGCGCCGGTGTCGGGAATGCCGTTGCCGTTGGTGTCGGTCAGCAGCGGCTCACCGGCATCCAGGGCCTTGTTGCCGTTGGTGTCCACGTAGTACTTCACGGCGACGTCCCGACTGGTGCCGTCGGTCAGCTTGATGGGCGCGGTGCCGCTCACGTCGAAGGTGTCTGGCGCGCTGCCCAGGTTGGCGATCTCCATGGCGATGGTCGAGCGGATGTCCGGGCTGGTGGTTGTGCAGGTGGTGGGGGGCACGATCGGGCTGGTGGGGCTGCCGGGCTGGCCCGCTTCGGGGGTGCCGGGCAGGGTGGGGTCGCCGCCGGGGGTGGGGGTGGGGTTCCCGAAGGACAGGCCGGGCAGGTTCACGATGTCCTTCGTGTCGTCCTTCTTGCTGGGGTCGTTGCTGCTGGTGCTCGTGACCGTCACGGTGGGCAGCGTGCCGGGGCTGGTGGAGGCGCTGCCCGCGGGGAGGGTCACCTTGACCAGAATGTCGGCGGTTGCGCCGGGGGTCAGGCTGCCCACGTCGGGCACGCCGTCCCCGTCGGTGTCGGTCAGGGGGGTGCCGTCAGGCTTGAGCAGCGTCACGATCGTCCCGGTGGGGAAGCCCGTCGGCGCGGTGGTGATGTCGAACACGTCGGCGCGGTTGCCGGTGTTCTGGACGGTGTTCGTGAAGGTGATCGTGGTGGTGCTGGGGGGGGCCTGCGCGGTCTGCGTGTCGCTGGCGCTGGGGGTGATCAGCACGCCCTCGGGGCTGGCGTAGGGGGCGGTGACGGGGTTGCCGTTGCCGTCCGGGTCGGCCTTCGGCCCGATGAGGGTGGCGTCCTTGCGGTCCACGGTAATGGTGTTGTAGTTGTCGTTGTCGACCGGCTGGGTGTAGGGCGCGGCGGGTTCCAGCCCGGCCCCACCGTTGACCAGTCGCGTGCCGACCGGGTCAGCGCCGAGCTGCTGGCCGTTGGTGGCGGTGGTGGGGACGGTGTACACCTGGAAGAAGTTCCGGCTGTCGCCGATGCCCACACCGCTGATGGACGTGATCGCGGTCGCGGCGGCGATTTCACCGGCGTCCAGGGTGTTGTTGTTGTCGGTGTCGGCGGTTTTGGCGTAGTACCGCACGTCGGTCGGGGCGGGCGCTCCGGCGGCGCCGCTGGTCAGGGTGGTCAGGGCGTAGCTCTCGTTGGGAACGTTGCCGGTGTTCGCAAGGGTGTACAGGAACACGGCGGTGCTGCCGGGAACCTGGGTGCGCTGCAGGGTGGCGTTCTGGGTGGGGAAGGTGGGACCGGCGGCACCCTCGTCGTTCGGGGTGATCGTGAAGCTGGGGACCGGGAGCACCGTCGTCCTGACCTCGTTGGATTTGACGGGGGTGGGGGTGGTCCCGCCTTCGGGGGTGAAGACGATCTCGGCGGTGTTGGTGATGACCGTTCCGGCGGTGGTGCCGGCGGCGTGCGCGGCTCCGGCGCTCAGGGCGATCAGGGCGGTCAGGGTCCAGTGTTTCTTCATGGGCATCCTCCGGGTGGGGGGCAGGGGTGTTACTTGACTTTCACGCGGAAGCTGAACTTCAGCGTCTCGTCCGGGGTGAGGCTGGTGACGGTCCAGCGGACGGTGGTGTAGCTGCTGGTCGGGATGGGGACCTGACGTGTGACCTGCCGGCCGTTCTCGGTGGTGGTGACGGTCCGTCTGGGCTGCGCGCTGAAGGTCTTGCCGCTGTCGGTGGAGTACGTGACGGTCCAGCGTTCCCCGGCGGGGGTGGTGAGCACGCTGAACTCGGTGCCGCGCGGGACGGGAACGGTGACGTTCAGCTGGCCCAGGCGGCGGCCGGAAACGTTGCGCAGCGTGACTTCCTCACGCAGGACGTCGCCGGGCAGGACGGTCCTGGGCGCGGCGATGATGGTCTCGGTGACCTTGCCGCTGCTGTCCGCGCTGCGTTTGACGAGATCCTGCGTGAGGGTGAAGGTGACGTTCTGCGGCGCGGCCGGCTGGGCCGGTGGCGCGCTCT
>CALPYF020000010.1:87500-121402 GCA_943327755.2 Deinococcus hopiensis KR-140
ACGACCTGCGCGCTGGCGGTCGTCCAGCCGCCCGCCGTGGTGGTCAGGCCACCCGCGAACTGGCCCAGGGTGTCCAGGGCGTCCACGACCGGCGAGAGCAGGCGGGGCAGCATGACCTGCGCCAGCTGCGAGCGGATGACCTTCGCGGCGGCGCTGAAGTTCGCGTACACGCCGAGTTCCTGCGTGCCCGCCGCGCGCTGCGCCGCCGCGTACGGCGCGGACGCCGCCAGGGTCGGGGCAGCCTTGCCGCTCAGGCGGCCCAGGTACGCCATCAGCAGGGCCTTGTCGCTGGACACGTACGTCAGGCCGTTCGAGGTGCCCGCGAACAGGCCGTCCACGCGCGAGAAGGTGTAGCGGCCCACCCGCGCGCCGGGTTTCTGGGGCAGCAGCTCGCCCAGCAGCTCGTCCGTCAGGGCGCCCGAGCGGGTCACGGCCAGCAGCGCGGGCTGGAAGGTCCCCTTCTTCCCCTGCACGCTGAAGACCCCGGCGATCCCCTCGCGGCCCAGCGAGTCACCCAGCACCGCCTGCGCCACGCCCAGCATGCTCCCGGCGTCGTCCTCGCCCAGGTCGGCGGCGCTGAGCACACGTTCCAGAACCCCGCTGAAGCGCTTCAGGGCGGGCGCGGCGCCATGGGTTTCCAGGGTCAGGAGCGCCCCGGCGGGCAGGCCCTCGGCCAGGGGCCGGACGGTCTGCGCCTGGGCGGCACCCAGAGCGAGAAGGGCGGAGACGGTCAGGGCCGGGAGGAAACGAGTCACGCCCGCGAGCTTACCTGCCCCCCCGGATGGGTGGTGCCTCACCTGCGGCGACGCCCCCGCCGCCCGTCCGGTCACCGCAGCTCCCGGTACATGGCGATCTCGTTGCAGTTCTCGAAGAACGCGCAGCGCTGGCATTCACTCCAGACCTTCGGGTGCAGGTTCGTCTTCTCGATGCGCGTGAAACCGCACTTCTCGAAGAACCCCTGCTGGTACGTCCACGCGAACAGCGCGGGCAGGTCGATCGCGCGGGCCTCGGCCTCGCACGCCGCCACAAGCTGCCGCCCCAGGCCACGCCCCTGCATGTTCGGGTGGATCGCCAGCCCACGCACCTCGGCCAGATCCGGCGCGAGCATGTGCAGGCCGCACACGCCGCCCAGCCCGCCCGGCCGCCCCTCGTGCGGCTCGGCCAGCACCAGATGGAAGTCGCGGATCGTCTCGGCGAGCAGCGCCTTGGAGCGCACGAGCATCAGCCCGCGTGCCGCCCAGTACCCGATCAGTTCATGAATCGCGTCGATGTCGGACAGCCGCGCCTTGCGGAATGTTAGCGGCGCGTCCGGGTGGATGTCCGGCACCGCGATGGAGTCCAGGGAGAGCGTCACGCGCGCCCTCCCCGGACCACAGAGATCAGCTCAGGGTGCGCATCCAGGTGGTGCCGCCGGGCCGCTCGCCGCGCGAACGGTAGGCCTGCACCTGCGGCGCGTCGGGCAGTTCGCCCATCACGACCGCCAGCGGCACCTGCGTGAAGCCGAACGTGCTCCAGTCGCCGCCCCGGCTGAACATGTAGATCGCGCGGTCCCCGCGCCCCTGCGCGTACTCCACGGCGCTCATGACCAGCCGCCGGCCCAGCCCACCACCGCGCGCCTCGGGCAGCACCGCCGCGCCGCGCAGCAGCGAGGCGCCGTCCCCGTGCTCCAGGCCGATCGCGCCGATCGGCTGCCCGCCCCGCTCCAGCACCCAGTACGTGGTGCCGCCCGCGAGGGCCGCCTCGGTGTCCAGGCCCGCGTCGTGAAACACGCGGGTCACGGTGTCCTTGTCTTCGGGGGTCGCCATTCGAACGTGCACGGAATCGGTCATGCGCTGCTCCTTCAATGAAAGAAAGCTCGGCGGTCTCGGTGACCGCAGGTCGACACGGGTGTTGCGTGGCGACAGCATAGCGCAAGGCCGCGTGGAAGCACTGCCACAGGGCACGCACAGTCAGGTGGCGCGGAGGGAAGCTGCTCACCCCTGCGTCACCTCGGGCTGCGGCAGGTCCAGCCGCCACACGAGTTCCTCGTCGATCCAGCCCTTGCTCAGGCCGCTTTTCACCTGTGGCACGTCCGGCAGCGCGCCCGCGATCTCGGCGGCGCTTGACGGCCCAAAGCCGAAGCGCGTCCAGTAATCCCCCGCTTCCGAGCTGAACAGGAACACCGTACGGTCCCCGCGCAGGCTGGCGTGCGTCAGCGCGGAGCGGACCAGCGCGCGGCCCAGGCCCTGGCTGCGGGCCTCGGGCACCACCGCCGTCGAACGGATCAGGCTCACGCCCTGGCCGTGCTCCAGGCCGATGCAGCCGCCGGGCACGCCGTCCAGCTCCGCGATCCAGTAGGTGCCGGCCTCCAGCTCCACGCTCGCGGTGTGCAGGCCGCAGCGGGTCAGGAGGTCCAGGACGGTGGGCAGGTCCGCCGGGGCGGCCTGACGAAGTTTCACGTGCATGTCAGTCAGGGTCATGGGGTTCCTCCAGGGGGACCGGGACAGAGGGTGGGGAGACGGGCCGGATCAGGGGGCGCAGTCAGGAGTTCAGGCGGGTCCTGGCATGTTCGATGGCCTCGCGGACGCGGTGCGGGGCGGTCCCGCCGAAGCTGGCGCGGCCCCGGACGCTCTCCTCGACCGTTAGGGACTGCGCGACCTCCGCGTTCAGGAGGGGATGCGCGGCGCGCAGTTCCCCGTCGGTGAGGTCCCACAGCTGCCGCCCGCTGCGGCTGGCGACGCCGACCAGTCCGCCCACGACCTCGTGCGCCTCGCGGAACGGGACGCCCTGACGGGCCAGGAAGTCCGCGACGTCGGTGGCCGTGCTGTAGCCGCGTGCGGCGGCGGCGCGAGTCACGTCGGCGTGCCAGACGGTCTTCGGCATCATCTCGGCGTACAGGCGCAGCACAATGCTCAGGGTGTCGTAGGAGTCGAACACGCCCTCCTTGTCCTCCTGGAGGTCCTTGTTGTACGCCAGGGGCGTGCCCTTCACGACCGTCAGGAGGCCCATCAGGTTCCCGAACACGCGGCCCGCCTTGCCACGCGCCAGTTCGGACACGTCCGGGTTCTTCTTCTGCGGCATGATCGACGATCCCGTCGTGTGGGAATCCGGCAGGGTGATGAAGCCGAACTCGAACGTGGAGTACAGGATCAGTTCCTCACTGAGGCGCGAGAGGTGCGCCGACAGGATCGCGCAGGCCGACAGGAACTCCAGCGCGAAGTCGCGGCTGCCCACCCCGTCCAGGCTGTTCGCGGTGGGCCGCGCGAAGCCCAGGGCCGAGGCCGTCGCGTGCCGGTCCACCGGCCACGGCGTCCCCGCCAGCGCCGAGCTGCCCAGCGGCGACTCGTCCATCCGCTCGGCCGCGTCCCGGAAACGGCCCTCGTCCCGTTCCAGCATCGCCACGTACGCCATGAACCAGTGACTCAGCAGGATGGGCTGCGCCACCTGAAGGTGCGTGTAGCCCGGCAGGATCACCTCGGATTCCAGGTGCTTCCCGGCCTCCGCCAGCATCACCGCGCGCAGGGCGCGGGTCTTCTCGGCCAGGTCCAGCGCGGCTTCCTTCGTGAACAGCCGGAAATCCACCGCCACCTGATCGTTGCGGCTGCGGGCCGTGTGCAGCTTCCCGGCCACCGGCCCGATCCGGTCCCGCAGGGCCGCCTCGACGTTCATGTGAACGTCCTCGCGGTCCAGGCGCCACTCGAAGCTGCCCGCGCGGATGTCCGCCAGCACGGCGTTCAGCCCATCCGTGATCTGCGCGACCTCCTCGGTGGTCAGAATCCCGACCTGCCCCAGCATCGCCACGTGCGCCAGCGAACCGCGAATATCCTGCTCGGCCAGCCGCTGATCGAAGCCCACCGACGCGTTGAACAGCTCGACCAGCCCGTCCGTCGCCTCCGCGAACCGCCCACCCCAGAGTTTCTTATCCTGCGTATTCGTCATTTCAATTCCCTCGCCTTCGTCAATGAGTCGTCCAGCCACTCCTCGTACCAGTCGAGAAATGAGGGTGCCGTCGGCACGATGCCGGCCGATGCACACCGTGAATCCGTCCAGATCTGCCCTGTGGCCCAGCCATTGAGCACCAAGAGCGTTTCGTGTCCGCAACCGACATGACTCACGCGCAACGTCCCCTGAGTGTGTCGGTCACTGAAGTAATCGTCTTCCCACTGCCGGTACTGCTCCTGTTCGGCTTCAGCAACTGGTTGGTTCATGTAGTGATCCAGCTGCCCACTACGACTCAGTGACTCCCAGGTGTGTCCGCCGAAGAGTGGCTGCCACGCTTCTCGGTACAGAAATTCAACGTCCCCTGCCGCTCTGCCCCGCAGGGAGAGCGACTGTTGCAGAGAGTGCACTCCGTCATCCGGGCCTGCGCCGCCATTCCCGATGCACCTCAGGAACGCTGCGTAATCTTCAGGCAGCTTCAGCCCATTGGCCGCACAGATGCCCACCAGATCCTCATCACTCAGGACGTCCCCGAAAACGTAACGGTGCTCCTGGGCACCGAAGACCCGGCACTGTTGATCCGCCGCACTCAGGGCCTCCAGCTTGGCCCTGATTCCCTCAAGTCTGACTGGCAGAGTCGTCAGCACACGCCCACCGCTTTCACCAGTACCACCGGGGCGGGGCTGCCCGGGTGGGCGTGGGCGTAGGGTTCGTCGGTGACGGTGTACCCGAGCCGGTCGTAGAAGGGCAGCACGTCCAGATTGAACTGACTGACCGCCAGCAGCACGCGCCCGTAGCCGCCCATGCGGGCGACGTGTTCGACCTCGCGGACCAGGGCGCGGCCCACGCCGAGGCGGCGGGCCTGCGGGACGGTCGCGAGTTTGTTCAGGGTCAGGGTCCGGTCGCCGTCCGGGCGGTAGCCGACGCAGCCCAGCACCTCGCCTGCGCCCACGGCGAGGAACCCGCCGGAGCCGGGGGCGAGCAGGGACCGTTCCAGGTCGGCGGGCGTGGTGCGCGTCCAGCTTGAGCGGGGGTCCATCCCGGCGGCCATCATGACGGCGTGGAAGGCGGGAATGTCGTCCGGGTTCACGGGGCGCAGCGTCACGACGGACCTCCCGGGAGCAGGAGTTTTAGTTCGGCCTGCGGCGTGAAGCCGAGGGCCTCGTAGGTGGGCCGCCCGGCGTCCGACGCGGTCAGGGTGACGATGTCCACGCCCCGCGCGCGGCACTCCGCGAGTGCGGCCTGCATGAGGGCGCGGGCGAGCCGCTGGCCCCGGTGCGCGGGCTGCACGTACACGTTCAGCACGTACGCGCGGGTCGTGGCGGTCGTGTCGGCGTTCGGGGGCAGGTCGGTCCAGAGGATGCCCGCCCCGGCGATCACCTCTCCCCCACCCTCGATCAGCAGGCCGGTGTACGTGCCTGCCGCGAGGGTCCGGGCGTGCCACGCGACCCCGGTGTCGTGCACGGCGGCCAGCCGCGCGGGGTCGCTGCCCATGTCCACGAACATCGCGTCCCGATGCGCCTGAATGAGAGCGGCGTCCGCAGGGGTGGCGAGGCGCAGGGTGAATCCGGCAGGCAGGGTCACAGAGCCGCCTCCCGCAGGTTCAGGCGGTACTCGGGGGCCTTCGCGGGCGTGAAGCCCATCCGCTCGTACACACCGGCACCCATCACGGACGCGTTCAGGTTCGCGCTGCCGATCCCGTCGGCCTGCGCCAGCCGCAGTGCCGCGCGGGTCACGGCGGACGCCAGCCCCCGCCCGCGCTGCTCCGGGACGGTGTACACGCCCTGGATGTGCGCGCGCCGCCCGGACGGATCGCCGGGGGTGGGCACGGTCGGGAAGACCATCAGGCCTGCGCAGGCGACCGCCTGTCCATCCAGTTCCGCGATCACCGCGCGGTAGCCACCCTCCGCCACAGCGCCCGCGAAGTGCGCCGCCCAGAAGGCCTCCGTGCCGTCCTCCAGCGGGGCGCCCATGTCCTGAAACATCAGGACCCGGAAGCGGGCCAGCAGCGCCGCGTCCGCCGGGATGGCCGGGCGCAGGGTGCAGTGGGGGGGCAGGGCGGCGTCCGGCACGGTCAGACCTGGGCGGGTTCTTTGTCGGCAGCGTCGGCTTTGGCTTTCACGCGGGCCTGGACGCGCATGCGCAGGGCGTTGAGTTTGATGAACGCGCCGGCGTCGTGCTGGTTGTAGTCGCCGCCCGCCTCGAAGCTCACGAGGTCCTTGTCGTACAGGCTCTGGGGGGCCTTGCGTCCGGCGACGATGACATTCCCGCGGTACAGCTTCAGGCGGGCGGTGCCGGTCACGGACTGTGCGACGTGGTCGAAGTACACCTGCAGCGCCTCGCGTTCGGGGGCGAACCAGAAGCCGTTGTACACGAGTTCGGCGTACTTGGGGCTCAGCGCGTCGCGCTGGTGCAGGACCTCGCGGTCGAGGGTGAGGCTCTCGACGGCGCGGCGGGCGTGGTACAGGACGGTGCCGCCGGGCGTTTCGTACACGCCGCGTGATTTCATGCCGACGAAGCGGTTCTCGACGAGGTCGAGGCGGCCCACGCCGTGCTTCCCGCCCAGTTCGTTGGCCCTGGCGAGCAGGGCGGCGGGCGACAGGTTCTCGCCGTTGATGGCGACGGGGTCGCCGTTCAGGAACTCGATTTCCACGTATTCGGGCTCACTGGGGGCCTCGGTGGGGTCCACGGTCAGTTTGAACATGTGGGCGGGCGGTTCGGCCCAGGGGTCTTCGAGGATGCCGCCCTCGTAGCTGATGTGCAGGAGGTTGGCGTCGGTGCTCCAGGGGTCCTTCTTAGTGGTGGGGACCGGGATGCCGTGCTCGTGGGCGAAGGCTTCGAGGTCGGCGCGGCCCTGGAAGGTCCAGTCGCGCCAGGGGGCGACGGTGACGATGTCGGGTTTCAGGGCGTAGGCGGTCATCTCGAAGCGCACCTGGTCGTTGCCCTTGCCGGTCGCGCCGTGCGATACGGCCACGGCGCCTTCCTTCTCGGCGATCTCGACCATCTTCTTGGCGATCAGCGGGCGGGCGATGCTGGTGCCGAGCAGGTAGTAGCCCTCGTACAGGGCGCTGGTGCGGAACATGGGGAACACGTAGTCCCGCACGAATTCCTCGCGCAGGTCCAGCGCGTAGGCGGCCACCGCGCCGGTGTTCAGGGCTTTGACGCGGGCTTCCTCGACCTCGTCACCCTGGCCAAGGTCGGCGGTGAAGCAGACCACGTCGTAGTTCTTCTCGGTCTGGAGCCACTTGAGGATGATGCTGGTGTCCAGGCCGCCGCTGTACGCGAGCACGATCTTTTCTTTCGTCATGACTGATTGTCTCCTGTCTGCGTGAAGGGGGTGCAAGGCGCGGCACAAGACCGCCCGGCGTGAAGGCGCCGCCTGTGAGCCCCAGGGTGGGGTCAGGCGGTCGGCTTCAACGTCGGGCGGTCAGAGTCTGCATATGCGTGTATGGTTATACGCAGATTGCGTATAGCTATGCACGGAAGGCTAGCAGGGGGCGCGCAGAGGGTCAAGCGAGGTGTCCAGCCCAGCCGCCCCAACCACGAAAAACAGGAGCCACCCGCAGGCGACTCCCGTCAGAACAAAGATTCAGGTCTGAACCCGAATGTGGATCAGCGGATGGTGTAGTTCACGCCCAGGCGCACGCCGTACCCGAAGGTCACGGCGCTGCCGGTGCCGATCCAGGCATCCAGGCCGACCGACCCTTCCGCGAACAGGCTCAGCTGGCTGGTCACGTTGAAGTTCGCGCCGCCCAGCACGTGGGGGTACAGGCTCACGCCGCCCGCCGTGGTGCCGCCACTGGTGGCGAACACGGTTCCCAGGCCCAGGCCGCCGCCGTAGTAGGGCTGCACGAGTTCCGTGGCCGGGGCGGTGTGCCGCAGGAACGCGGCGTCACCGCTGAGGGCCACGGCGCCGCCACCCGCGAAAACGCCTGCGAAGGGCAGGCCCAGCCCGAAGCGCAGAGCGTCGGTGGCGTTGGTGTCGCGCTGGTACTGCACGCCGAAGAGGTACGCCCCGACCTTCTCGGAGGCGCCGGCGCTGGAGAGGGCGGTGAGACACAGGGTGGCCAGGATCACTTTCTTCATGAACATGACCTTAGAGTCAGCTCTCTCATGAGAGATCCTCAAACCGCACATCCCCCTAGACAACTGTCGTGCCTGGAATCAGTTGACCTCGGCGTGCAGGCACCGCCGCACAGCGCCCGCACGTGGTGATCTGCCCAACGGCGACCGGCAGCCCGGGCAGACCACAGCAGGAATGAACACGACAAGGAGGAAGCGCCGCGTGGACGCTCCCCCTTTATGCCTGCGGGATGAATCAGGGCAGGCGGTAGTTCAGGCCGATGCGGGCGCCGCTGCCGAAGTACACGCCGCTGTTGTTGGTGCCGCCGATCGTGAGCACCGGGCCGACGCTGCCTTCCACGAAGAAGCTCAGGGGGTCGGTGACGTTGTAGCGCAGACCCAGGGTGCCGTGGGGGTAAACGGCGACGCCGCTGCCGTTGCCCAGCGCGACGCCCGCGCCGATCCCCAGCCCGTAGTAGGGGGTCAGGCCGCCCAGCGCGGAGCCGGTGCCGGTGAAGTCGCCCAGGTAGTCGACGCTGCCGCCGATGGTCAGGCGGTTGAAGTTGAACGCGGTGGCGTCCAGGTTCAGGCCGTAGCGCATGGCGCTGGAGCCGGTCAGGTCGGTCTGGTAGTGGATGGTCGCGCCGGACCCGATCGAACCGCCGATGTAGGTGGCGGCGGAGGCGCCGGACAGGGCGGTGAGGGTCATCAGGCCGAGAAACGTGGTCTTCATGACCCGGAGCATAGACGCGCGCCTGCGGTTTGCATAAGGGAAAATCCCTTACAGAACGCTGATGTCAGGTTTATTACAATCTCATACGTCAGTCAGCTGCGGGCGTGGGCGGCCAGCCGGGTCAGGGCCAGTTCGATCTCGTCATCGGATTTGCAGAAGGCCCAGCGGGTCAGACCGGCCGGAGCGGCATGCCGCGCGTAGAACGCCTCGCCGGGAATGACCGCCACACCGGCGTCCAGCAGCGAGTCGGCCGTCCAGTCGGGGTGCAGCGCCGTCAGGAAGTACGTGCCCCGCGGCTTGAACACGGTGGCGCCCAGGTCCCGCAGGCCCGAGGCCAGCCGGGTCATGCGCGCCGCGTACCCTGCCCGTAACTCCTCGTAGAAGCCGGACTCGCGCGCAACCGGCAGCGCGGCTGCCACTGCTGCCTGGAGGGGCGCGGGCGCACTGAAACTCGTGATCTGCCGCAGGCCCAGCACGCCCGGCGTGACCCCGGGCGGCGCGGCGATCCAGCCGACGCGCCAGCCGGTGGCCTCCAGCCGCTTCCCGGCGCTGCCGACCGTGAACGTCCGCTCGGGGGCCAGGGTACGCAGCGGGGTGGGGCGAGGCCCGAAGTACAGTTCGTCGTAGACCTCGTCGCTGATGATCCACAGGTCGTGCTGCCGGGCCAGCGCCACGATTCCGGCCAGTTCCGCGTCCGTGAAGACCGTGCCGGTGGGGTTGAAGGGGCTGTTCAGCAGCAGCGCCCGCGTGCGGGGTGTGACGGCCGCCGCCAGCGCGGCCAGATCGAACTGCCAGCCGCGCGCCGCGTCCAGCGTCATGGGGACCGTCACGCCGGTCGCGCCCGCCAGCGCCACCTGCGGCAGGTACACGTCGAACACGGGTTCGAGCATCAGGGCCTCGTCGCCAGGCCCAAGCAGGGCGAGGGCCAGCAGGTGCAGCGCCTCGGTCGCGCCGCAGGTGACGGTCACGTCCGCGCCGTCCACGCCCAGGTCGGCGCCCAGCGCGTCCCGCAGCGCCGCGAGGCCTGCCGGGGGCGCGTACTGGTCGAAGTGGCCCAGCCCGCCGCGCGCGGCGTCCAGCAGGAACGCGGGTGGCGCGGCGCCCGGAAAGCCCTGACCCAGGTTCACCGCGCCCCGCTGCGCCGCGAGGCGGCTCATGCGCGCGAAGACGCTCTCCTGGGCGGCGGCCCGCTCGTGCAGGTGTGGCATACCGGTCAGTCTGCACCCGGCGCGGGCCGCGCCCCAGGGGGGCATGCAGACAGCCCGGTTCCAGTGGGCCATCCCCGGTGGCCCAGTTCATTCCATGTTCAGTCATTGGGCCGTCAGAGTTCGCGCGGCACAATGACGCCCATGCGCAGGCTCCGCATTCCGGACGGCACGCCGGAAGCCCAGTACCGACATGCGGGCCTGCTGGCCGTGCAGGTGTGCCTGCTGCTGACCACCGCCTGCACCCTCGCCCTGAGCGGCCCGCTGCGCGTGGGTCCCACGGATCAGGTCCTGCTGGCCCTGCTGCTGCTCCAGCATGCCGGGTACGTCCTGTGGCTGCGGCGCGCGCCGCACCGGTTCCAGCTGATCGGGCTGCTGGAACTGGGCGGCGAACTGCTGGCCGCCACGTACCGCATGTCTCAGGTGCTGCTCGTGGACCACACCGCGCACGGCCTGAGCGGCTACTCGTACTGGCTGGCGCTGCCGTACCTCGTGGCGTCGCTGGCGCTGCCGCCCGGCGCGGCCCTGGCCGTGTCCGGCGGGTACCTGCTGGTGCTGGCCGCGTTGGGTGCCGCGTACTGGACGCACCCCGACGTGCCGCCCGGCCTGCGGCAGGACAACGGCAACGCCTGGCTGCAGATGCTGCTCATGCACGCCGCGCTGCTGACCGTCATCACGCTGCAGCAGCACCTGCGCCGCCGTTACGCGCTGGCCGTCACCCGTGCCGAGCGGCGTTCGGCACAGGCGCTGCGCGACCCGCTGACCGGCCTGCCCGGGCGGCGCGCCCTGGACGACTGGCACCGCACGCCGGGGTGGGTGCACAGCGTCGTGTACTTCGACCTGGATCACTTCAAGCGCGTGAACGACACCCACGGGCACGAGATCGGGGACGACGTGCTGCGCCACGTGGCCCGCGCGGCGCGCGCGACCCTGCGTGCCGACGACCGCGTGATCCGCTGGGGCGGCGAGGAATTCCTGCTGCTCGTGCGGGGAGACGCGGGCGCCGCGCGGGCCGCGGCCGAACGCCTGCAGGATCAGCTGCGCCGTCACCGGCATCCGGTCGCGGGGGCGATCACGCTCAGCTGCGGGGTGGCGCAGCTCGCACCGCACGAGGCCCTGCAGGAGGGCCTGCGCCGCGCCGACGACGCGCTGTACGCCGCCAAGCGCGCCGGGCGCGACACCGTGGAGGTCGCCGCCTGACCTGAATTCGGGGCCGGTCCCGGGCGCTACAGTCGGCGCTGTGCCTCCCCTGCTGCGCGGCCTGAGTCTGGGCCTGTCCCTGATCGTGGCGATCGGTCCGCAGAACGCGTTCGTGCTGCGGCAGGGCCTGACGCGCCGGTTCGCGCTGCTGGCGGCGCTGGCCTGCGCGCTGTGCGACACGCTGCTCATCACGCTGGGCGTGCTGGGGGTGGGCGGACTCCTGTCGGGGAGGGCGGCGCTGGTGCTGGCCGGGACGGGGCTTGGCGCGGCGTTCCTGCTCTGGTACGGCCTGCGGGCCCTGCGGGGCGCGTGGGTGGGCGGCGCGGCCCTGCACGTCAGCGGGGCGGGTGCGGGCACGCCCGGCGCAGTGGTGGGCACGGCGCTGGGCTTCAGTCTGCTGAACCCGCACGCGCTGCTGGACACGGTGGTGCTGATCGGTGGGGCCAGCGCGGGTCTGGACGGCGGGGCGCGGCTGGCGTTCCTGGCGGGCACGGTCCTGGCGTCCTGGGCGTGGTTCTTCACGCTGGCGCTGGCGGGCCGGGCGCTGGCGCCGGTGATGGCGCGGCCCGGCGCGTGGCGGGTGCTGGACGCCCTGATCGGGGTGACGCTGCTCGGCACGGCGGTGGGGCTGCTGCTGGGCCTGCGCCTGCCATGAGGGGCGCAGCGGGGGCGGGCTGTCCCGGATGACTGCATAAGTTTGCATGCGGCTTACCTTTCGGGGGGCGCGGCGTGTTAGGCTCATTCTCTGGAATGCCTAAGCGTACTGACCTCCAGACCATCCTGATTCTCGGCAGCGGCCCCATCCAGATCGGGCAGGCAGCCGAGTTCGACTATTCCGGCACGCAGGCCCTCAAGGCCCTGAAGAAGGAAGGCTACCGGGTGGTGCTGGTGAACAGCAACCCCGCGACGATCATGACCGACCCGGACCTGGCGGACGCCACGTACCTGGAACCCCTGACGCCCGAATTCGTGCGCCGCGTCATCGAGCAGGAACGCCCGGACGCGCTGCTGCCCACCCTGGGCGGCCAGACGGCCCTGAACCTCGCCATGGACCTGAACGCGAACGGCACGCTGGAGGAGTTCGGCGTGGAACTGATCGGCGCGAACGCCGCCGCGATCCGCAAGGGCGAGGACCGCGAGGAATTCCAGGCGGCCATGAAGAAGATCGGCGTGGAAACCGCGCGCGGGCAGATGGTGCACTCGATGGAGGAAGCCGTCGAGTACCAGAAGCAGATCGGTCTGCCCATCGTGATCCGGCCCTCGTTCACGCTGGGCGGCACGGGCGGCGGCATCGCACACACCTACGAGGAATTCCTGGCGATCACGGAAGGCGGCCTGCGCGACAGCCCCGTCACCAGCGTGCTGCTGGAAGAAAGCATCCTGGGCTGGAAGGAGTACGAGCTGGAGGTCATGCGCGACCACGCCGACACGGTCGTGATCATCACCTCCATCGAGAACTTCGACCCGATGGGCGTGCACACCGGGGACAGCATCACGGTGGCCCCGGCGCAGACCCTGAGTGACGTGGAGTACCAGCGGCTGCGCGACCAGTCCCTGGCAATCATCCGCGAGATCGGCGTGGACACCGGCGGCAGCAACATCCAGTTCGCCGTGAACCCCAAGGACGGCCGCGTGATCGTCATCGAGATGAACCCCCGCGTCAGCCGCAGCAGCGCGCTGGCGAGCAAGGCGACCGGCTTCCCCATCGCGAAGATCGCCGCGCTGCTCGCGGTGGGCTACCACCTCGACGAACTGAAGAACGACATCACCCTGAGCACCCCCGCCAGCTTCGAGCCCAGCATCGACTACGTCGTCACGAAGATCCCCCGCTTCGCGTTCGAGAAGTTCCCCGGCACGCCCGACGCGCTGGGCACCCAGATGCGCTCCGTGGGCGAGGTCATGGCGATCGGCCGCACCTTCAAGGAAAGCCTCCAGAAAGCCATGCGCTCCATCGAGTCGGACGTGCGCGGCGCGTTCGCCGCCATGAGCGACGACGACCTGCGCGGCCTGCTGTACGGCAACCCCCGCCGCCTGGAAGCCGTGCTGGAACTCCTCCGCCGCGGCGAGACCACCGAGGCTCTGTTCGACGCGACGAAGATCGACCCGTGGTTCCTCAGCCAGCTGAAGGAGATCATCGACGCCGAGACCGAGATCACGCAGCTCGGCCCCATCGAGGAGTGGAAGTACGAGATCTGGCGCGAAGTCAAACGCCTGGGCTTCAGCGACGCCCGCATCGGCGAGATCGTCGGCCTGAGCGAACTCGACGTCCGCGCCATCCGCAAGGAAGCCAAGGCCACGCCCGTCTACAAGACCGTGGACACCTGCGCCGCCGAATTCGAAGCCTTCACGCCCTACCACTACAGCACCTACGAGTGGGAGGACGAGGTCACGAGCACCGACAAACCCAAGGTCGTCATCCTGGGATCGGGCCCCAACCGCATCGGGCAGGGCGTGGAATTCGACTACGCCACCGTCCACGCCGTCTGGGCCCTCCAGGAAGCCGGGTACGAGACCATCATGGTCAACAGCAACCCGGAGACGGTCAGCACCGACTACGACACCGCCGACCGCCTGTACTTCGAACCCCTGACGTTCGAGGACGTCATGAACATCGTCGAGCACGAGAAACCCGTCGGCGTGATCGTGCAACTCGGCGGGCAGACCCCCCTGAAACTCGCCCGGCGACTCGCGGACGCCGGAGCCCCCATCATCGGCACCAGCCCCGAAACCATCCACGAAGCCGAAGACCGCGCCAGCTTCAACGCCCTGTGCGAACGCCTCGGCCTGCCCCAACCCAAGGGCAAGGTCGCGGAAACCCCCGATCAGGCCGCCGCACTGGCCACCGAACTCGGCTTCCCGCTCATGGCCCGCCCCTCCTACGTCCTGGGTGGCCGCGCCATGCGCACCGTCCGCTCCATGGACGAACTCACCACCTACCTGAACGAGGTGTACGCCGCCGTCGAGGGGCAACCCAGCATCCTCCTCGACCAGTTCCTCGAGGGCGCGCTGGAACTCGACGTGGACACCCTCTGCGACGGGGAAACCGCCGTCGTCGCGGGCATCATGGAACACGTCGAAGCCGCCGGCGTCCACAGCGGCGACAGCGCGTGCATCCTCCCGCCCGTCACCCTGGACCCCACCATCCTGGCGCGCGTCAAGGCCGACACGGAACGCCTCGCCCTGGAACTGGGCGTCCGGGGCCTCATGAACGTCCAGTGGGCCATCAAGGACGGCACCGCGTACATCCTCGAAGCGAACCCCCGCGCGTCACGCACCGTGCCGTTCGTCAGCAAGGCCGTGAACCACCCCCTCGCCAAGAGCGCCGCCCGCATCGCCGTCGGCCACACCCTCGCGCAGATCGGCCTCACCGACACCCCCACCCCCCCCCTGTACTCCGTGAAGGAAGTGCACCTGCCGTTCCTGAAATTCAAGGGCGTCATCCCCACCCTCGGCCCCGAAATGAAAAGCACCGGCGAAAGCATGGGCATCGACACCGACCCCTACCGCGCGTTCTACCGCGCGCAGATCGGCGCGAAAAACAACCTCCCCACCACCGGCACCGCCCTGCTGCTCGGCGACGGCCTGGACGACATCGCCGCCCAGCTGCAGGCGGCAGGCCTGACCGTCACCCGCCAGCAGACCGACCAGCTGCCCGCCCTGCTGATCGACGTGACCGGCAGCGAGTACCTGCGCACCGCGCTGGAACGCGGCGTGCCCATCGTCAGCACCCGCGAAGCCGCCGAATGGACGGCGAAGGCGATTGCCGCCGCCAAGGATGACGCGCTGAACGTGAAAAGCCTTCAGGAATGGGTGAACGCCTGACATGAGCCTCACCGCCGACCTCCACTGCGAAATCAGGGAGGTCGGCGGCCACTGGTGGCCCATCGCCACCTTCCAGATCGGATCAGCCCGCCGGTTCCGGCAGGCACTCCAAGGGGCAGGCCTCGCAGACCGGGGCCTGCCCCCCGACGTCTCCGACGTCCTGCGCGACCGGTACGACGAACAGGTGACCGCCTACCCGCGAGAGGTCTGCGGGGCGACATTCATCACCACGCAGGAACTCGCGCTGCTGCTGAATGCCGCGCTGTGGCTGACCACCGAGGAACGCGGACGCATTCCCCCGCACGTCTACGAGGAATACGCGGAAACGGACTTCATCCGCGCATGGCACGCCTTCGCGCAAGCCCACGAGGCAAGCGAACGAGCGGCGCGAGTCGTGGCGTGGTTCGGGCTCTGAACTCACCATGCCCACGCTTCTGCTGGGGCGCGAGGTGGTGACGGGGGGCGGACTGGAAGAAGGTGCCAGGGCCGCCCCTCTCCCCTGTCAACGCGAGATGGCCGGGTCGCCCCAGCCATCCGCCTTCTGCCATCAGCCCGTTACTTGTACTGCGGCCAGGGCCACGTCTTGAACGTGACCTCCTGCCATTTGGGGTGCATGCCTTCGTCTTCCTGCAGGTTCACGAGCTTGCTCATGGCGCACTTCTGGTATTTCAGCAGCAGGTCTTTCTTCTCGGGCGTCTTGAAGTCGCGGGTGGCGAGGACGCTCTGCACGGCGACGGTGGGGACGCTGCTGGCGCTCAGGTTGGGGTACAGGAGTTTGGCGCTGCTGTAGATGCCGGTCAGGGCGGGTGCGTAGGGGATGGGGATGAGGTTCACGCCGCTGAGGTCCTTGACCCACGTGGCGGGCTGGCCGACGACGGCGAGGACGGCGTCAACCTGTCCGGCGCGCAGGGCGGCGAAGGCGGCGTCGCGGTCCTTGACGCTGGTGACGGTGTAGGGCACGCCGAGTTTGGCGCTGAGGACGCGGGCGGTGATGAGGCTGCCGCCCCACGCGGCGACGCGTTTGCCTTTCAGGTCGGTGTAGGTGGTGACGCCGGTGGTGGTGACTTTGCCCAGGATGCTTTTCTTGGTGACGGGGGGCGGGGCGAAGAGGTGGATTTCTTCGTTGTGCAGGGGCAGCAGGGCTTTGATGTTCTGCACGCGGGTGTCGCCGTCGATCTGTTCTTTGGCTTTCAGGACGTCGCTCTGCACGAACGCCAGGGAGACTTCGTTGCTGAGGAGCAGGTCGATGTTTTCCAGGCTGCCGCTGGTGCCGCGTTCTTTGAGGTAGGCGCTCTGGGTGCAGACCTTGCCGATGTTCTTGAACATGGTCGAGTACGTGCCGGTGGCGCTGCCGGTGGCGACGTTCAGGAACGTGGCGGCCTGCGCGGGGCTCAGGAGCAGCAGGGTCAGGAGGGGCAGGGTGCGTGCGTTCATGGGGCCTCCGGGGTCACTTCAGGTCGCCGTACCCGTCGTTGCTGCTGGGTGGCGTGGGGGTGGGGGTGCCGGTCGCGGGGGTGCCCGTGGCGGGGGTGCTGGCCGCGCCGGTCTGGGTGCGGGTCTGGTCGAGGACGATCACGGCGCCGCAGATCAGGAGGATCAGGGCGAGCAGCCCGCCGATGCGCGCGGAGCGGTTCATGCCTGCCCCGTCCGCAGCGCGCGGTTTTCCTCACCGGCGGCGAGTGCCTGGTCGAGGAGGGCGGCATTGCGTCCGGCGCGGCGGGCGATTTCCGACAGGGCGCTCTCGGTGACGTGGCGGTCCTCGGCGCTGAGTTTGGCCTGTTGCAGGGCGCTGGCGACGTTCCCCTTGGCCTGCGCGAGTTGCGTGTCGATGCGGGCCTTGCGGATCTGCCGGTCGAACTCGGCGAGGTCGGCGCGCAGGTCGGTCAGGTGCGTCTGCGCGCGGGCGAACGCGTCGCGGCTGACCTGCAGGTCGGTTTCCCAGCGGGCGATGTCGGCGGCGTCCATGTCCCGGCGGTTCGTGTCGATCAGGCGGCGGAAGTCCTCGATGTGCCCGTTCGCTTCCTGAAGCTGCGCGGCTTTCGCCTGAATCAGCGTCTCGAACTGCTTGCGCTGCACGATCAGGGTTTCCAGCGGCATGGCGCGGGCCACGGCTTCCTTGGCTTTCACGCGTCCGGCGTTCAGCGCGAGGATCAGGGCAGGCATCAGGAAGATCACGGCCAGGATCGCCACGAGGAACGCGCCGATGGTGACGGTGGTCAGCGCGACGTTGAACACGGCGATGGCGGCCCCGCCCAGCGCGGCGAGGGCCAGCACGCCGCCCCCGGTCGCCAGGGCGATCTTCCCGGCGGTGACGGCTCTCGGCGCGGGCGCCTGACTGGTGGAGGGCCGCAGTTCGATGACCGTGTCGTCCCGGTGGGGCTGGCTCATACCCTCTTATACGACAGGGCGGGGGTGCGCGTTGCGCTGAAGGTGCGCGGGGAGTGGGAAGTAGGGAGTGGGGTTTGCCCCTCTCCCTCGTGGGGGACTGGAACAGATCGCTCAGCGAGAGGCTGGGAGGGGGAGCGTGTGACCCCCGACCCTGCCCGTTCCTTCCCCTCCTACATCCCCAGGACCCATCAACACGCGGGAGGCGGAGCGTCCCTGCGCCCCGCCTCCCGCGTCCTGCTTCGCTCAGTTCTCGTATTCGAGGTACGTGTACCCGAGGAGTTCCTCGCCGTAGTCCTCGAGGAGTTCGTGTTCCTGTTCGTTGGTCAGGATGCCGTTCTTGATGGCGGCGTCGGCCTGATCTTCGATGCTGTCGCGCAGCATGGGTTCCTCGTAGCCCATGCTTTCGATCATGCGCCGCGCCTTCTGGCCGCGGACGAACAGGTCGATGTGGAAGCGGCCGCCGGGGCGCAGGGTGACGTGCGCCTCGCTGACCTTCCCGAAGAGGTTGTGGGCGCTGCCGAGCACGTCCTGGTAGGCGCCCATCAGGAACACACCCAGGTAGTAGGGTTTGTCGCCGGGTTCGTGCAGCGGCAGGGTGGCCTTGACGTCGCGCAGGTCGATGAACTTCTCAATCTTGCCGTCGCTGTCACAGGTGATGTCGACCAGGGTGGCCTGCCGGGTGGGTTTCTCGTTCAGGCGGTCGAGCGGCACGATCGGGAACAGGGCCTGGATGGCCCAGTTGTCCGGGAGGCTCTGGAACAGTGAAAAGTTGCAGATGTACTTGTCCGCCAGGACCTTCTGGAGGTCTTCCAGCTCGTCCGGGACGTATTTTTCGTTCTGGATGAGTTTGGCGACCTTACGCAGGATGGCGTTGAACAGCGCCTCGCCGCGCGCGCGGTCCTGCAGGGTGACGTAGCCCAGGTCGAAGAGGTTGTGCAGGGTCTGCTTGTCGCCGACGGCGTCGTTGTAGGACTCGCGGTAGTTCCGGGCGGTGATGTTCGCCAGGATGTCTTCCATGTCCTTGATGATCTGGTGGCTGTTCTCGTCGGCCGGGGCGAGGTCCTCGAGGTCGCGGGTGGGGCCGGTGACGTCCACGACCGGGAGGATCAGCACGGCGTGGTGCGCGGTGAGCGCCCGGCCGGATTCGCTGACGATGACGGGTTCGGGGACGCCTCTGGCCTTGCAGGTTTCCTGCACGGTGTACACGACGTCGGCGGCGTACTCCTGCACGGTGTAGTTCATGCTGGCGTAGAAGGTGGTCTTGGACCCGTCGTAGTCCACGCCCAGGCCGCCGCCGACGTTCAGGTACTTCAGCTGCGCCCCGGCGGCGATCAGGCCCGCGTACGTCTGCGTGGCTTCACGCACGGCGACCTTCACGCGGCGGATGTCGGTGATCTGCGACCCGATGTGGGTGTGCAGCATGACCAGACTGTCGAGCATGTCCTCTTCTTTCAGGCGTTCGACGACGCGCAGGAGTTCGTAGGCGTTCAGTCCGAACTTCGCCTGATCCCCGCCGGATTCCTCCCACTGCCCCGAGCCGCGCGCATGCAGCTTGAAGCGCACGCCGATGGCGGGCCGCACGCCGAGCGCCTTGGCCTGCTTCAGGATGCGGTCGAGTTCGCTGTACTTCTCGATGGTGATGACGACGTTCTTGCCCAGCGTGCGGCCCCACAGGGCCAGCTTGATGAACCCGTCGTCCTTGAAGCCGTTGCAGCACAGCAGCGCGTCGGGGTGCATGCGCTGCGCGAGGCACAGCGCGAGTTCGGCCTTGCTGCCGGCCTCCAGGCCGTGCGCGTAGTCGTACCCGGCGGCGGCGATGCTCTCGACGACCACGCGGCGCTGGTTGACCTTGATCGGGAACACGCCCTGGTAGTGGCTGGTGTAGCCGTACTCGGCGATGGCCTTCCCGAACGCCTCGTTCAGGTGCTTGACGCGGCCGGTGATCACCTGCGGGAAGCGCAGGATGACGGGCAGGCTCTCGCCCCGGTCGACGATCTCGTCCACGATGGCGCGCAGGGGCGCGTGCAGGCCGGGGGTGGGGGTGACCTCCACCTGGCCCTTGTCGGACACGCGGAACCACCCGCCACTCCAGTTGGGCACCTGGTACAGTTCGGCGGCGTCGGTGGTGGAAAAACTTGCTGGGGTCGTCATTGAGGGGCGTCCTCCTCCGGTGGGGATAGGCTCGCCGTGCGCGGGGTTCGGAGCAGAGCGCAGCTCGCGGACGCCGTGCGAAACCGGGCGCATGATACGGCAAACCGGCGCGCCCGCGTGTATCCCCCGCCCTCATTACGGCCTTCATGTTCCGGCGGCCCGCGCTGAGCACCGCGCCCGGGCACCAGCGCGAACGGCCGGGGTCAACGAAGGAAGCGCCTGCGGCATTCACCGAGGCGCTTCCCTTGCTGGCGGTCCGGACGGGATTTGAACCCGCGACCTTCTGCGTGACAGGCAGATATGCTAACCGCTACACTACCGGACCAGCGGAGAGAAGGTTACCGGCCAGCGGCGCGCTTGTCAAGCGGCGCGGCACCCAGCCCCCCCGGCGCGGCGAGGACCACCCGGTCGCGCCCGGCGTCCTTCGCGGCGCGCAGGGCCGAGTCGGCCCGCTCAAAGGCCCGCCCGAGGTCCTCGCCGTCACCCCGGCGGGTCAGTCCGGCGCTGAGCGTCACGCGCTGCCCGCCCGTGAACTGCCGCGCGGCGATCTCACGCCGCACGCCCTCCAGCATCGCCGGGGCGTCACTCCCGGCGGGCAGCAGCAGCACGAATTCCTCGCCGCCCCAGCGGTACGCCTCGCCGTGACCGGCCAGCGCGTCCTGGATGACGTCCGCCACGGCCCGCAGCACCCGGTCCCCCGCGAGGTGCCCGTGCGTGTCGTTCACGCGCTTGAAGTGGTCGATGTCCAGCACCGCCACGTGCAGCGGCTCCGGGCCGTCCGGGCGTTCGTTCAGCGCGCGGCGGTTCAGCAGCCCGGTCAGCGGGTCGCGCACGCGCTCCTGCTCGCCTGCGTGGTAGCGCGCGTTCATCTGTGCGAAGGTCACGGCGTAGTAGGTGACCGTCATGCCGATCACCAGCACCAGCAGGGGCAGATTCAGCTGGGGCGCCGGATGCAGGCCCTCCCGCTGCCAGCGCCACACCAGCAGGCAGACGCTCAGGGTCAGGCCGGTGTTCAGGCCCAGCGCGGTGCGGGGACGGTCCGCGAACATCAGCGTCCAGGCCATCAGGGTGGCAGGCGTGAACAGCAGCGCGACGGTCAGCTGGGCGGCGGTGCCCTGGAAGGGGGGCGCGCCGCCCAGCGCCGCGACGAGCAGCACGAACCCGGTCGCGACGAGCGCGAACACGTACCGCAGCGCGTCCCGGCCCCGCGCGGGCAGCAGGGCGTGCAGCGCCGCGCCCAGGGCCGCCAGCAGGGTCAGCAGCGGCAGCACCGGCCCGTCGCTCCACTCGCTGCTGAGGGTCAGGGCGACCGCCACGGTGGGGAGCACCACCCGGAAGTACAGGCGGCCCACCTGATCGTGCAGGGGCGCGGGGTCCTGAATGTGGGGGCGGTGCGGCATCGGCGGCTCCAGGAAGGGATCGGCGGCGGGGACGCTTCTCGCCACAGCGTAGGCGAACGGGTGTGGCGGGGTTCTGACAGGGTCAGGCAGCGCGCGGAACATGAAGGCACGCGCCGCTGAGCCGCCCCTGAGAGCCGGGCGCGCCGGGGTACGCTGCGCGGCATGTTCCGTGATCCGCTGCGCGGCACGCTGCGCGACCTGGGGAGTGTGCTGGACCGTGACCTCTCGGCGCTGCGGCCGCTGCTGCGCGCCGCGCTGGCGCGTGGGGGCGTGGTGGGCGCCGCCCGTGGGGAGGCGTGGCTCGTGCACGGCGTGGGCAGCCTGCACCCGGACGCCCCTTTTGAGCTGGCGAGTGTCACCAAGCCGTTCACGGCGGCGCTGGCGGGCGCGCTGGTACGCCGGGGGGCGCTGGACTGGCACGCGCCCCTCGCGGCGCTGGGTGGGCCGCTGCGGGGCCTGCCCCGGCACGTGACCGCGTGGGGCCTCGCGACCCACACGGCGGGGGTGCCGCTGCACCCGGCGCGGGTGGGCGTCACGACCTTCACGCACTTCTACGCTCCCTACGGGTCCATGAGCCCGGACGCGGTGGTGGGCAGCGTGCGGCGCTGGGCGCGGCCCGGGGGGCGCTTCGGGTACTCGAACCTGGGACTGGGGCTGCTGGGACTGGCGTGCGCGGTCGCAGCAGGGGAGGCGCTCAGCGCGGACGGCTACGGGCGGGCGCTGCGGCGCGAGGTGACCGGCCCACTGGGGCTGGACGTGACTCCCGGCGGGCCCCCCGGCGCGGCGCGCGTGACGGACTTCGGGCCACTCGTGGGCGCGGGGGGCCTGTCGGGGTCGGCGCACGCCCTGCTGCGCTTCGGGCAGGCGCATCTGAGGGGCGCCGTGGGCCCCGAGTGGCTGGACGCGCGGCGCGTGCCGGGCCTGCCGCCGGGCGTCACGGGGGTCAGTCCCGGTTGGTTCGCGCGGGGTGCGGTGCCGGGAGGCGCGCGCTGGCACGACGGTGTGGCCCGCGCGGCCCGCGCTGGCCTGGGCGTCCAGGTGGACACGGGGACGGTCGTGGTGGTTTTCGCCCGTGGGGGGGCGCCCCTGACCCGGGGCCGCGCCGCCGTGCCGACGCTGCTTCAGTCGCTGCTGGGACCCTGACCGCAGCCTGCCAGGGGCCCCGAGAGGTGTGGCTCAGGGCCCCTGGCAGGTTGGAATCGCCGGGACTCGCTGTATGAGCAGCGGACCCCACGGCGGGGCCGTCAGTGCCGGGGCGGGAAGCGCACGAAGGTCAGCCAGAACGACTCGAAGGCGCGGATGGCTCCCAGGAAGTTGTCGAAGCCCACCGGTTTGACGACGTACCCGCTGGCATGCCGTTCGTAGGAGGCGCGCACGTCGTCCTCGGCCTGACTGGTGGTGAGCATCACCACGGGGATGCTGCGCAGTTCGGGATCGGCCTTGACGTCCGACAGCACCTCCAGGCCGGTCTTGCGGGGCATGTTGATGTCCAGCAGGATCACGTCCGGGCGGGGCGCGCCCGCGTGCTCTCCCTCGCGGCGCAGGAACCGCAGCGCCTCGACGCCGTCCCGGGCGACATGCAGGCGGTTCGGCACGCGGGCGTCCTCGAAGGCCTCCAGGGTCAGCAGGACGTCGGGTTCGTTGTCCTCGACGAGCAGGATCTCGATGGGTTCAGTGGCGGCAGGGTCGTGGGTCATGGGTGGGGTACCGCCGGGAGGGTCAGGTGGAAGGTGCTGCCCTGGTCGGGCGCGGATTCAAGCCAGATGCGGCCGCCGTGATGCTCGGTGATCTTGCGGCAGATGGCGAGGCCCATGCCGTTCCCGGCGTACGTCTCGCGCCGGTGCAGCCGCTGGAAGATCTCGAAGATGCGCGCGTGGTACTCGGGCGCGATCCCGATACCGTTGTCGCGCACGCTGACGTGAATCATATCGCCCTCCTGCCGGGACGTGACGTGCACCTTCGCGGGCTGTCCGGGCCGCTGGAATTTCAGCCCGTTGCTGACCAGGTTGGTGAGCAGCTGGGTCAGCAGCGACCCCTGTCCCCACACCTGATCCGGCGTGTCCCAGGTCAGGGTGCCGCCCGCCGCGTCCAGGGTGGCCTGCACGTTCTGCTGCGCGGCGAGCATCAGGTCGTTCAGGGTGACCGGCGCGAAGTTCAGTTCGGTGCGGCTCAGGCGGGCGAAGCTCAGCAGGTCCTGGATGAGGCTGCGCATACGGGTCACGGCGTCCTGCATGAAGTGCAGGTACTGGTCGGCGCGCGGATCGAGCTGCCCCTGGTAGCGCCGCGCGAGCAGTTCGGCGTAGCTGCCCACCGTCCGCAGGGGTTCCTGCAGGTCGTGACTGGCGACGTAAGCGAACTGTTCGAGGTCCTGGTTGCTGCGCTCCAGATCGTCGATCAGTTCCTGCAGCTGCGTCTGGGCACGCACGCGCTCGGTGATGTCCTGCACCATGATCACCGCGCCGTTGACCTCTCCGGCCTGATCGTGGGTGGGCGTGACCACGTACGCGACCGGCACGGCGTGGCCCTGCGCGTGCCACATGACGTCCCGGTCCACGCGGCGGGTCTGTCCGTCCAGCAGGGTCTGGTGGATCGGGCAGTCCTCCAGCGGGAACGGCCGGCCGTCGGCGTGGTGATGGTGCACCAGGGCGTGCTGTTCCTGGCCGATCATGCTCTCGATGCTGTGGCCCAGCATGCGCGCCGCCGCCGGGTTGGCGAAGGTGGTCACGCCGCGCGCGTCCAGACCGAAGATGCTCTCGCCCGCCGCCGTGAGGAGCAGCGTGCTGAAACGCGTGAGCTGCGCGAGTTCCTGCGTGCGCTGCTGCACCCGCTCCTCCAGCTCGGCGTTCAGGAGTTTCAGGGCCTGCTCGGCCTCGCGAATGGCACTCAGGTCGGTGTTGGTGCCCAGCCACTCCAGCAGCTGTCCCCGCTCGTCGATGATGGGCACGCCGCGCGTGAGCATCGGCACGTACGTGCCGTCAGCGCGGCGCAGGCGGTACTCGGTGGTGTACAGCCCACCGGTATTCAGCGCGACCTGCCAGTCGTGAATGGCGCCCGCACGGTCATCGGGGTGCACGGCGTCCAGCCAGCCGGTGCCCCGGTACTCGTCGGGGGTCTGGCCGGTGAATTCCTCCCAGCGGGGCTGTGGGGGCAGCAGTGAACCAGCCGGATCGGTGTTCCACACGACCTGGGTGGTGGCCTCCACCAGTGAGCGGAAGCGGCGTTCGCTGCGGCGCACCTCGGCCTGCATCTGCTGACGCTCGGTGACGTCGGCGAACACCGTGGTGACCTGTTTGGGCTGCGTGGCGCCGGGGGCGCGGCGCGGAATGGCCGTCACCTGCAGCCAGCGCCACGCGGCCTCACCGGGGTGGTAGACGCCCATCGGGACGTCGCGCTGCACCTGCATGCTGCGCAGTGCCTGCACGCTGGGATGCGTCTCGCCGGGGAAATCCGTGCCGTCCGGGTGCACGGCGCGCCACTCGGGGTCCATGGAGTCCCGGCCCAGGAGCTGCTCGCGGGTCATGCCCAGGATGCGCGCGGCCGCGTCGTTCGTGAGCAGGATGCGGGTGTCCGGGGCCTGCACGGTCATGCCCAGGCCCAGGCCGTCCATGAGTTCCAGCGCGACCTCCAGCGGATCGCGGGCCACGTGCAGGTGCAGCAGGGCGCCGCCCGCGGTGGGGGCCACCGTCAGCAGGCCCGGCGCGACCGTGTCCACAACCTGCACGGTCACCTGACGGGTCTCGCCTCGCAGCGCGGCCTGCACGGCGTCCTGAATGGGCGCCACGCTACTGCCCTGGAATAGCGCCATCCAGTCGCCGGTGGCCGAGTACTGGGCCACGCGCGCCTGCGCGGCCCGGTTCAGGATGACCTGACCACTGGGGCCCAGCAGCGCGACCGGATCCGGCAGGGCGGCGAGCAGCGCCTGTGCGTCCACGCCGTGGAACGCGGCGCTGCCCGCGTCGGGGAGGGTCACGGTCAGCCGCGCAGGGCGTAACCGACGCCGCGCACCGTGCGGAGCAGCCCGTAGCCGTCGAGGTCACGCAGCTTGGCGCGCAGGTTGGCCATGTGGACGTCCACGACGTTGCTGCCCTCGGGCAGGCGGCCCTGCCAGATATCCTGACCGATCTCGTGGCGGGAGTACACGCGCCCGGGCTGGCGGATCAGCAGCGCCAGGATGTCGAACTCCTTGGGCGAGAGGCGCAGCTCGTCGCCCTTGAAGGTCACGAGGCGCTTTTGCGGGTCCAGGGTCAGGTCGCCCATGGTGAGGCTCTCGGTGGTGCGCTGGCGCAGCTGCACCTTCACGCGGGCGAGCAGTTCGTCCGGGTGGAAGGGTTTGATCAGGTAGTCGTCGGCACCCAGGCCCAGCAGGCGCACCTTCTCGTCCACGGTGTCGCGGGCGGTCAGGACGATGATCGGCACGCTGCTGTTCTTGCGCAGGCGCTGCACGACGTCCCCGCCGTCGAAGTCCGGCAGACCCAGGTCCAGGAGGATCAGGGTGGGCTGCTCCTCGCGGGCCTTGATCAGGCCGTTCATGGCGGAGTCGGCGTGGTCGACCTCGAAGCCGGCGTCGGTCAGGTCCATGCGCAGGACGTTGGCGATGTCCAGGTCGTCCTCGATGATGAGAATGCGTTGCGGGGTCACAGAAGCATGATACCGCCGCACGTGGGGGGACCTTCATGATGTTTCCTTGATCTAACCCCCTTGCACTTCCAGAAATGACCCGGGCGTCATCAGGCGCGTCATGCCGCCCTCACGCGGTGTGCTACGTTGAACGTACTTCGCCCCCAGTCCGTCCCCGCGGCGGTATCCGACAGGCGACACAATCCACTCACTCAGGCCGCATTCCCTGGCCCCGCCTTCTCTCACACCCTGCCCCGGCGCAGGTCTCCCGGAGTACCCATGAGCAACCCCAGCAAGGCTCCCCGCCCCGAGGGCGCGGCCCCCCACCTCGAAGTCATTCCGCTCGGCGGGATGGGCGAGATCGGCAAGAACATCACCGCGTACCGTTTTGAAGACGAGATCATGGTCGTCGACGCGGGGCTCGCGTTCCCCGAGAGCCACCAGATGGGCATCGACCTGATCATCCCCCGCATCGACTACCTGCAGCAGAACGCCGGGCTGATCAAGGGCTGGATCCTCACCCACGGGCACGAGGACCACATCGGCGGCCTGCCGTACATCCTGCCCCGCCTGCCGCGCGTGCCGGTGTACGGCGCGGGCCTGACCCTGGGCCTCGTGCGCGAGAAACTCTCCGAGTTCGGCATCAAGGACGGCGAGGTGGACCTGCGCGAGGTGGACCTCAGCGACAAGGTCAGGATCGGCACGCACTTCCAGGTCGAGTTCTTCCGCATGACCCACTCCATCCCCGACAACGCCGGGTACCTGCTCACCACCCCCGCCGGCGTCGTCATGCACACCGGGGACTTCAAGCTCGACGAGGAACCCAGCGACGGCAAGACCAGCGACCTCGCCCGCATCGAGCAGGCCGGGAAGGACGGCGTCACGCTGCTCCTCAGCGACTCCACGAACGCCGAGCGTCAGGGCCGCACCGTCAGCGAGGCCGAGGTCGCCCGTAACCTCGAGACCCTCATCGCGGGCCTCAAGGGCCGCGTGTTCCTGACGACCTTCGCATCGAACGTGCACCGTGTGCAGAACGTCATCAACATCGCCCACCGCCAGCGCCGCCGCGTGGTCATGGAAGGCCGCAGCATGATCAAGTACGCGCAGGTCGCCCAGACCCTGGGCTACATGGAACTGCCCGAACCGTTCCTGGCCAGCGACGAGGTCGACGGCCTGCAGGACCAACAGGTGCTGTACGTCTGCACCGGCAGCCAGGGCCAGCCCATGAGCGTCCTGTCGCGCCTCGCGTTCGGCAACCACGCCAAGATCGCGCTGCGCCGCGGCGACAGCGTCATCCTGAGCAGCAACCCCATCCCCGGCAACGAGGAAGCCGTGAACCTCGTCATCAACCGCCTGTACGAGATCGGCGTGGACGTCTACTACCCCCCGAACTACCGCGTGCATGCCTCCGGGCACGGCAGCCAGGAGGAACTGGCGACCATCCTGAACCTCGCGCGGCCCAAGTACTTCCTACCCTGGCACGGAGAACCCCGCCACCAGATCAACCACGCCCGCCTCGCCCAGACCCTCCCCCGCCCGCCCAAACGCACCCTGATCGCCCGCAACGGCGACGTCGTGCGCGTGTCACAGGACGACTTCAAGGTCACGGGCACCGTCCCTGCCGGGGCCGTGTACGTGGACGGCCTGGGCGTCGGCGACATCGGGGACGACGTGCTGCTCGACCGCGTGAACATGAGCCAGGAAGGCATCCTGATCATGACCGCCGTCCTGCACCCCACCCCACACGTCGAGATCGTCTCGCGCGGCTTCGTGCGCGCCAACCGTGAACTCGACGCGCAGATCCGCAAGGTCGCCCTGGACGCCATCGAACAGGGCCTGCGCGAGAAGAAACGCCTCGAGGACGTCCGCGACGACATGTACGGCGCGGTGCGGCGCTTCGTGCGCAAGGTCACGGGCCGCAACCCCGTCCTGATCCCCCTGATCGTCGACTGACCTGCCCGTCACTTCATGACCCGCACCCTGTACGATGCGGGTCATGTTCACATCCCGGGAACGCAAGGTGCCGCGCAGTCAAACGCCGACGCCAGCTGTGCCAACACCAGCCGCACCGGCCAGCCGCCCTCCCCTGGAGGTCGCGCGTCAGCTGCGGGACGCAGGCGCACGGGCCAAGGCGACGCAGGCCCCCGCACTGGAGGGGTCGGCGCAGCCGCACTGGCGCGTAACGATCCTCCCCGGGCACGGGCACAGCCTGGGCACACACCAGAAAGCGCAGTTCGAGGCGGCGGTGTGGACGGGTGAACTCTCCAAGGAACGCAGGACCGATTGTCACTGGACACTGAAACGGGACAAAGGTGCCTCGTTCGAGACCGTGAAGAGCGGAAGCGGCCATAAGTATCAGGTAGACGCCGGCCTGGCACCCGGTCAATACGTCATGGAATGCGCGCTGGTGCAGACCGACAATCCGCACCCATCCAAGCCTCGTGCTGACGCGCTGGCTGTCGGCTCGCGCCCGCATCGGCTGGGTACGCCGCGTCTGCGCTTCCCACCACCCGAGGCCAGTGGCCAGAGAGACGCACACCAGCCAGGAACGAATGAGGCGCATTCATCGAACCTGTACGTGGGCGGCCCCTGGTACCGCTTCGACGAACGCGGGCCGGACGGGACGGTCCGAACCCGGGTGCAGGGCAGCGCCGAGCAGGCCGCGCAGGACAGCATGCCGGTCGGTGCCGCGTATGAAACGGTCGTGGCGCGCGACGAATATCAGTTCACGGTGTGCCGCGCAGAGGACTACACCCGCGCCCTCCTTGATCGCCACAAGGAAGAGCTGCCGCTGGGCTCGCTGGAAGAGGAATTACAGCTCTTACCAGAGCAGAACGCAGACAACGCAGCATCCATCAACCCCGATCAATCACCCGTAGGTGCCAAGTCGGCCGCGTTACGCGAAGCTGTCAATTTACCCAACATTTTCCCGAAGATGGGCAACCCAGCAGACATGGGCAGCGGCCTGGCTGACAGTGACCGGAACGTGACCCGGATCCACGCAGCCCTCAGCCAGAATGACGGCAAGGATGTGCACCTGCGCCTGTTCATGGCGACCATGATCCGCGGCACCGAGAGGTTCATCCGGATCGTAGAACTGCCGCCCATGAACACCCCGGAGGATGCCAACCGCGTTCGCGCGTACAACGGCCGCCCGTTCGAGAAACCGGACGACGTGTACGGATCGTTCATGACGGCCATTCAGGAGTACGCCGAGAAGTCCCCGCATGGGTTCGGAACGCTGCGGTTTGAGGTCGAGGGGCACGCGAACCTGTCGGGGACACTCCTGAAGGGACCGTCCGAACTTGCTCTGGCGGCAGAGAACATTGATCAGCTGGCCGAAATCACGAAGTTGCTGGCCATGATTCCACCGATCTCCACACCGATGGGTATAGCGACTGTTCTGCTGTCGGCCGGGTCGGCCAGTCTGAAGGCCGCCGATCAGTACAACCGCGGCGAGGACAACACGGAGGCCGCGGCGGACGCGGTCGTGAGCCTGCTGGAATTCGGCGGGGGGCTCGCTCCCAAGGGCATGGCCAAGGAGGTCCTGGAGGCACCGAAACGGTTGGTTGAGGGCACCAGGAACGCCGTGGGGGTCACGCAGGCCCTGGCGAATCACGAGGAGGTCGATCCCGGGAAGGGGCTGGCCATACTGAAAGATGCGCTGGCGTTCGGGCGGGTGGTGACCCCAGACGTGTTCGCGCCCGGCCACTACAGCGTGGGCACACGGCGCGTGATCGTGCAGCTCAGTCAGGCCTACCAGGTGGGCGGAAAGGTAGTCAAGTATGTGAATCTGCCTGAGGACCTGTCCCAGAAGTTCACGGAGCTGGCCAACACCGAGGGTCTGTCGGACAATGAGCGCCGGTTGCGGGCCGCGAAGCTGGTGGCGGACGCCCTCAAATAGGTGGGGCGGCGCACGGTGAGGTGAAGTCAGGGTTCGCCTACGTTCGCATTCCTGCGCCGTGCGATAATCGCTGCCATGAGCGTGATTCCCTACGTGATCGAACAGACCGGGCGCGGCGAGCGGATGTACGACATCTACTCCCGTCTGCTCAAGGACCGGATTATTTTCGTGGGCACGCCGATCGAGTCGCAGATGGCGAACACCATCGTGGCTCAGCTGCTGCTGCTGGATTCTCAGAACCCGGAGCAGGAGATCCAGATGTACATCAACTGCCCCGGCGGTGAGGTGTACGCGGGCCTGGCGATCTACGACACCATGCGTTACATCAAGGCGCCCGTGTCGACGATCTGCGTGGGGATCGCGATGAGCATGGGCAGCGTGCTGCTGATGGCCGGGGACAAGGGCAAGCGCATGGCGCTGCCTAACAGCCGCATCATGATCCACCAGGGGTCGGCGGGCTTCCGCGGGAACACCCCGGACCTGGAGGTGCAGGCCAAGGAGGTGCTGCACCTGCGTGACAAGCTGGTGGGCATCTACCACGAGCACACCAGCATCCCGCACGACAAGCTGATGCGGGACATGGAGCGTGACTACTTCATGTCGCCGGACGAGGCGATGAAATACGGCCTGATCGACAGTGTGGTGGACCGCACGCGGGCGCAGGAGGACAGCGTATGACGAAGGGAGGGGACCGCTGCTCGTTCTGCGGGCGGCAACATCCGCAGATCGCGCAGCTGATCGAGGCGCCGGGCCGCGCGGCGTTCATCTGCAACGAGTGCACCGAGCGGGCGCACGAGCTGGTCAAGCAGAACCGCACGAAGGGCGGTGCGGAGTTCAGCCTGGACGAGCTGCCCACCCCGCGCGAGATCAAGGCGTACCTCGACGAGTTCGTGATCGGTCAGGACGAGGCGAAGAAGGCGCTGGCGGTCGCAGTGGTCAGTCACTACCAGCGGCTGGCGCACCCGGACGTGAACCTGCAGAAGAGCAACATCCTGCTGATCGGGCCGACCGGGACCGGGAAGACGCTGCTGGCGTCCAGCCTCGCGGAGATGCTGGAGGTGCCCTTCGCGATCGCGGACGCGACCACGCTGACGGAGGCCGGGTACGTGGGCGACGACGTGGAGAACGTCATCGTGCGCCTGCTGCAGGCCGCCGAGTACGACGTGGCGGCCGCCGAGCGCGGGATCATCTACATCGACGAGATCGACAAGATCGCCCGCAAATCCGAGGGGACCAGCATCACCCGCGACGTGTCCGGCGAGGGCGTGCAGCAGGCGCTGCTGAAGATCATCGAGGGCACGGTCGCGCAGGTGCCGCCGCAGGGGGGCCGCAAGCACCCGCAGCAGGAGCTCGTGCAGGTGAACACGAAGAACATACTGTTCATCGTGGGCGGCGCGTTCGACGGCATCGCGGACATAGGCCGCAGCCGCACGAACGTGCGCGCGGTGGGCTTCGGCGCCGAGCACAAGGGCGACGAGAAGGAAGAATTGCGCTTCCTGCCGGAGGATCTCGTGAAGTTCGGGTTGATCCCGGAGTTCGTGGGGCGTCTGCCGCTGGTGGTGCAGCTTCAGGATCTGGACGAGGAGGCGTTGATGCGCATCCTCACCGAGCCGCAGGGCGCGATCGCGTCGCAGTACCAGGCGCTGTTCGGCTTCCAGGACGTGGATCTGAGCTTCACGGACGAGGCGCTGCGCGAGGTGGCGCGCCGGGCCCGTGACCGCAAGACCGGGGCGCGTGGGCTGCGGGCGGTGCTGGAGAAGGCCATGACGGACCTGCTGTTCGAGCTGCCGGTGGAGGGTCTGAAGGAGCTGCGCTTCGACGCGGCGCACATCGACGCCCCGATGGAGCTCCTTGAGTCTAAGGGACTCAAGAAGTCTGCCTGAGCATAGCGATAGAGGTTACAGCACGCCCCCGCACCAGTCCCTACACTCTGGGGACACCGTGCGGGGGTGTCGTCTCATGACCCCCCGCGATACACTCAAGTATTCCCGCGCCCAGCGCGCGGCCGTTAAGGAGCAAGCATGATCTGGGAACTTCCCGTCGTCGCACTGAGAAATATCGTGATCCTGCCCGGCGTCACCATGAACGTCGACGTGGGCCGCCCCAAGAGCAAACGCGCCGTGGACGAGGCCCAGGCCAGCGACCGCCGCGTGCTGCTGCTCACCCAGCGGGACGCCCGCACGGACGACCCCACCCGCGCCGAACTGCATGAGATGGGCGTCCTGGCCGTCATCAAGCAGGTCGTGCGCATGCCCGACAACACCTACCAGGTGCTCATCGAGGCGCAGGAACGCGCCGCCGTGCTCGACGAGGTGCCCTCGGCGTACCTGCGCGTGCGCGCCGAGACCCGCCCCGCCCCCGCCGACGACAGCCGCGAGATTCCCGTGCTGATCGGCGAGATCAAGTCGGCCTTCGAGGAGTACCAGCGCCAGAACAAGAACCTGCGCCTGGACAACTACCAGCTCGAGGGCATCAAGGCCCTGACCGACGGCGGCGCGCTGGCCGATCAGGTCGCCCACCATGCCACCTGGACCCCCGAGGAGAAGCAGGAGATCTTGGCGGCCGTGGGCCTGCGCGAGCGGCTGGAGGCGACCCTGAAGTTCCTGTCGCGCGACACCGAACGCTTCAACATGGACAAGAAGATCGCGGGGCGCGTCAAGGAGCAGATGGACGCCAACCAGCGCGAGTACTACCTGCGCGAGCAGATGAAGGCCATCGGCAAGGAACTCGGCGGCGGCGAGGACGGCCCGGCCGAGATTGAGGCGCTGCGCGAGAAGATCGAGGCGGCGGGCATGCCCGACAGCGTGAAGGACAAGGCGCTAAAGGAACTCCAGCGTCTGGAACGCACGCCGGGCGGCAGCCCTGAGAGCACCGTCGTGCGCAACTACATCGACTGGCTGGTGGACGTCCCCTGGAGCAAGCGTGACGAGGAGATCCTGGACATCGCCCGCACCCGCGAGATCCTCGACGCCGACCACTACGCGCTGGGTGACGTCAAGGACCGCATCCTGGAATTCCTGGCGGTGCGTCAGCTGACCCACAAGCCCGGCGAGACCGAGGAGGCCCGCAAGGAACGCACCGCCGAGGAACGCACCGACGACGCCGAACTGCGCGCCCCGATCCTGGTCCTCGTGGGCCCTCCCGGAGTCGGCAAGACCAGCCTGGGCAAGAGCATCGCCCGCAGCCTGAACCGCAAGTTCGTGCGCATGGCGCTGGGCGGCGTGCGCGACGAGGCCGAGATCCGCGGCCACCGCCGCACGTACATCGGCTCAATGCCGGGGAGGATCATCCAGGCGATGAAGAACGCGGGCGTCACGAACCCCGTGATCCTCCTCGACGAGATCGACAAGATGAGCAGCGACTGGCGCGGCGACCCCAGCAGCGCCATGCTGGAGGTGCTCGACCCCGAGCAGAACCATACCTTCCAGGACCACTACCTGGAAGTGCCGTACGACCTGTCGCAGGTCATGTTCATCACGACCGCCAACAGCCTCCAGACCATTCCCCGGCCCCTGCTGGACCGCATGGAGATCATCAACATCCCCGGCTACACCCAGGTCGAGAAGGTCGAGATCGCCAAGCGCTACCGCGTGCCCCGGCAGATCAAGGCGCACGGCCTGACCGGCCGCCTGGAGATCACGGATGCCGCGCTGAACCGCATCGTCGAGGAGTACACCGCGGAGAGCGGCGTGCGCAACCTCGACCGTCAGGTCAGCAAGCTGGCCCGCAAGGCCGCGCGTGAACTGCTCGAAAGTCCCTGGCAGGGCGTGAAGGTCATCGACGCGGCGCAGGTGCCCGACTACCTGGGCGTGCCGCTGCACCGCCCGGACAAGATGGAGAAGGAGCCCCAGGTGGGCGTCGCGCAGGGCCTCGCCTGGACCAGCGTGGGCGGCACCATGCTCCTCGTCGAGGCCCTAGCCACACCGGGCAGCGGCAAGATCGTCATGACCGGCTCGCTGGGGGACGTGATGAAGGAGAGCGTCGGCGCGGCCATCGCGTACCTGCGCGCCCACGCCGCCGAGTACGGCGCGGACCCCGAGTTCCACAAGACCATGGACCTGCACGTGCACTTCCCCGACGGCGCTACCCCTAAGGACGGCCCCAGCGCGGGCATCACGATCGCCACGGCCGTGATCAGCGCCATCACCGGCCGCCCGGTCCGCATGGACGTCGCCATGACCGGCGAGATCAGCCTGCGCGGGCGCGTGCTGCCCATCGGCGGCGTGAAGGAGAAGCTGCTGGCCGCGCACCAGGGCGGCATCCGCGAGGTGATCGTGCCCAAGGACAACGAGCCGAACCTCCAGGACGTCCCCGAGAGCATCCGCGGTGAACTGCGCATCCACACCTTCGAGCGGGTGGGTCAGGTGCTGGACCTCCTGCTGCTGCCCAAACCGCAAGGCGACAAGGGCAACATCCCGGTGCCTCTGAGCAAGAGTGCCACGCAACCTGGCGCATAAGGGCGGAGAAAGAGGAGCGGCGATCGGGGTTAGTCCCCGATCGCC